>CAMLGD010000046.1 GCA_946479405.1 uncultured Vogesella sp.
GAATATCGGTGATGGGCACATTGGTCAGATGCGGATCCAGTGCGGTGCCGGCATTGCCCGGCGCCACAAACACTTTGGACACGCGGCGGGATTGCGCAATGCGCCAGGCCAGCGCGTGTTCGCGGCCACCAGAACCGATTACCAGGATTTTCATGCAGTGTGCTCTCCATCATGGCGGCAGCGGGTCTGCCCCGGGCTGCCGCCGCGTTTTGCTAACTCATCGTCCGGGCTTGTCGGAAAACTGCCAACGCGCCCAGGTAAACAATACGTTGCCGGCCCCTGCCGCGCCCGGAATATAGGTGGCCTGCAGCGAAAAGCGGCCATATTCCACCGAAGCGGTGGGCAGGATCACCGGCAGCGGTACGTAGTGGTAGTCGCTGCGCATGGTTACCCCGGCAGTGAAGCCGGCGCCCAGGCGCCAGTCGCCTCCCGGCCGCCACATCTTCTGGTAGCCGTAGCCGGCGATCGGCTCGACATCGTGATGCGAGTCGAGAAACGCCATGGCATACCAGGCATGCCAGTCACCGTCGGCGTCGTAGTGATACTTGCCGATGCCCAAACCCCACGGGTTTTCGTTGTAACCGTCAATCTTGTCCGCGGCATACATGGCGCGGTTGTGCCAGGTATACAGCGGCACATACAGCTCGTACTGCGACGACTGCCAGGTAGCCGCCATGTTCGCCATTGCCTGGTCGCTGATACGGCGGGTGCGATCCAGTATGCCGGACGTATCCTCCGGCGCCTCGGCCACGGGCATGGAAGCGTCACTGGCCACTGCCGGTACGCTGGCGGCCGACGCCAACAAGGCGAGGGCAACAATACGGTTTACTGCTTTCACTGCTTAACCTTTCCTCTCCGGCGGCGCGGTGTACGCGGCCGGGATCAATCGCAAGCCCGGCATTTTACTGCACCGCAACATACGAACGGAATACAGTTAAACAACAGTTTGTTAACAAAGGTTGGCCGCATGCGGCCAACCTTTGTCATGCCAACTTAGTGGCGGAAGTGGCGCACGCCGGTCAGTACCATGGCGATACCGTGCTCGTCAGCGGCGGCGAATACTTCGTCGTCACGCATGGAGCCACCCGGCTGAATGATGGCCTTGATGCCCTGCTCGGCGATCACGTCGATACCGTCGCGGAACGGGAAGAAGGCATCGGAAGACGCTACGGCACCCTGCAGGGTCAGGCCGGCATCCTGCGCCTTGCGGGCGGCGATGCGGGTGGAGTCCACGCGGCTCATCTGGCCGGCACCGATACCGGCGGTCTGGCCATTTTTGCAGAAAACAATCGCGTTGGACTTCACGTACTTGGCCACGCGCCAGGCGAACAGCAGGTCGGCCATTTCCTGTTCGGTCGGGGCACGCTTCGTCACCACGCGCAGCTCGTCCAGGCCCACGTTGCGGATGTCCGGGGTCTGCACCAGTACGCCGCCGCCGACGCGCTTCAGTTCAAAGCGGTTGGCACCGGCTTCCAGTGGAATCTCCAGCACGCGCACGTTTTTCTTGGCCGCGATCAGTGCCTTGGCTTCATCGGTGAACGCCGGTGCCAGCAGCACTTCCAGGAACTGGCCGGTTACCGCTTCCACGGTTTCGGCATCCACCGGGCGGTTGAAGGCGATGATGCCGCCGAAGGCGCTGGTAGTATCGGTAGCGAACGCCAGCTTGTAGGCGGTCAGGGTGTCGGCGGCGATGGCCACGCCACACGGGTTGGCGTGCTTGACGATCACGCAGGCCGGCGCGTCGAACGTCTTCACCGCTTCCCACGCCGCATCGGCGTCGGCGATGTTGTTGTAGGACAGTTCCTTGCCCTGCAGCTGACGGTAGTTAGCGATAGAGCCGGCAGCCGGGTCCAGATCGCGGTAGAAGGCGGCCGCCTGGTGCGGGTTCTCGCCGTAGCGCATGTCCTGCACTTTCACGAACTGGGCGTTGAGGCGGTTCGGGAAGGCGAAGCGTTCCGGCACGCCGCGGTCCACGCCTTCGGCCAGGCTGGTCAGGTAGTTGGAGATGGCGCCATCGTAGGCGGCGGTGTGGGTGAAGGCTTTCTTCGACAGGTTCAGGCGGGTGAGCTTGGACAGCTTGCCGGCATTGGCCTGCATCTCGTCCACCAGCGCCACGTAGTCTTCGGCGTCGGTGACGATGGCCACGTGCTGCCAGTTCTTGGCGGCGGAACGCACCATGGTCGGGCCGCCGATGTCGATGTTCTCGATGGCGTCTTCCAGCGGGCAGTCCGGGTTGGCGATGGTGGCTTCGAACGGGTACAGGTTGACGCACACCAGATCGATGTTGCCGATGCCATGTTCCTTCATGGTGGCCACGTGCTCCGGCAGGTCGCGACGGCCGAGGATGCCGCCGTGCACTTTCGGGTGCAGGGTCTTCACGCGGCCGTCCAGCATTTCCGGGAAGCCGGTGTAATCCGATACGTCGATTACCGGTACGCCGGCATCGCGCAGCAGCTTGGAAGTGCCGCCGGTGGAGAGGATTTCGACACCAAAGCCGGCCAGGGCCTGGGCAAATGCCAGCACGCCGGTTTTGTCAGAAACGCTGATCAGCGCACGTTCGATCTTGGTCATGGTTTTCTACCGCCTTCAAAGTAAAACGTGGCAACGGGCAAGCCCGCGGCCAACTCAAATCTTGCTGTTTACCGGCTGGCGCCACGGCGCCGGCCAGTGCTGGTGATCCCGTCCCCCGCCCCTGCCTTGCAGGGGAGTTTGCTGCTCAAAATAAAAGCCACCCGGATGTACGGGTGGCTTGGTTCAGATCAGGTCGTAGGCCTTCATTTTCTTGCGCAGGGTATTGCGATTGAGGCCCAGCAGCTCGGCCGCGCGCGTTTGGTTGCCCTGGGTGTGGGTCAGCACCACTTCCAGCAGCGGCTTTTCCACACAGGCCAGCACCATGTCGTAGATGGCAGCCGGGGTTTCCCCGTCCAGATCGCGGAAGTACTGCTCCATCGCCAGGCGCACGCTCAAGGAAATATCGTCATTGTTTTGCATGATGTTATCGACTATTCCGGGTTCTCAATCGGCCACCGCGTCAGCCTCGGCCACGCTGTCTGCCAGGTATTCCAGCCGCTCGGAATGCTCCGCCAGCCAGTTGAAGTAATCTGCCACTGCCACCTGCTGCGCCGCGGTGCTTTCCAGCTGGTACATCGCCTGGCGGAAGTCGTTGCTGCCGCGCAGCCCCTTGGTGTACCAGGCAATGTGCTTGCGCGCGATGCGGCAACCGCTGTATTCGCCGTAGAAGTCGTACAGCTCGCTCAAGTGCGCCTGCATTACCGCGCCGATCTCGGCAATGCGCGGCGGCGGCAGCAGCTCGCCGCTGTCCAGGTAGTGCTGGATCTCGCGGAAGATCCACGGCCGGCCCTGCGCTGCGCGGCCGATCATGATGGCGTCGGCGCCGGTGTACTCCAGCACGTATTTCGCTTTTTGCGGGCTGTCGATGTCGCCGTTGGCCATCACCGGAATGCGGATTGCCTGCTTCACTTCGGCGATGGTGTCGTACTCGGCGGCACCGCGGTACATGTCCTCGCGGGTGCGACCGTGCAGCGCGAGGGCGGCAATGCCGGCATCCTCGGCCATGCGCGCCACCTGCAGTGCGGTCTTCACGTCTGCGCTCCAGCCGGTGCGGGTCTTCAGTGTCACCGGCACATCCACCGCCTTTACCACCTGCTCCAGGATGCGGCCAACGTTGGCCAGATCGCGCAGCAGCGCACTGCCGGCAGCCACGTTGCACACCTTCTTCGCCGGGCAGCCCATGTTGATGTCGATGATCTGCGCGCCGTGTTCCACGTTCAGCCGCGCGGCATCGGCCAGCATTTGCGATTCGCCGCCGGCGATCTGCACCACGATCGGCTCCACTTCGCCTTCGTGATTGGCGCGGCGCAGAGTCTTGGGCGTGGTCCACAGCGCCTTGTTGGCGGTGATCATTTCCGACACCGCCATCCCGGCACCCATCTGCTTGCACAGCATGCGGAACGGCCGGTCGGTGACGCCCGCCATCGGGGCCACGATCAGGCGGTTCTTGAGCTGGTAAGGGCCGATTTGCATTGCAAAAGAAAGGGATGGCAGCGGAAAAGGGTCGCCATTGTACTGCCTTTTATCGCGACGGTAAAAAGCTTTTTGCCTATTTTTTAAGCTATGACAATCGCCAGCAACACTGCGCGCCGGCCACAAAAGCGAAGCGCCCGTCACGGGCGCGATGGCCGCGCAGTGCGCAGCCGGAATGTCGGGTGGGAAGCCGGTCGATAAGCCGGGTTTTGTCGTTGGACAGTCATTCCTCTAGTCTTGCCGTTACCGACAAGCTCAAGCAACCTACCCGGGTACAGCGCGGGCCACGCCAATGTACCCCTATTTGGTCTTGCTCCGGATGGGGTTTAGCCTGCCGTCCGTATCACTACGTCCGCGGTGCGCTCTTACCGCACCTTTTCACCCTTACCTGTGCCGCTGTTCAGCGTGCTGGCGAACCAGCGCTAGTACAAAACGTACGCTGCAAGCAGCGCGTATTCTGCCCTGAACAATGATGCTGCACCCTTGCGGGTGTCACATCCGGCCATCGGCGGTTCAGCTCTCTGTTCCACTTTCCGTCGCCTCACGACGCCTGGCCGTTAGCCAGCATCCTGCCCTGTGGAGCCCGGACTTTCCTCCCCGTGCAAGCACGCGGCGACTGCCTGGCCGACTTCCCGGCGCGGATTGTACCGCATGCGCCGTCATAAAGCTGCCGGCACTGACAAATATCAACCGGCCGCCGCGGCGCCATTCTTATAATCGCCGCACCCACCCGCCACACAAGAAGCACACACATGCATCGCGCCCAGAACAAGCTGGCCCGCCTCCAGCTACTCGGCATGCTAGGAGCGGTCACGACCGTCGTCGTGCTGCTGGCCGGCTTTTTCTTCTATCAGCACTGGCAGGATTACCAGAGCAACCGTGCGGCCAACCTGCGCCAGGGCGAATTGCGCAGCCAAGCCTTCATGCGTGCCTGGGGCGAACATGGCCGCCTGATGCTGGAAAGCCTGCACAGCCAGACCGATACCATCCTGCGCCAGCGCATCCGCGAACAGGTGGATACCGCCCACGCGCTGGCCACCGCGCTATACCAGCGGCAGAAAGGCAGCCGCCCGCCCGAACATATCCGGCGCGACATCATCGAGGCACTGCGCCCGCTGCGCTATTTCGATGGCCGCGGCTATTTCTTTGTCGACAGCATGACCGGCGACTGCCTGCTGCTGCCCACCAATCCGGAGCGCGAAGGCAGCTCGCTGCTGGACAACCGCGACGACCAGGGCACCTACATCATGCGCGCCCTGATCCAGGCGGCCGGCAGCCGGCAGCAGCGCGGCTTTGCCAGCTACCGCTGGTTCCGCCCCGGCGAGCGGGTGATGTCGGAAAAAATCGCCTACGTGCGCTACTTCGCCCCCTACCGCTGGCTGATCGGCGGCGGCGAATACGTGCACAACGTGGATGCCGACCTGCAACAGCAGGGTCTGGCGCTGCTGGCACGACAACACGTGGTTGGCCGCAGCGGCTTTGCCGTATTCGATCAGCAGGGCAAGGTGCTGCTGAACTTCGACGGCAGCAGGCCGCGCCAGGACGGCAGCAACATGCTGCAGGCACTGGCCGCCAACGCCCGCAGCGGCAGCGTGTTCAGCTTCGAGCAGCAGGAAGGGGCGCGTCGCGTCGCCTACACCGCCTACCTCACCGTGATGCCGCAGTGGCAATGGCGCGTGCTGGCGGTGGCCCCCACCGAGCTGCTGGCCATGAACGGCAGCCACGACGACGCCAACCTGCTGGCGGAAACCACCCGCAACCGCATCATCGCCACCAGCGCCATCTTCGCCATCACCCTGCTGCTGGCACTGCTGTTCTCGCTGTACTACTCGCGCTGGATGCGCCGGCTGGCCAACGACTATCGCCTGCGGCTGGAGGAAAAACAGCGCCAGCTGGAAGCCGGCGCCCGCGATATCGAACTGACCCGCCACATGAGCGACAGCGCCGCCGACATCATCGTGCTGCGCAACGCCCACGGCCAGGTGGTGTACCAGAACCAGCGCGCGCGCGACTGCTTTGCGCCACCTTACAGCCAGGCGCTGGAACAGCTGTTCTCGGTGCTGACCTGCGACCAGCAGCACGAGCTGGTGCTGGATAGCCGCTACGGCCTGCTGAACGTGGAAGTGCAGTACTCCAGCGTCAGCTTCGGCGGCGAGCGCTTCCACTGCGCCACCGCGCGCGACATCAGCGCCCGCGTGGCGCAGCAGCACGAACTGCGACTGGCCGCCAAGGTATTCGAGGCCAGCACCGAGGCGATCCTGATCACCGACGCCGCCAGCCACATCGTGGCCGTCAACCGCGCCTTCAGCACCATCACCGGCTACAGCGAGGCCGAGGCGCTGGGCAACACCCCGGCCATGTTCTCCTCCGGCCGCCACGACCGCCAGTTCTACGAAGACATGTGGAACCACCTGCGCGCCCGCGGCCAGTGGGCCGGCGAGATCTGGAACCGCCGCAAGAACGGCGAGGTGTACCCGGAGTGGCTCACCATCAGCACCCTGCGCGACGAGCAGGGCCAGCTCACCCACTACGTGGCGCTGTTCGCCGACATCAGCGAGCGCAAGGCCGCCGAGGCGCGGGTGCAGCACCTGGCCGAATACGACTACCTGACCGACCTGCCCAACCGCCTGCTGCTGTCCGACCGGCTGCAGCAATCGCTGCGCGTCGCCCAGCGCAGCAGCCACAAGGTGGCGGTGCTGTTCATGGACCTGGACCGTTTCAAGAACATCAACGACTCGCTGGGTCACGCCACCGGCGACGCGCTGCTCAAGGCGGTGGCGCAGCGCACCCGCGGCGAACTGCGCGACATGGACACCGTTGGCCGCACCGGCGGCGACGAGTTCGTCATCATCCTGCCGGAGCTGGCCGACAGCGCCCAGGCCGCCAGCGTGGCCGAGCGCATCCTGGAAGCGTTGCAGGCGCCGTTCTCGCTGGACGGCCACCAGCTGGTGGTCAGCGCCAGCATCGGCATCGCCATCAGCCCGGACGACGGCAACAGCGCCGAGCTGCTGCTGAAAAACGCCGACATGGCGATGTACGACGCCAAGGCCGGCGGCCGCAACAGCTTCCGCTTCTTCACCCGCCACATGACGCAGGAGGCCAACCAGCGCCTGCTGCTGGAAAGCCGCCTGCGCCAGGCGCTGAGCGGCGGCGAGCTGCATCTGGCGCTGCAGCCCAAGTTCCGCATGCGCGACCGCCGCCTCACCGGCTTCGAGGCGCTGCTGCGCTGGACCGACCGCGATGGCCACATCACCCCGCCCAGCCGCTTCATCCCGGTGGCGGAAGACTCCGGCCTGATCGTCGACATCGGCCTGTGGGTGCTGCGTGAAGCCTGCCAGGTGGCGGCACAGTGGCCGCACGACGCCGCGGCGCCGCTGACCATCGCCGTCAACGCCTCACCGCGGCAGCTGGCGCAGCCGGGCTTCGCCGCCGAGGTTGGCCGCATCCTGCACGACTGCGGCCTGCCGGCGGCACAGCTGGAAATCGAGGTCACCGAGAACGCACTGCTGGAAAAAACCGGCGTGGTGCAGCAGACACTGGCACAGCTGAAACAGCTGGGCGTGCACCTGGCGGTGGACGACTTCGGCACCGGCTATTCCAGCCTGGCCTATCTGAAGAACTTCGCCCCCAACACGGTGAAGATCGACCGCTGCTTCGTCACCGACCTGCAAAGCCGCCACGATAACGCCGCCATCGTGCTGGCCATCATCACCCTGGCCAAGAGCCTGGGCATGGAGGCGCTGGCCGAGGGGGTGGAAACCGAAGAAGAATTCGCCGCCCTGCTCACCCTGGGCTGCGACACGGTACAGGGCTACCTCACCGGCAAGCCGCTGGCACTGGAACAGGCGGCGGCGCTGGTGGCGGCCGAGGCGGTCGGCGCCGAATAGCCACGCCGGGCGGAGGTCACTCCGCCATCCCGTTAGCCGCAGCAATGCCCTGCGGGAAAGCGGCCGCGTCAACCTGTCACCCGCCTGCGGCCAACGTTGCGGGGCGTCGGCGACGGCGCGCCAACCGGCACGCCAACCGTTACGGTTGGCCCGGCGGCGCAGCGGAATCAGTCCGCCCGCATCAATCAAAGCGCAGCGTATAGCGCAACTCGCTGGATGCCTCGCGCCCGGCGCGGGCAATCAGCGACAGCTTCTGCGACAGCTGGTAGCTGATGCGCACCGCCTGCTCCGCGCTCTTCAAGCCGTACTCGTAGCCGACGTACAGCTCGCGCGTCAGCTGCTTGCCCAGCGTCACCACCTGCTCCGCCGGGTTCACCGTACCGTCGCTACTGGTGCTGGCGGCGCGCGATTGCACGCCGACATCGTCAAACAGCCCGACGCGGTCGTTGAGCATGCCGGCCAGCAGGCCGCCGGCCGAGGCGCCGCCCATGCCGTTGCTGCTGTCGCCCACCGTGGCGGCACGCCCCAGCACCAGCCACGACAGCTTGTCCTTCTCCGACATCGCCTCGTCCGCCACCAGTTTCACCGATGGCAACAACACCGAGCCGCTGATCTCCACCCCGGCGCCGACGCTGGAATTGCGCCGCGTGGCGCGGATGTCCAGCGACGGATTGTCCAGCCCGCCATTGAAGGTGATCAGGCCCTTTTCAATATCCATGTCCTGGGCGTAGGCCTTGAAGCGACCCTTGTCCACCCGCACCTGGCCGCGCGCCTGCAGTTCGCCGCCGGGCTCGGCCAGCAGCCGCACATTGCCGCCCAGCCAGGCATCCAGCCCGTTGCCGCTGAAACGGAAGTCATTGCCGAGGCCGATATTCAGGTCCACCCCCAGCGGCAGCGTGGTGTTGCTGTCGGCCACCACCTCGCGTCCGACCACGATCACGTCGGACGACAGCCGCGGCCCGCCCAGCTTGGGCAGCTCCAGCCGCGCCTGATCCACCCCCAGCTCGCCGCGCAGGAACACCTTGCCCTGCTCCAGCGTGATGCGGCTGTTGCCGGACACCGTCAGCCGCCGCCCCGGGCGCTCGATCAGCGCGAAGCGCGCCAGCCGCAGGTTGATGGCGGCGCCCGGCTGGTCGCCATCCAGCGCCAGGTTGCCGCTGGCCTGCAACTCGCCCTGTTTGCCGAAGCTCAGCTTGTCCACCAGCAGCGAGCGCTGCTGCAGCCGCGCCGCCAGCACACCATCTTCCAGGCGGATGCCATTCTTGCGCTCGCTGAAGCGCAGCTGCTGGCCAGTGATGTCGCCGTTGTACAGCGGCGCCAGCAGCGGGCCGTTCAGGCGCACGTCGGCGCTCAGCGCGCCGTCGAGGTCATAACCGTTGCCCAGCCACTGCTGGAAAACGCCCAGCGTCGGCACCGCCAGCTGCACACGGGCGGCAATCTGCGCCGCGTCCAGCGAGCCACTGGCCGGCAGCTGCAGCGTGCCCTCGCCGCTGACGCGGCCAAAGCGGCTGTCCAGCTGCAGCCGCAGCGGCGCCGCCGGCCCCAGCCCCAGTTGCAGCTCGGCACGCGTCAGGCCCAGCGCCTGCGGGCCGCGCTTTGGCTGCGGCAGCAGCACGTCGCCGCGTTCGCGGCGCAGGTTGAAGCGGCCTTGCGGCCAACCTTGCTGCCCGCTCAGCGCCCAGTCGGCGGCAAACACCAGATCCTGCTGCAGCGGCAGCTTCAGCCACGGCGACAGCGCCGCCAGCGCCAGATTGTTCACCCGCCCGCTGCTGCGCCAGCCGGCACTGCGCTGCCAGCTGCTTTCCTCCAGCTGCCATTGCGTGCCCAGCGCCTGCCAGCGGCTGGCGCCCAGCGAGACCGCGTCGGCGGCCAGTTGCAGCGCAGTGGGCGCCTCCAGCCGCAGCGCCACGCCGCCGCCGGCCTGCAGGCTGTTGATGCGGCCCTGCCAGCGCAGGGTTTGCGGCGCCAGGCCGCCACTAAGCGCCAGCGCCAGCGTTTGCGGCTGGCCTTGCAGCTGGCCGCGAGCATCCAGTTGCAGCTGGTGCGCGGCGCGGTTGCCGCTGGCGCTCAGCTGCAGGCTGTCCAGCCGCTGGCTGTCCAGTTGCAGCTCGCGCCCGGCCAGCTGCACGCGGAACGGGCTGTCCTGCTGCAGCCCGCTGCTGCCCTCGCCCTGCAGGCTGCCGATGCTGACCGCGCCCGGCAGCCGCAGCGCGTGCGCCGCCAGTTTGGCGCTGATGTCCGGCTTGGCCGGCGTGCCGGCCAACTGCAGGCTGGCCGTCAGTTCGCCGCCGAACGCCGGCCCCAGCAGCGACAGCTGCGGCGCCGCCAGCTGCAACGCCAGCGTGTCGCCGGCGCGACCGTAGGCGCCGCTGGCCTGCAGCCGGTTGCGTCCCAGCGTCAGGTCGGCCAACAGTTGCGTCACCCGTTGCGGCTGCCACTGCAGACGGAACTGCCCGCCCAGCGGTGCGCCGCTGAGCTGGCTGCCGGCCAGCTGCAACGCCACATCCCCTTGCGGCGCAGCGGCCAGATTGGCATGTGTCGTCAGCGTGCCGTTGATGGTGCCATGCGGCCAACGTGTGTCGACCCGGGCCGGATCGAAGCCCTGCAACTTGCCACTCAAGGCCAATTGCCGGCTGTCGAACAGCCAGCTGCCCTCGCCCTGCAAGCGGCCCAGCCCGGTACGCAGCGCCAGCTCCGCCACTTCCAGCCGTCGCGGCGCTTCCGCCAGCCGCAAGCGGCCATCCAGCCCCAGCTCGCCGCTGCTTAATTTGATACGCACTTGCGGCAGCCGGGCGCGGCCGGCGGCGTGCAGTTCGCCATTGATCCGGTGCGACGGCAGCGCCGTATGCAGCTGGCGGCTGTCGATCCCGTGCAGCTGCGCGTCCAGCGCCAGCGCGTTGGGCGCGGCGCTGCCGCTGACAGTCAGCTCGCCGCCGGCCAGCTGCGCCTGCAGGCCGGGCAGATACAGAGTATCGCCGTCGATGCGGAATTCGCCCCACAACAGCGACAGCGGGAGCTGCTGCGCCGACAGCGGCCCCGGCGCGCTATTGAGCAGCGAAATGCCGCCGCGTACCGAATCGGCATCCTGCGGCACCACGCTGACCGCCAGCGCCAGCCGCGCCTGCGGCAGCCCCGGCAGCAGCGCCTGCGGGTTGATGCCGCCGACGCGCGCCTCCAGCCGCCGCAGGCGCTGCAGCGGCACGGCGGCAAACGGCCGCAGCTCGCTGTTCACCTTGAGCAGCAGGCCGCGGGCGGCGATTTCGCCCGCCAGCCGCGGTTGCAGCAGCGAACCGGCCAGCGCCAGCTCGCCGCGCGCGCGCACGCCTTCCAGCACACCCTGATAGCGCAGCTGGCCGGCCAGCTGGAACGGCGCCGCATCCCGCACGCTCAGGCCGACGGTGGCGCCGCCCCACGGCGTGTCCAGCTGGCGCAGGGTCAGCTGGTGGCGGCCGGCGTCATAGCGGTAACTGGCGCGCAGCGCGGACAGCAGCGGCTGCCCCGGCTGGCTGAAGCTGTCGATCGCCAGCGCATCCAGCCGCACTGGCAGCGGCAGCGCCAGCGAGCGCGGCACCTGCGGTGCGGTGGCCGCTTTGGCGGACGGCTTGCCGGCATAACGGATGTCGCCGATGGCCAGCTGGCGGATATGCAGTTGCCCGCGCCACAGCTCGCCCGGCAGCCAGTCCAGCTGCAGCCGGCTGATGTCCAGCCGTGTGCCGGCGCGTTGCCAGGAGAGCTGCTGCAGGGTAAAGCCCTGCCACAGCGTACCGTCGCTGCGGCCAACCTTGAGGCTGCCGCCAGTGAGATTGTCGGCCCAGCGCCACAAGGTGCTGAAGCCGGCCGGGGTGACGGTAAGCCACGCCAGCAGCACGGCGGCGGCGAGCAGCAACAGCAGCGGCGTAGCCAGCAGCCACGGCCACCAGCGGCGGCGTGGCGCGGGTGGGACCGGCGGCGGCGCGGCGGCATCGGTAACGGGATCGAGTTCGGGCGGGATCATCTGTGGCATCAGAACGCCAGACCCAGGTTGAGGTTCCAGCGCCAGCGCTTGTCGCGGTTGCCGTGGGCGATGTCGAACGCCAGCGGCGCCAGCGGGCTGAGCCAGCGCGCACCGACGCCGTAGGCGGTGGCCAGGTTCAGTTTCTGCCACGACTGGGCGGCGTCACCGGCATCGACGAACACCGCCGCGCGCCAGTTCTGCGTGACCGGATACTGGTATTCCACGCTGGCGGTGGTCAGCACGCGGCCGCCGCTGATGCTGCCGTCGCTCTCCTCCACCCCCAGGCTCTGGTATTCGTAGCCGCGCACGCTGTTGACACCGCCGGCCTTGAACAGGCGCGAGGTCGGCACCTCGGTGGTATCGGCGGCGAACACCTGGCCGCCTTCCAGCCGCGACACCAGTGTGCCGCGCAGCCAGTTAGGCGACCAGTAATTGGCCAGCCGCACATAGCCGCGCTGGAAGCGGGTATCCGAGCCCAGGTCGCCCACCGTGGCCGCCACTTGTGCCTCCAGCAGGTAGCCGCTGCTGGGGCGCAGCAGGTTGTCGATGGCGCGCTGCGTCCAGCCGTAAGAGGCGATCAGCGATTTGCTGTCGCGGGTCAGCACATTGTTTTCGTGTTCCTGTTCCAGCACGTATTCCAGCCCCAGCCGCGATTCGACATTGCCGTTCTGGCGGATGCGGAACACGCCCAGTTCGCGGCCATCGGTCAGCACGCCGTTGCTGTCCTCGTGGCTGGCATGCAGGTTGATGGCGTGCGAGTAGCCGCCCACCTGGCGCGGAAACGCCAGCCCCAGGTCCAGCTGCTGCTTGTCGCGCTTCCAGTCCAGCACTGCAGTGCCGGTATAGCCGCGGCGGAACAGGTTGTAGTGTTCGTAGCCCAGGCGCACGCCGGGGCCATCGCCGGTACTGTAGTTGAGGCCCAGATCCAGCTTCTGCCGCTGCACCTCGCTGACGGTGACGCCGATCGGCACGCTGCCGTCCTGCAGCTGTTCCCACAGCGGTGCCACCACCACGCCGCTGTAGTGGCTGTCTTTTTCCAGGCTGCCCTGGTAATCGAGGATGTCCTGCTGGCGGAAATCGCTGCCCTCGCTGAAGTTGGCCTGGCCGCGAATCACGCTTTCCGGGTAGCGTTCGGCCCCGCTGACCACCAAGGCGCCGTAGCGGATGCGTGGACCGCTGTCGATGGTGACACTGAGCGTGGCACGGCGGCTGGCCGGGTCGATCTCGGCGCGCGAGGCGGCGATGCGCGCCTGCGGAAAACGCTCCAGCAGCAGCGGGCGCAGCGCGGCCTTCTTGCTATCGTCCCAGTCGCCCTGGCGGAACACCGCGCCCTGCGGCAGGCTCCAGGCCCCTTCGGCGTCGGCCACGAAGCGCGCGTAATCGGGCTCCTGCGTCACCGCACCGCGGTACTGCAACGTTACCTGCGTCACCGTCACCGGCAAGCCGGGGCGCACGCTGACCCGCACGCGGTTGCCGCTGCGCTGCACGCTGACTTCCGGCGCAAAGTAGCCCTCGGTTTCCAGCAGCGTTTTCACCTCGCCCGGCGTGGTTTCCAGCATTGCCGCCAGGTCGCGTTCCTGCAGCGTGTCGTCGGCGCGCAGCTGCACCAGGTCGAGGTTTTCCTCCAGCAGCGGCTGCAGCAGCAGCGGTGCATCGATCTCGACCTGATAATCCAGCGCCAGGGCAGGCAGCGGCAGGCACAGCAGCAACAGGGGCAAATAGCGCATCAACAAATATCCGGGGTGAATGGCGCTATGGTAGTGCAGATGCGCAAGCAGCGTCAGCCACCGCCGGGGCGCGGCAACGGCTAGACCCGGCCGGCGCGGCCGGCGATCACCAGCGCGATGCCGCCGAGGATCGCCAGCGCCGCCAGCCCGGTGCGCCAGCCCAGCGCCTCGCCCAGCAACAGCCAGCCGGCCACCGCCGCCAGCAGCGGCACGCTCAGTTGCACCGTGGCCGCGGTGGCCGCCCCCAGCCCGCGCAATGCGGTGTACCAGATGGCGTAGCCGATGCCGGATGCCAGCGCGCCGGACGCCAGCGCATAGGCGACGCCGTCCCACGCCGGCAGCTGCGCCGGCGGCCACAGCAGCAGCGGCAGCAGCGCCAGCGGCACTGCGCGCAGGAAGTTGCCTGCCGTCAGCTGGGTAGCATCGCCGCCACGGCGCCCCAGCAGCGAGTACACGCCCCAGGCCACCCCCGCCAGCAGCATCAGCAGCATGCCGGCCAGCGGCGGCGCCGACACCCCCGGCAGCAGCAACAGCAGCAGGCCGCCCAGCGCACAGCCAAAGCCCAGCCACTGCCGCGCGGCCAACCTTTCGCCCTGCCACAGGCCGTAGCCGATCATGCTGGCCTGCACCGCGCCAAACAGGCACAAGGCGCCGGTGGCGGTGGGCAGGTGGCGATAGGCAAACGAGAACGCCGCCGCATACACGAACAGCGCACCAGCACCGGCCCAGCTGCCGCTTTTCGACCACACCCGGTCGCGGCCGCGCACCAGCAAGGCCAGCACCAGCGCGCCGCTGGCCAGCCGCAGCAGGGTAAAGCTGGCGGCATCGATGCGCGTGGTCGCCAGCGCCAGCCGGCACAGTAGCGAGTTGCCGGCAAACGCCAGCATGGCGATCCAGGTCAGCAGCAGGGTATGGGCGCGTGGCGACAGCGGCATGCTCGGCTCCGGCAATGACGATAGCGATGGCACTACCATAGCGCATATTTCACCGCCGTCATGGCGACGGCACTGGGCGGTGGCTGCGACTTTGGTCCTGGTACGCAGGCTGTTACTGCTTATAACAGGATAATTACCCGTCTTGTACCGGTATCCAGACCCGGTTACGGTGGCGGCACTCAACCCCGCGGAGCCCCGTCATGCAAGCACACCAGCAAGCCACCACCCAGCAGTTCGACCCGCAGGCGCAAGCCTATCTCAGCAGTGCCGTGCATGCCGCCGGGCCCGATCTGGCGCAGGCACGGCAGCTGGTGGCGGCCAACGTCAGCGCCCAGGCACAGGCGCTGGATGTCGGCTGCGGCGCCGGCCACCTGGCCTTCAACCTGGCACCGCTGCTGGCGCAGATCACCGCGCTGGACCCGGCCCCCGGCATGCTGGACACCGTGCGCGCTGCCGCTGCGGCCAACGGTCTGGGCAACCTCGTCACCCAGCCCGGCCACGCCGGTGCATTGCCGTTTGCCGATGCCAGCTTCGAGCTGGTAGCCAGCCGCTACAGCGCCCACCACTGGCTGGACCTGGCCGCCGGCGTGGCCGACATGCGCCGCGTCACCCGCCGTGGCGGCCATGTGCTGATCATCGATGTACAGGCGCCGGCAGACGCGCTGGCCGACACCCATCTGCAATGCTGGGAGCTGCTGCGCGACCGCTCGCACGTGCGCGACCGCAGCGACAGCGAGTGGCGCGCGCTACTGGACGACGCCGGCATCGAGCTGCTGGCGCATTACAGCTGGCCGCTGCGACTGGAGTTTGCCAGCTGGGTGACGCGCATGCGCACGCCGCCGGAAAAGGTCGCCCTGCTGCGCCAGCTGCAGCAGGAAGCGCCGCAGGAAGTCGCCAGTGCATTGCAACTGGAGGCGGACGGCAGCTTTACCGCCAGCACCGGGTTGTGGTGGGGTCGCGTGCGCTAGCCGGCACAGCCAGGACGGATGCCGTCGCCGGGCACACCGATAGTAGCGGGTACGCTGCTGGCGGGCATCTGCCGCAGCGGCGGCAACAAGCGGCGCCATCGCCGCGCCTTTTTGCGCATAATCCGGTGTAGCCGTCAGCCGAAAGTCGCCGCCCATGAAACGCCGCCTGCTGTTGCTTGCCCTGCTCCCGCTCTGCCTTGCCAACGCTGCACCGTTGCCGGTGATGGTGGAGGATGCCGCCAGCCCGTGGTCCAACGGCAATGGCAGCGGCTACGCCAACGCCATCGTGCGCGCCGCCTTTGACGCCGTCGGCGTCCCCATCCAGCTGATCGTGGTGCCCTATGCGCGCTGCAAGGCCAGCGTGCTGGCCGGTGAGGTGGTGGCCTGCTTCAACATGGCGTGGCAGCCGGCGCTGCGCGGCTATGTGACGTTTTCCAGCCAGCCCATCTTCAGTTCCGAAGCCCGCGTCTACAGCATCAGCAGCAGCCCCCAGCTCAGCGCCAGCAGCCTGGACAGCATACCGGCGGGCAGTAGTATCGGCCTGGTCAACGGCTACGAGTACCCGCGCGCCCTCGACAGCATCGGCAGCCGGCTGCACATCGACTACTCCAACAACGAAAGCATGCTGCTGAAGAAGCTGCTGGCCGGGCGCATCCAGTACGCGGTGCTGATCATTGACGCCAAAAAGACCGAGCAGCGGCTGCTGGCCGGCGCCGGCATCGCCCCGCAGCAGCTGCGCTACCTGTTTACCGCCGGCAGCCAGGGTTCCTACATCGGCTTCAGCACCCAGCATCCGCAAGGCGAACGCGCACGCCGGCGCTTTGACGAAGGCATGCAGCGAATCCGCGCGCGCATTCCGCAGATCATCGCCGGAGATGGCTCGGCACCGTTAAGCGGCCGCTAATCCTGGCCGCCTACAGTGCCGGCATCTCCACGCCGCACAGGAAGCCGCGCCATGACCGCCATCCGCAACACCTCCCGCCTGGGCCTGGCCCTGCTCGCCATCGCCTGCCTGGCCACCACACCGGCCCGGGCCGGTGAAATCAAGACCGTGATGAAGGATATGAAGAGCACCATGAAGGCCGCACTGGCCAGCAACAGCATGGCGGACTTCAGCAAGTACTTCGGCCAGCTGCAAAGCGACGTCAACAAGGCCGGCACGCTGCCGCTGAAAAAAGACCAGCCCAGTTACGACAAGGGGATCAAGGAGCTGCAACAGCAACTGGCCGCCGTCAGCCTGGCGGTAAAAGCCAACGACCTGCCCGCCGCCAAGGCCGCGCTGCAGAAGACCGATCCGATCAAGAAGCACTATCACAAGCTGCTGAACTGAGCCGTGCGGCCAACGTTGGCCGCACGCTGCCACGCTTAGCCGCCGTATCAGCAAACAGCCCCCGTGGTAACGGGGGCTGTCTGTTTGTGTCTCGCCTCATGCGGTATGGCCGCCGGGCCCGCTCAATGGCCGGCGGTTTTGGACATTGCCTGCAGCACTACCACGCCCGCCACGATCAGGCCGATGCCGAGGTAGGCCGGTCCATCCAGCATCTGCTTGTACAGCACCTGCCCCACCAGTGCCACCGCCACAATGCCGACCCCGCACCAGATGGCATACACCATGCCCACCGGCAGCGTCTTCATGATTTGCGGCAGCAGATAGAACGAGATCACATAGCCCACCACCACCAGCACGCTGGGCAGCAAGCGGGTAAAGCCGTCGCTGGCTTTGAGACTGCTGGTGGCCACCACCTCGGCCACGATGGCAATGGCCAGCATCAGATAGCTGTTCATCTGGAACCTCCTTCCCGGCAACCGGCCCGCACGACACAGCGGGGCCGCTACCCCGTCTGCCCGCAGACCAATTGCCGCCATCTTATATCTGATAATCAGGTACATTAAAGATAGAAACCATCTGAAAGACTGATAGATGAAATGGACGCTGGAACAACTGGCCACCTTCGTCGCTGCTGCCGAGGCACCGTCATTCTCTGCCGCCGCCCGCCAGCTGGGCCGCGCCCAATCGGCGGTCAGCACCGCCATTGCCCTGCTGGAAGCCAGTCTGGATACCGAGCTGTTCGATCGCAGCGGGCGGCTGCCCACCCTGACCAGCGCCGGCAGCGTGCTACTGGCCGAAGCGCACGAGTTGCTGCGGCAATGCCGCCATTTCGATAACCGCGCGCTGACCCTGGCCACCCGCCGCCCGGAGCAGCTCACGCTGGCGCTGGATGAAGGCCTGCCCTATCCGGCGGAACTGGAGCTGGTACAGGCGCTGGACCAGGCCTTCCCGCAGCTGGAACTGACGTTGTGCCACGGCTCTGCGGCCAACATTGCCGAGTGGCTGCGCGCCGGCCATGCCGATGTCGGCCTGGCGTTCCGCCGCATCCCCGCCGACGCGACGCTGGCCTCGGAACCGGTGGGCGCGGTGCCGCGGGTGCTGGTGGTGGGCAGCACACACCCCTTGCTGCAGGAGCCGGTGCTCAACCGCCAGACGCTGGCACGCTACCGCCAGCTGCTGGTGACGCCGCGCTTTGTGCTGGACGACGCCGACGAGCGCATCAGCCCGCAACTATGGCGCACCGACAGCTTGTACGTGATTGCCGAACAGGCCGCCATGGGCCAGGGCTGGGCGGTACTGCCGCTGAACATCGCGCGCTACCCGACGCTGAACGGCCAGCTGGTGGAAATCCACGCCCAGGATCTGGCCTTCCCTGCGCTGGAGGTACACCTGTACTGGCGCGCCGGCCAGGAAGCGGCCCCGCTGCTGCGCTGGCTGCGGCGCTATATGGCCAATGCGGTGTTTGC
>CAMLGD010000047.1 GCA_946479405.1 uncultured Vogesella sp.
GGCGGCGAAGGCGGCGATGGCCGGGGTGCGGATGCTGACCCCCGGGCTGACCATCAGCATGTCGGCGTCGGCAAAGGTGGCATCGCTGAACGCGCCCAGGCGCAGCGGCACGCCCAGCTCGGCGGACACGTTGGCCGCATTGGCCGGCTGCTCGCGGCTATCGGCGATGGTGACGCGCGCACCATGCGCCAGCAGCCAGCGCGCGGCGGAAACGCCGGTGTCGCCGAGGCCGATGACGATGATGTGGCGGTTGTCGAAGCGCATCACGTAATCCTCAACGCAGTTTCAGGGTGGCGAGGCCGGCCAGCACCAGCATCATGGTCACGATCCAGAAGCGCACCACTACCTGGGTTTCCTTCCAGCCCTTCAGTTCGTAGTGGTGATGCAGCGGCGCCATGCGGAACACGCGCTTGCCGGTGAGCTTGAACGAACCGACCTGGATCATCACCGACAGCGCTTCCATCACGAACAGGCCGCCCATGATCAGCAGCACGATTTCCTGGCGCACGATCACTGCCACGGTGCCCAGCGCGGCGCCCAGCGCCAGCGCGCCCACGTCGCCCATGAACACCTGCGCCGGGTAGGCGTTGAACCACAGAAAGCCCAGACAGGCACCGCAGATGGCGGCACAGAACACCACCACTTCATGCGCACCCGGCACGAAAGGCATGCCCAGGTATTTGGAGAACACCGCGTGGCCGGCCACGTAGGCAAAGATCGACAGGCCGGCGGCCACCATCACTACCGGCAGCGCTGCCAGGCCGTCCAGACCGTCGGTGAGGTTCACCGAGTTGGAGGTGCCGACGATCACGAAGTAGGTCAGCACGCAGAAACCGATGCCACCCAGTGGGTACACGATGTTCTTGAAGAACGGCACGATGAACTCGGTGGAGGCCGGTAGCTTGGCGGTGGTGATCAGGAACACACCGGCGGCAATGGCCAGCGTGGATTGCCACGCCATCTTGAAGCGGGCGGACACGCCGTTCGGGTCCTTGTACACCACCTTGCGCCAGTCGTCGTAGAAGCCCAGCGCGCCGGTACCCAGCGTTACCGCCAGCAGTAGCCACACGTACAGATTGGATAGATCGGCCCACAGTAGCGTGGTCACCGTCATCGCCAGCAGGATCAGCGTGCCGCCCATGGTCGGGGTGCCGGTTTTCACCAGGTGGGTCTGCGGGCCGTCCTTGCGCACCGCCTGGCCGACTTTCAGCTCGGTCAGCTTGGCGATCACCCACGGCCCCATCCACAGCGAGATGCCCAGCGAGGTCAGCGCGGCCATCACCGCGCGCAGGGTGACGTAGTTCAGTACATTGAAGGCGCGAATGTGTTCGCGCAGCAGATCGGCCAGCAGTAGCAGCACGTTTAATCCTTCCCGTGTTCTTGTTGTGGTGTTTGCAGGTGTTCGACCACCCGCTCCATGCGCATGAAGCGCGAACCTTTCACCAGCACGGTGCTATCACTGGTGACTTGCCGATCCAGCACGGCGAGCAAGGCCGGCAGATCGTCGAAATACTGTGCCCCGACGCCATAGGCGTTGGCCGCATGGCGGCTCAGCTCGCCCAGGCACAGCAGCAGCTCGATGCCGCGGGCGCGGGCGTGCGCACCCACTTCGGCGTGCAGTTGCGGCGCGGTGTCGCCCAGCTCACCGATCTGCCCCATCACGAAGATGCGCGGTGCCGGGTAGGCAGTCAGCACGTCGATGCCGGCCTTCATCGAATCCGGATTGGCGTTGTAGCTATCGTCGATAACGGTGGCACCGCAGGCGGCGCGCTTGAGTTGCTGACGCCCCTTCACACCAGCAAACGCGGCCAGCCCGGCGGCGATGGCGGCCAGCGGCACGTCCAGCGCCAGCGCCAGCGCAGCGGCGGCCAGCGCATTGCGCACGTTGTGTTCGCCGGCAGCCGGCAGCTCGATGGCTTGCTCGCCTTGCGCACAAACCAGGGTGAAGCAGTTGCCGGTCGCGCTGGCGACGATATCGCGGGCACCAACGTTGGCCGCAGCACCCAGGCCGAAACTCAGTTGGCGATGCTGGCCGGCGGCGGCGGCAAAGATCGGTAGTTGCGCGTCGTCGGCATTGATGATGGCGACGCCGTCAGGGGTAAGGCCTTCGAAAATCTCACTCTTGGCGCGGGCGATATCAGTGGTACTGTCAAAGCCGCCGCCCAGGTGCGCGCGCATGGCGTTGTTGACCAGCGCCACCTGCGGCCGCGCCAGCCCGGTGAGGTAGCGGATCTCGCCAAAGTGGTTCATGCCCATCTCGATGACGGCATAGCGGTGCGCCGGGCGCAGCGCCAGCAGCGTCAGCGGCAGGCCGATATCGTTATTGAAGTTGCCGGCGGTGGCATGTACCGCATCGCTGCCGGCATGGGCGCGCAGGATGGCGGCGACCATTTCCTTGACCGTGGTCTTGCCGTTGGAGCCGGTGATGCCGATACGCTTCACATCCAGACGCGCGCACCAGTCTGCGGCCAACGTTCCCAGCGCCAGGCGGGTGTCGTCAGCGCGGATCACACTGCCGCCAGCCGGCGCAAAATCGCGATGCACCAGCGCAAAGGCACCTTTGGCCAGCACCTCGGGTACGAAGGCATGCGCGTCGAAGTTGTCGCCCTTCAGCGCCACGAACAGGTCGCCGGCTTGCACCGCGCGGCTATCGGTGACCACGCGGTTGAACACGGCATCGCTGCCAAGCAGCTCACCGGACAGGATGCGGGCGGCTTCACTCAGCATCAGCATGCGCGGCCCCCCAGGCGGTGAGGGCGTCTTCGGCAACGCGGAAGTCGGAGAACGGATGCTTCACGCCGGCGATGTCCTGATACTCCTCATGACCCTTGCCGGCGATCAGCACGACATCGCCCACCCGCGCCTGCAGTACCGCCCAGTGAATGGCGGCGGCACGGTCGATTTCAACGTGGCCCGGTGCCTGCATACCCGCCACGATGTCACTGATGATGGCCTGCGGATCCTCGCTGCGCGGATTGTCGCTGGTCACCACCGCCACATCGGCAATGCGCTCGGCGATACCGCCCATGATCGGACGCTTGCCCTTGTCGCGGTCGCCGCCGCAGCCAAAGACACAGAACAGCTTGCTGCCCGCCGGGCGGATATCCGACAGCGTGGCCAGCGCCTTGTCCAGCGCATCCGGGGTGTGGGCGTAATCCACCACCACCAGCGGCTCCAGGCTGCTGCCGATGCGCTGCATGCGGCCACGCGCCGGCTGGATCCTGCCCAGCACGCGGGCGGCGTCGTCCAGTGCCACGCCATTGGCACACAGCACGGCGAGGCAGGCCAGCATGTTGGCCGCATTGAAACGCCCCAGCAGCGGGCTCTTGATGTCGGCATCGCCCCACGGGGTGGTAACGGTGAGCTGCAGGCCGTCCAGGTTGGCCGCCAGGCTCAGCGGGCGCACATCGCCCTGCTCCAGGCCATAGGTGATGACCCGAGTATGCGCGGCATCAATGCCGGCCGCCAGGGTGCGGCCAAAAGCGTCATCGGCGTTGATCACTGCATGCTGCAGGCCCTGCCAGTGGAACAGCTTGGCCTTGGAGGCACCGTACTCTTCCATGCTGCCGTGGTAGTCAAGATGATCGCGGGTCAGATTGGTAAACACTGCGCTGCGGAACGCCACCCCATTGACACGAAACTGGTCCAGGCCGTGGCTGGACACTTCCATACTCACCACGCTGGCGCCCTGACGGCGATATTCCGCCAGCTTCTGCTGTACGGTGATCGGGTCCGGCGTGGTATGCGAGGTCTGGGTCAGCTCGCCGTAGAAACCATTGCCCACGGTGCCGATCAGCGCAGCCTTCTCGCCCAGCAAGGCATAGGCTTGCGCCAGCCAGTGTGAAATCGAGGTCTTGCCATTGGTGCCGGTGATGCCGATCACCGCTATATCACGGCTGGGATGGCCATAGACATGCGCGGCCACGATGCCGGCATTGGCACGCAGATTGAACACCGGCAGATTGGGCACCTGCCAGGCCGGGTTCCACTGGAAGCCGTCGGCATCGTCCCACAGCACCGCTGCGGCGCCTTTTCCCAGCGCGGCGGCGATAAAATCGCGGCCATCGCTGTATTCGCCACGACAGGCCAGGAACAGGTCGCCCGGCAGCACGCGGCGGCTGTCAGTCTCGACGCGGCTCACGGCAACGCCAAGACCCTGCAGCACGGCAGGGTCCCAGTCTGGCAAGTTGATCAGGCTGCTTTTCATGTTTCTTCCCGCACTTCCGAAATCTGTTGTTCCGGAATCAGTGTGTTATTGGAGGGAGCGTCAGGCTCGACCCCCAGAATCCGCAAGCTGCCGGCCATAATGTTGGAGAAGGCCGGCCCGGACACGGTGCCACCGTAGTAGCCGCCGATAGAGGGTTCGTCGATCATCACCGCCACGATCAGGCGCGGGTTGGTGGCCGGCGCAAAGCCGACAAACAGGCCGATATGCTTGTCCGAGGCATAGCGGCCGCCCACCAGCTTGCGTGCGGTACCCGACTTGCCAGCCACGTGATAGCCCAGCACCTGGGCCCGTACTGCGGTGCCGCCCTCTTCGGTCACGGCGATCATCATCTGCCGCATCTTGCGCGCGGTGTCTTCCTTCACCACCTGCCGTCCCGGATTGGGCACCGCCAGCTTGGTGAACGACAGCGGCAGCAAGGCGCCGCCGTGGGTAAAGATGGTGTAGGCACGCGCCAGCTGCAGCAGGCTCACCGTCACGCCGTAGCCGAACGACATGGTGGCCTGCTCGATCGGGCGCCAGCCCTGCCAGTCACGCAGCCGACCGGAGCTTTCACCGGGGAAGCCGGACTGCGGGCTGATGCCGAAGCCGCTCTGACGGTAGAAGGTCCACATCTGCTCCGGCGAGAACATCGCCGCAATCTTGGACGAGCCAACGTTGGAGGATTTCTGGATGATGCCGGACACGGTCAGCGACGGATTCGGGTGCGAATCGCGTACCGTCGCTGGGCCGATCATGTAAGGACGGGTATCAAACCAGGTGTCCGGCGTGATGCGGCCGGCGTCGATGCCCATCGCCACGGTGAACGGTTTCATGGTGGAGCCCGGTTCAAACATGTCCACCACCGCGCGGTTGCGGCGCATTTCCGGCTCCAGCACCGCGCGGTTGTTCGGGTTGTACGATGGGGTATTGGCCAGTGCCAGCACTTCGCCGCTCTGGGCATCCAGCACCACCACGCCGCCGGCCTTGGCCTTGAACGCCTCGGTAGCAGCCGACAGTTCGCGGAACGCCAGGTACTGGATGCGCTTGTCGATGGACAGCGCCAGGGTCTGACCGTCGCGCGGCGGCTCGATGGCGGCAACATCTTCAATGATGTGACCACGGCGGTCCTTCAGCACCGTGCGGCTGCCAGCCTTGCCGGCCAGCATCTTCTCGCGGGTCAGCTCCAGCCCTTCCTGGCCCTTGCCGTCCACGCCGGTAAAACCTATTACGTGCGACAGCATCTCGCCGGCCGGGTAGTAGCGGCGGTACTCCTGCTGCTTGGCTATGCCCGGAATGCCCAGCGCCATCACCTGCTGTGCCAGCTGCGGACTGATCTGGCGCTTGAGGTAGACGAATTCGCGCTTTTTATCGGCAAACTTCTGCTGCAGTTCGGCCTGCGGCAGCTCCAGCAGACGCGATAATGCGGCCAACTTGGCCGCCGGTACCGGGTTCATGTCCACCGGGCTGGCCCAGATCGACTGCACCGGAGTACTGATCGCCAGCGGCTCACCGTTGCGGTCGGTAATCACGCCGCGGTTGGCTTCCAGCACCAGCGCGCGGCGGAAACGCGCCTCACCCTGGTTCAGCAGAAAATCCTGCTGGACGACTTGCAGATAGATTGCACGCGACAGCAGCGCCAATAGCAGCAGACCCAGCAACACCTGCACCACGGCCACGCGGCCGGGTGCCAGCCGCATATGCGGCTTGACGGTGTTGCGGATCGGCGGCGAATAGACGCGGCTCATCGCACGCCCTCCGGCGTAATCACGTACACCTGACGCTGACTGGGGGTCAGCATGCCAAGGCGCGTGGAAGCGGACTTCTCGATCAGCGCATGTGCGCCCCAGGTACTTTGCTCCAGCAGCAGCTGGCCATACTCGACATCGAGCTGGCGCGACAGCTTCTGCTGCTTTTCCAGTTCGTTGTACAGGCGGCGTGACATGTGCTGCGAAGTCACCACCGACATCGCACACCCGATCACAGCCACCAGCAAGGCGGCATTGAGCTTGTTAATGCTCACGCCGTCCCCTTCCATTCGCCGGCGGTGCGCTCGGCCACGCGCATGATGGCGCTACGGGCACGCGGGTTGGTCGCCACTTCTTCCGCGCTGCAACGGATAGCCTTGCCCACCGGCTTGATTGCCGCTTCGGCGATATCCGCAGCGCGCACCGGCACCCACGACGGCAGGGTGTCGGTGGTGCTGGCTTCGCGGATGAAGTTCTTGACGATGCGGTCTTCCAGCGAGTGGAAACTGATCACCGCCAGACGACCGCCCAGCGCCAGATGCGAGACCACCTGCGGCAATACTGCTTTCAGCTCATCCAGCTCGCGGTTGATGAAAATCCTTATCGCCTGGAAGGTTCGCGTCGCGGGGTCCTGACCTGGTTCCCGAGTGCGGACGTTTTTCCCAACGAGCAAGGCGAGCTCACGCGTCGTCTCGAGGGGACGCTCAGCCCTTTGCGCAACAATGGCTGCTGCGATCTTGCGAGCAAACCGCTCTTCACCATAAGTCTTGATTACCTCTGCAATGTCGGCCTCGTCGGCACTGGCCAGCCAGTCGGCTGCGGTGATGCCGCGAGTGGTGTCCATGCGCATGTCCAGCGGCGCATCGAAACGAAAACTGAAACCGCGACGACCATCGTCGATCTGCGGCGAAGAAATACCCAGGTCCATCAGCACGCCATCCACCTGAGGCACGCCCAATGCGGCCAATTCGGCGGCGAAGGTCTCGAACCCGTTGTGCACGATGGTGAAACGCGGGTCGGTCGCCGCCAGCGCGCTGGCCACGGCGATGGCTTCCGGGTCTTTGTCGAATGCGATCAGGCGACCCTGTGGCCCCAGCTGGGACAGGATCAACCGGCTATGGCCGCCGCGCCCGAAGGTGCAATCGACGTAAACGCCATCCGGACGAATGGCGAGGGCCGCGACGGCCTCATCGAGTAGCACCGTGCGGTGAACAAAAACTGCGTCGGTCAAAGCGTGAAATCTCCAAGATGCTGCGCAAGGTCAGCAGGATCAATGTCGAGTGCTGCGGTGGTCTGGTTGTCCCAACCCGCGGCATCCCACAGTTCAAAGCGGTTACCCATCCCCACCAGCGCCACGTCCTTGTCCAGCCGGGTCAGCTCGCGCAGGCGAGCGGGCAGCAGGATACGGCCGGCAGCATCCATCTCCAGCGTCTCGGCGTGTCCAAGTACCAGACGCTGATAGCTTTTGAGCGTGGGGTTGCCGCTGGGCAAGGCCAGCAAACGCTGCTCGACGGGCTTCCAGTTGGGTTCGGGGTAAATCAGCAGGTGATCGGAGGATTCGAGGGTAACGACAAGCTTGTGACCAAAAGCGGACAGCAGTGTCTCGCGGTGCCTGGCCGGAATGGCCAGACGCCCCTTGGCATCAAGAGAGACAAGACTTACGCCGCCGATCATTTTGTTTGGACACTGCGCCTAGAAGTTAGGGGCCGTCGCCCCACAATTACCCACTTCACCCCACTTTTCGCCACTATAGGGAAACGGTTTTACCCGGTCAACATCGAAAAGTGCTAATTAGCCTTTGGCGACAATGACTTATCGGATTGTTTCAAATGAGAAATTGAGACAAATCAGCGGCTTACGGAAACAACCCTAGAATGGATGTCAACTCATGCTATTGGCACGATTGGTCACAGCTAAAAAAGCAGCGGCGCACCGCTTGGGTGCGCCGCCCTGTGCCACTTTCCAACCGGATCAGGCCAGTTTCTGCTTCAGGATCTCTTGCACCTGCGCCGGATTGGCCTTGCCCTTGGATGCCTTCATCACCTGACCTGCCAGCGCATTGAGCGCCTTCTCCTTGCCGGCGCGGAACTCTTCCACCGCCTTGGGGTTGGCCGCAATGGCTTCTTCCACCATCTTTTCGATGGCACCGGCATCCGACACCTGCTTCAGGCCATCGCGCTCGATGATGGCATCGGCGGAGAGATCGCTCTCCCACAAGGCATCAAACACCTGCTTGGCCAGCTTGTTGGACAGCGTGCCATCGGCAACACGGACGATCAGCCCGGACAGGCGTTCCACCGAGATCGGGCAGGCCGTAATGTCCAGTCCTTCGCGGTTCAAGCGTGCCGCCACTTCGCCACCCAGCCAGTTGGCCGCCAGCTTGCCCTGACCGGTAGCCCTGGTCACCGCCTCGAAATACTGCGCTAGCGCCAGACTGGAAGTCAGCAGCGCGCCATCGTAAGCCGACACACCGTATTGCTCGGCAAAACGCGCCTTCATCTGCCCCGGCAGTTCCGGCATTTCGCCACGAATACGGGCAATCTGCTCATCACTGATACGCACCGGCAGCAGGTCCGGGTCCGGGAAGTAGCGGTAATCGTGCGCGTCTTCCTTGCTGCGCATCATGCGGGTTTCGCCGCTGTCCGGATCGAACAGCACGGTGGCCTGCTGGATCTTGCCGCCGTCTTCGATGGTGTCGATCTGCCACTGGATCTCGTACTTGATCGCCTGCTCCAGAAAGCGGAAGGAGTTCAGGTTCTTGATCTCGCGGCGGGTGCCGAACTCGGCCTGACCGAACGGACGCACCGATACGTTGGCATCCACCCGGAAGCTGCCTTCCTGCATATTGCCGTCGCAGATGCCCAGCCAGGTCACCAGCGTGTGCAGCGTTTTGGCATAGGCCACCGCCTCTTCCGGCGAGCGCATGTCCGGCTCGGACACCACTTCCAGCAGCGGGGTGCCGGCGCGGTTAAGGTCGATGCCGGTCATGCCGTGGAAGTCTTCGTGCAGCGATTTGCCGGCATCTTCTTCCATGTGCGCGCGGGTAACGCGGATAGTCTTTTCTTCTTCACCCACCAGAATCGCCAGTTTGCCGTGCTCGACAATCGGCAGCTCCATCTGGCTGATCTGGTAACCCTTGGGCAGGTCCGGGTAGAAGTAGTTTTTGCGCGCGAACACGTTCTTCTGGTTAATGCTGGCATCCAACGCCAGTCCCAGACGAATAGCCTTGTCTACCACCGCCTTGTTCATCACCGGCAGCACGCCCGGCAGCGCCAGCTCCACCAGCGAGGCTTGGGTGTTCGGCTCGGCACCAAAGGCAGTGCTGGCGCCGGAGAAAATCTTGGAAACGGTGTTGAGCTGCACGTGCACCTCAAGACCGATAACGACTTCCCATTTCATGATTGGAAAATCCTTTTTCTATTCAGTCAGAAGGTTGGCCGCATGCGGCCAACCTTTGCATTAATCGCGATTACAATGCCGGGGCACGGGTGTGCCAGTCGGTAGCCTGCTGGAACTGGTGCGCCACATTCAACATGCGCGCCTCGCCAAAGTAGTTGCCGATGATCTGCAGACCCACCGGGCGGCCGTTGTCGCTGAAGCCAGCCGGTACGCTCATCGCCGGCAGGCCGGCCAGGTTCACCGACAGGGTGTAGATGTCCGACAGGTACATCTGCACCGGGTCGCCGGATTTCTCGCCCAGGTTGAAGGCGGCGGTCGGCGCCACCGGCCCCAGGATCACGTCGCAACTGGCAAACGCGGCCTTGAAATCGTCGGCGATCAGGCGGCGGATCTTCTGCGCCTTGATGTAGTAGGCGTCGTAGTAGCCATGGCTCAGTACGTAGGTACCCACCATGATGCGGCGCTTCACCTCGCTACCGAAGCCTTCGGCGCGGGTCTTCTCGTACATGTCCACCAGGTCCTTGTACTCGCTGGCGCGGTGACCGTAGCGCACGCCGTCGAAGCGCGACAGGTTGGCGGAGGCTTCCGCCGGGGCGATCACGTAGTAGGCCGGGATCGACAGCTGGGTGTTAGGCAGGCTCACTTCCACCACCTCGGCACCCAGCTTCTTCAGCTCGGCCACGGCACCATCGATGATGCGGCCAACGTCGCCAGCCAGACCGGCGGCGAAATATTCGCGCGGCAGGCCGACGCGCAGACCGGCCAGTGGCTGCGCCAGCTCGCGGCTGTAGTCTTCCTTGGCACGCTCCAGGCTGGTGGAGTCCCGCTCGTCGAAGCCGGCGATCACGTTCAGCATCAGCGCGCAGTCCTCGGCGGTCTGCGCCATCACCCCGCCCTGATCCAGCGAGCTGGCGTAAGCCACCATGCCGAAGCGAGATACCACGCCGTAGGTCGGCTTGATGCCAGTCACACCGCAGTGGCTGGCCGGCTGGCGGATGGAGCCTCCGGTATCGGTGGCGGTGGCCACCGGCGCCAGGCGGGCTGCCACCGCGGCAGCGGAGCCACCGGAGGAGCCGCCGGGAATGGCCGCCAGATCCCACGGGTTCTTCACCGCGCCGTAGAAGCTGTTCTCGTTGGAGGAGCCCATGGCGAACTCGTCCATATTGGCGCGCCCCAGCGTTACCAGGCCGGCAGCCTGACATTGCTCGATCACGTGGGCACTGTACGGCGAGATAAAGTTATCCAGCATCTTCGAGCCGCAGCTGGTCTTCCAGCCCTGCTGGCAGAAGATATCCTTGTGCGCGATGGGTACGCCGGTCAACGCGCCGGCATTACCGGCGGCACGGCGCGCATCGGCAGCGGCAGCCTCGGCCAGAGTCTTGGCGCGGTCGACGGTGATGAAAGCATTCAATTGCGGGTTGAGCGCATCGATGCGGTCGAGATAGGCAGTAGCCAGCTCGACGGCGCTAAGCTGGCCAGCAGCCAGTTGCGCGGAAAGCTGTTTCAGCGTGGCGTTAATCATTGCGTGTTGATTTCCGTCCGGAATGACATAAGCGCATGGCTAGCGCCATGCGGAACGGCCAAGGTTGGCCGCGTTACTCGATAACCTTTGGCACCAGGAACAGGCCTTTTTCCACCTGCGGCGCCACGGCCTGGCAAGCTTCGCGGCGGTTCGGCTCGGTGACAACGTCTTCACGCAGCCGCAGGCTTACATCCTGCGGGTGCGCCATCGGTTCGATGCCATCGGTGTCGACGGCCTGCATCTGCTCGATCAGGCCCAGAATATTGTTCAGCTGCTTGCCGACGGCCTCGATTTCGGCGTCGGTTACAGCGATGCGGGACAAACGCGCAATCCGCGCAACATCCTCATGAGTCAGCGACATGACACCCTCGTCAAAACCTTTAATAATTCAAGCGTTGTAGGGTATCATAACTGGTTTGATTCACCCAAGAACACAAGGCCATTGCGCAGGGCTGCCGGGCGGGTTTGTCACGCTGTAACGCCTGTTGAACCTTTCGCCTGCAAGATGACCAAACCGCCACCGGGCTTGCCGGGCGACCATAGCGCCCGCGCCACCAAAAATCTTTTCAGGATCGCCACATGTTTCGTTCGCTCACCGGCTACTTTTCCAATGATCTGGCCATCGACCTCGGCACGGCCAACACCCTGATCTACATGCGCGGCAAAGGGATCGTGCTTGATGAGCCGTCGGTGGTTGCCATTCACAGCGATGCACCCACCAACAAGAAGTCCATCCTGGCCGTCGGCCTGGAAGCCAAGAAAATGCTGGGCCGCACCCCGGGCAGCATCCAGGCCATCCGCCCGATGAAGGACGGCGTGATCGCCGACTTCACCGTGACCGAACAGATGCTCAAGCAGTTCATCAAGAAGGTCACCCCGAACCGCTTCTTTGCCGCCAGCCCGCGTATCGTGATCTGCGTACCCTGCGGCTCCACCCAGGTGGAACGCCGCGCAATCAAGGACTCCGCACTGGCCGCCGGTGCACGCCGCGTCGAGCTGATCGAAGAGCCGATGGCCGCTGCCATCGGTGCCGGCCTGCCGGTGGAAGACCCGACCGGTTCCATGGTGGTGGACATTGGTGGCGGCACCACCGAGGTGGGCGTAATCTCGCTGGGCGGTGTGGTGTACTCCAATTCGGTACGCGTCGGTGGCGACAAATTTGATGAAGCCATCATCAACTACATCCGCCGCAATTACGGTATGTTGATCGGCGAAACCACTGCCGAAGAAATCAAGAAAACCATCGGTTCCGCCTTCCCGGGCACCGAAGTGAAGGAAATGGAAGTCAAGGGCCGCAACCTGGCCGAAGGCATTCCGCGCGCCTTCACCGTATCCAGCAACGAAATCCTGGAAGCACTGACTGAACCGCTGAACCAGATCGTATCCGCAGTGAAGATCGCACTGGAACAGACCCCGCCGGAACTGGGCGCCGACATCGCCGACAAGGGCATGGTACTGACCGGTGGTGGCGCACTGCTGAAGGATATCGACCGTCTGCTGGCCGAAGAAACCGGTCTGCCGGTATTCGTGGCCGAAGAACCGCTGACCTGCGTGGTGCGTGGCTCCGGCAAAGCGCTGGACAAGATGGACAAGGTTGGCACCATCTTCACCAACGTTCCCTAACCGCTACTCCTGAGGCACCGTCCGGTCACGGGCGGTGCGCGGTCGCATGAACTTCGCCAATTCCCCGAGCTTCGCCAACCAGGGCCTGAGTCCTGGTGCGCGCCTGATTCTGTGCGTGCTCGCCTCGCTGGCCCTGCTGGTGGGCGACAGCCATTTCGGCCTGATGGATCGCGCCCGCGACGCCATCTCGGTACTGCTGTACCCGGTACAACGCGCCGTCAATCTGCCACTGGCCGCTGGCCGTCATATCGGCGACTTTTTTGTCACCCAGGCCGAATTGAAGCAGGAAAACGACCGCCTGCGTAGCCTGGAGCTGGCGCAATCCGGCCGCCTGATGCGGCTGCAGACGCTGGAGCGCGAACTGAGCCAGCTCAAGGCGCTGAATCAGCTCAAGGCCGGCCGCAGCGACGGCGGCCAACTGGCGGAGGTGCTGTACACCGCACGCGACCCGTTCAGCTACAAGATCATCATCGACAAGGGCATGGATGCCGGCGTCAAGGCCGGGTTGCCGGTGATCGACGAGCAGGGGCTGATCGGCCAGATCACCCGCGTACAGCCGCTGACCTCGGAAATCACGCTGATCGTCAACAAGAACCAGATGGTGCCGGTGGTCAACCTGCGCACCGGCCAGCGCACGCTGCTGTACGGTTACGGCGGCGGCGTGGAAGTGCGCTACCTGTCCTCCGGCTCCGACATCCGTCCGGGTGACCAACTGGTCACCTCCGGTATCGACGGCCTGTACCAGGACGGCATCCCGGTGGCGCGCGTCACCCATGTCGACCGCCCGGCCGGCGCCGCCTTTGCCCGCGTGCTGTGCCAGAGCGTGGCCGGGGTGCAGTCCAGCCGCTATGTACTGGTGCTACCGGCCCGCTCGGCGGTGCCGCCGGCACCGCTGCCGGAGCCGGAGCCGGAACCAGCCGTCAACAAGAAGAAGAAAACCACCGACGAGGATGCTGGCTAGAACATGAGCTACGAACGCCCGCAGGAACTGCTCAAGCCGGTACGCCGCCGCTTCATCACCCTGACTTTCACCGTGGCCCTGCTGCTGGAGCTGCTGCCACTGCCGGTCGGTTCCACCCGCTGGCTGCCTGACGTGGTCGCCATCCTGATCCTGCACTGGGCCATCAACCAGCCGCGCCGCATCGGCGTCGGCATGGCGTTCCTGATCGGCCTGATTGCCGACGTGGCCACCGCCGGCCTGTTCGGCCAGCATGCGCTGGCCTACAGCATCACCGCCTACCTGGTGCAGTTGCGCCAGCGCCAGCTGGTGATGTTCAACCTGGGACAGCAGGCACTGGTGATCCTCGCGCTGTTGCAGGCCAACCAGGTGATCATGGTGCTGGTACGTCTTGCCAGCGGTGCCGCCTTTATCGGCTGGGGCTATTTCCTGCCGCCACTGGTGGGGGCGCTGCTGTGGCCGCTGCTCAACAAGCTGCTGCTGTTGCCCTATCGCCACCACAGCGTGTAAGCCGCGATGTCACGTCATGCCCGTCTGAAAGACCCGCAATCCGAAGAAAGCCAGTTCCAGCTGCGGCTGGTGATCGCCTTCGGCTTCATGGTGCTGATGCTGCTACTGTTGGCCGCACGTTTTGTCTGGCTGCAGGTGCTGCAGTACGATCACTTTTCCACGCTAGCCCAGAACAACAGCATTTCACTGGTGCCAGTGCAGCCCAACCGCGGGCTGATTCTGGACCGCAACGGCATCGTGCTGGCACAGAACCACGCCGCCTACACGCTGGAACTGATCCCGGACAAGATTGCCGACCTGGATGCCACGGTAAAGGCGCTGGGAACACTGGTGGAAATCACCCCGCGTGACGAGCGCCGCTTTCGCAAGTTTCTGGCCGAGAGCAAGGAGTTCGAGCCGGTACCGCTCAAGCTCAAGCTGAAGGAAGACGAAGCCGCGCGGCTGGCGGCCAACATCTGGCGCTATCCCGGGGTAGAAGTGCGTGCCTGGCTGTTCCGCGATTATCCGTACAAGGAACTGACCAGCCATGTGCTGGGCTACATCGGCCGTATCAACCAGAACGACCAGAAACGCATGGAAGAGGACGGCACGCTGGCCAACTACCGCGGCGCCACCCATATCGGCAAGCTGGGGCTGGAAGCCACCTACGAGACCGAGCTGCACGGCCAGAACGGCTTTGAAGAAGTGGAAACCGATGCCGGAGGCCGCGCGGTGCGCAGCCTGCGCCGCACTCCGCCGGTACACGGCAACAACCTGCAGCTGGCGCTGGACATCCGCATGCAGGAAATCGCCGACAAGCTGTTCGGCATGCGCCGCGGCGCGCTGGTAGCGATCAACCCGCAGACCGGCGGCGTGCTCGCCTTCGTGTCCAAGCCGGGCTTCGACCCCAACCTGTTCATCGACGGCATCGACGCCGCCACCTGGAAGAACCTGAACGACGACTGGCAGAAGCCACTGGTGAACCGCGCCTTGCGCGGGCTCTACCCGCCGGGCTCCACCTTCAAGCCGTTCTTTGCCATGGCTGGGCTGGAAGCCGGAGTGCTGAATCCCAACGAGCTGCGCCCGGCGCCCGGCTACTTCACCCTGCCCGGCTCCAGCCACCAGTTCCGCGACTCGGTGCCCAGCGGCCACGGCATGGTGAACCTGGCCAAGGCCATCGCCGTATCGTCCGATACCTATTTCTATCGCCTGGCGTGGGAAATGGGCATCGACCGCATCCACCCGCTGGTGGCGCAGTTCGGGCTGGGTAGCAAGACCGGCATCGACCTGGACAGCGAATCCGCCGGGGTTCTGCCCAGCAAGGAATGGAAAGCCAAGCGCTTTGCCAAGGCACGGCCGGAGGTTGGCCGCTGGTATCCGGCCGACGTGGTCAGTGTCGGCATCGGCCAGGGCTTCAATGCCTACACCCCGCTGCAGATGGCCAACGCCACCGCCATCCTGGCCAATGACGGCAAGGTATTCACGCCGCACCTGGTACAGAAGATCGTCGATGCCCGCAGCAACAAGGAAAAGCTGATCGACCCGCAGCCGCTGCGCGCGCTGGCGTTCAAGCCGCAGCATTTCGCCACGGTGAAGGAAGGCATGCGCGCGGTGCTGCAGCCGGGCGGCACCGCCTTCCGCATCAGCGGCGGCCTCACCTACAGCATGGCCGGCAAGACCGGCACCGCACAGGTGGTGCAGATCAAGCAGGGCGCCAAGTACAACGCCGGCGCACTGGCCGAGCAATACCGCGACCACTCCTGGTTCATCTCGTTTGCGCCAGTGGAAAAGCCCACCATCGCCATCGCCGTGATCGTGGAAAACGCCGGCTTCGGCGCCACCAGCGCCGCGCCGATCGCCCGCGCGGTGACCGATTACGCGCTGACCGGCAAGGTGCCGGCCGAACTGGAAGGCCAGCTGCTGACCATGCCCACCACCAAGAAACCGGAGCAAGGAGCCCGCGATGCATCAGCCGCTCGCTAAACGCATCTGGGATGCCATCGCCGAGCCGTTCGACGGCTGGCTGATGGCGTTTCTGGGCGGCGTGTTCATCCTCAGCCTGCTGGTGCTGTACTCCGCCTCCAACCAGAGCTGGTACAAGATCGACAACAAGCTGATCTACACCCTGCTGTCGCTGGTGGTGATGTGGGTGCTGGCCAAGGCGCGGCCGCAGGCGGTGATGAACTTCGCGCCGCCGCTATACGCGGTGGGGGTGCTGCTGCTGATCGGCGTGGAGCTGTTCGGCGTCATCGTCAACGGCTCGCAGCGCTGGCTGAACCTGGGCATCGTACGCATCCAGCCGTCGGAAATCATGAAGATCGCGCTGCCAATGATGCTGGCGTGGTACTTCCAGAAATACGAAACCACGCTCAACTGGCGGCATTACATCGTGGCGGCGCTGCTGATCGCGGTCCCCGGCGTGCTGGTGCTGAAGCAGCCGGACCTGGGCACCGCGGTGCTGATCATGGGCGCCGGTTTCTTCGTGCTGTTCTTCGCCGGGCTGTCGTGGAAGGTGATCATCGGCGGCCTGGTGGCGTTTGCCGCCAGCCTGCCGGTGGTGTGGAACATGATGCACGACTACCAGCGCCGGCGGGTGCTGACCCTGCTCGACCCGATGCAGGACCCGCTGGGTGACGGCTACCACATCATCCAGTCGATGATCGCCATCGGCTCCGGCGGGCCGTGGGGCAAGGGCTGGCTCAACGGCACCCAGACCCACCTCGACTACATCCCGGAACGCACCACCGACTTCATCTTCGCGGTGTATTCCGAGGAGTTCGGCCTGATCGGCAACCTGACGCTGGTGGTGCTGTACCTGTGCATCATCAGCCGCGGCATGCTGATCACCGCCCGTGCACAGACGCTGTATGGCCGCCTGCTGGCCGGCGCCATCACCCTGTCGTTCTTCGTGTACGCGTTTGTAAACATGGGCATGGTGGCCGGCATCCTGCCGGTGGTGGGCGTGCCGCTGCCGTTCATGTCCTACGGCGGCACCGCCACCGTGTCGCTGGCGGTGGCACTGGGCATGCTGATGAGCATCGGCAACCGCAAACGCTGACCCACACTCCCTGATCATGCCTGCGGCCAACCTTAACGTTGGCCGCATCGCCTTTCGGCCTAGTCCACCCGGCCAATAGTCCGGCCTGAGGGCTGGCGCTAGGCTTGTCCGCATGAAGCCCGATCCCACCCTGCCACTGGTCTACTCCTGCTCCGGCTGTTCCAGTGCCGCGCAGCTGGCCAACCACTTTGCCTTGCGCCTCACCCGCGCCGGCATGGCCGAGATGTCATGCATCGCCGGCGTCGGCGGCCAGGTGCCGGCCCTGCTACGCCTGGCGCGCAGCGGCCGCCGCATCCTGGCGCTGGACGGCTGTCCACTGGCCTGCGTACAGGGTTGCCTGAACCAGGCCGGCATCCAGGCCGACACCAGCATCGAGCTATCCGACCACGGCGTGAAAAAACGCAAGCATGCCGATTTCGACCCGGCCGACGCCGAGCGGCTGTGGCCGCTACTGGCGGCAGCCGCCGGCCAATTGCTACCACCCACTACATAAGCCAACGCCACAAGCCGTACACCACAAAACCGCCGATGATGGCCAGCAGGGTGCGACGGGTGAAGAACGCCAGTGCCCCAGCGGCCAGCGTGCCCGGCAGGTAGGCATTGCTCAGCGTCAGTTCGATATCGCCCTGCGGCGCCAGCGCCATCGGCACGATCAGCGCGGTCAGCACCGCCGCCGGCACGTAGCGCAGGCTGCGCTCCAGCCAGTGCGGAAACGCCAGCCGGTGACCGAACACCAGGAAGCTCAGGCGTATGCCGTAAGTCACCACCACCATGCCGGCAATTGCCAGCAGCAACTGCTGTGTCGTCATGTTCATGCCTGCTTCTCCTGCGGCGCGCCTGCGGCCAACCTTTCCGCCAGCACGCCGCCAGCCACGCCGGCCACCGCCGCCAGCATCAGTCCCAGCTTGTATGGCAGCCCGCGCGCTGCCAGCGCCACGCTGCCGGCCAGTAGTGCGGCGATCAATACCGGGCGCTTTTTCAATTGCGGCGCCACGATGGCGGCGAAGGTGGCCACCATGGCGAAATCCAGCCCCAGCTCGGCCAGGCCGGGCACACTTTGCCCCAGCAGCACACCGGCGGTGGTCCACAGCAACCAGTTCAGATACATGGCCAGCGACGAGCCCAGCCAGTACCAGGCACCGGCCATGTCGTCACCATGCTCGCGCAGGCGGTGCTCCAC
>CAMLGD010000048.1 GCA_946479405.1 uncultured Vogesella sp.
CAAGATCACCTGGGCCAAGGGCTTCGACCTGAAGACCAAGCGCCCGATCTACAACACCGAAGGCCGCCCAACCAACCCGTTCGACCCGGCTACCCAGGGCGAGGATGGCAAGGGCAAGCCGGTGTTTGCCGCGCCATCGTTCCTGGGCGGCAAGAACTGGATGCCGATGGCCTACAGCCCGAAATCCGAGCTGTTCTACGTGCCCAGCAACGAGTGGGGCATGGACATCTGGAACGAGCCGATCAGCTACAAGAAAGGCGCTGCCTACCTGGGCGCCGGCTTCACCATCAGGCCGCTGTATGAAGACCACATCGGCGTACTGCGCGCCATGGACCCGAAAACCGGCAAGATCAAGTGGGAGTACAAGAACCCGGCACCGCTGTGGGCCGGGGTGATGAGCACTGCCGGCAACCTGGTGTTTACCGGCACGCCGGAAGGCTACCTGAAGGCGTTTGACGCCGAGAACGGCAAGCAGCTGTGGCAGTTCCAGACCGGCTCCGGCATCGTCGGCAGCCCGGTGACCTGGCAGATGGACGGCCAGCAGTACGTGGCGGTGGTGTCCGGCTGGGGCGGTGCGGTGCCGCTGTGGGGCGGCGAGGTGGCCAAGAAAATCACCAACATCTCGCAGGGCGGCAGCCTGTGGGTGTTCAAGCTGAGCCAGTAACCCTTGACCAGCGCAGCGGCGGGGAACTGCCCGTCGCTGCCGGGAGCAAACATGATCAAAGCAATGCATATCGTGCTGGCAGCCACTCTGCTGCTGCCCGGTTTGGCCGCGGCCGAGCCTTCGGTTGGCGAAACCCTGGCCAAGAAAAACGGCTGTTTTGCCTGCCACAGCGTGGCGCGCAAAGTCATCGGCCCGGCTTACAAGGATGTGGCCGACCGTTATGATGGCGACAAGGGCGCCTTGGACAAGCTGGTGCACAAGGTGAAGGATGGCGGCAGTGGCGTATGGGGCCCGGCGGGCATGCCGCCGCATCCGCAGCTGAAGGATGACGACATCCGTACTATCGTGAGCTGGGTACTGGCGCAGAAGTAAGCGCTCTGGCATGCAGCATTGTCCAGGTTGGCCGCAGCGCCAGTGTCGTGCGTAGCGGCACCGGCCGGTGGCAACCCCGGCGCCCTGTTAGCGTGGCTGCGCTGCCGATCCGGCAGGCAGCTTGATCAATCCGACAACCGGCAGCAGCCGGTTGTCCTGTTGTGCAGGTGAGCGAGCATGGATGCAACGGTGCTGATTGCGGATGACCATCCGCTGTTTCGCGAGGCGATGCGGTTGGTGGTGGCCAGTGCGCTGGGCGAGGGCTGCGAGATTATCGAATGCGAGTCGCTGGATGAGGCGCTGGGCGCGGTGCGCGCCAATCCGGCCATCGAGCTGGCGATGCTGGACCTGAACATGCCGGGTATGGATGGTCTGACCGGGCTGGCACGGCTGCGGCAGCAGGCACCCACGCTGCCGTTGATCGTGGTGTCGGCTGACGAGCGCATCCACACCGTGGAATCGGTGCTGGCGGTGGGGGTGTCCGGTTTCATTCCCAAATCATTCTCGCGCGAGCTGATGAGCGCGGCGGTGAATGCGGTGCTGGATGGTGAAATCTTTCTGCCGCCGGCGCTGGCCGACCGCGATACCGGGGTGCCGGCCAGCGATCCGCAGCAGCTGCAGGATCTGGCCAGCCGTCTGGCCCTGTTGACGCGGCAGGAGCGCACGGTGCTGGATTACATCGTCAACGGCAAATCCAACAAGGTGGTGGCAATCGAGCTGAATATTGCCGAAAGTACGGTCAAGGCGCATGTGTCCGCCATCCTGCGCAAGCTCAAGGTGTCCAGCCGCACGCAGGCCGTCATCAAAGTGGGCGCGCTACTGCGGGTGTGAGGGTGGCGCCGGCACTGGTCATGCCAAAGGCTTTGGCGTAGGGTTGGCCGCAGGCGCCGCACGGCGCATGCCGTTTTTATTACCCTCGCAAGGAGCTTTCATGCGCAAATTGCTGCTTTCCCTGCTGCTGGTCGGCAGCTTGTCCGGCTGCGGCTACAACAACCTGCAGGCGGGTGACGAAGAGATCAAGGCCAGCTGGTCCGAGGTATTGAACCAGTACCAGCGTCGTGCCGATCTGGTGCCCAATCTGGTGAATACCGTCAAGGGTTACGCCACGCATGAACAGACCGTGCTGCAGCAGGTGACCGCCGCGCGGGCGCGGGTGGGCAGTATCCAGGCCACGCCGGAACTGGCGGCCAACCCGCAGGCGCTGGCTCAGTTCCAGGCGGCGCAGTCGCAACTGGGCAGTGCGCTGTCACGGCTGCTGGTGGTGTCGGAGAACTATCCGCAGCTGAAGGCTGACGCCGGTTTCCGCGATCTGCAGGCGCAGCTGGAAGGCACGGAAAACCGCATCACCGTGGCGCGCAACCGCTATATCAAGTCGGTGCAGGAGTACAACATCACCGTGCGTAGTTTTCCGTCCAACCTCACCGCCATGGCGTTCGGCTATCAGGTAAAACCCAATTTCAGCGTGGATAACGAAAAAGCGCTGGCCACTCCGCCGCGGGTGGACTTTTCCGCATCGCCGGCGCAATGACGGCGCGTTCGCTGTGGCAGCGTGGCCTGCTGCTGTTGTGGCTGTGTCTGGCCAGCAGCCTGCTACTGGCGCAGGTGGCGGTGCCGGCGTTGAGTGCCCGGGTGGTCGACCAGACGGCTACGCTCGATAGCCAGCAGTTGGCCGCGCTGGAGCAGAAATTGCAGGCGCTGGAGCAGGCCAAGGGCAGCCAGCTGGCGGTGCTGATCGTGCCCACCACCGGCGAGGAGACCATCGAGCAGTATTCGTTGCGCGTGGTGGAGCAGTGGCGGCTGGGGCGCAAGAAGGTGGATGACGGCGCGCTGTTGCTGCTGGCCAAAAACGACCGGACTCTGCGCATCGAGGTGGGCTACGGGCTGGAAGGCGCACTGAACGATGCCACCAGCAAGCGCATCATCAGCGAGGTGATCGTGCCACATCTGCAAAACGGCGATTTCTACGGCGGCATCGATGCCGGGGTGACACGCATCATCGCGGTCATCAACGGCGAACCGCTGCCACCGCCTGCGGCCAACGTGGCTGACAGCAGCGACGAGGTGTGGACCTTTGTGCCGTTTGCGGTGGTGTTTGCCACCATTTTGGGCGGCGCGTTGCGGCAGATGCTGGGCCGCTGGCTGGGTGCCGCCGGCAGTGCCGCGGCGGTGGGCACGATGCTGTGGTACCAGCTGGGCTGGGTATGGCCGGCGGGGCTGGTGGCGGCCGGGGTATTTTTGCTGACCTTGCTGTTGCGGCCGGGCCGTGGCGGTGGTGGTGGTTTTGGTGGTGGCCGCGGCGGTGGCTTTGGCGGCGGGCGCGGCGGTGGCGGTGGCGGCTTTGGCGGCGGTGGTGGTGGTTTCGGCGGCGGTGGCGCATCCGGGCGTTGGTAAGGTTGGCCGCAGCGACTTGCCAGCTGGCAGCCAGGCGCTACACTGCGGCGCTGGATGCCGAATCGAACAGGAAAGACATGCTGCAACAAGCAGAAACGCCGTGTATTGGCGTGTGCTCCACCGCCATTGGTGACGATGTCTGTCAGGGCTGCGCGCGCACTTTTGCCGAAATCAGTTTTTGGTACGAGTTGGACACCGCCGCCAAGGCTCGGGTGTGGGCGGCATTGCCGCGCCGACGGGTGTGGCAGGCGCTGGCCAAGGTGGCCGGTGGCCATTTGCAGATCAACGACGGGCCGGATGGCGAGCAGGCGCTGTTGCAGCTGACCGATGGCCGCCTGCTGCAGCTGGCGCTGCCGCAGCAGCAGGGGGGCGAGCGTTTTGTGCCGCTGCAGTTGGGCGGGCAGCAGCTGTCGCTGACGGTTTCCGATACCGACTGGCCGCAGCGGCTGCAGCAGTTTTTGGCGCCGCCGCTCGCCGGGCGATGAGCAAATCTTTGCTGGCCACGTGCAGTGTGGGTGCCAAGCGGCGCTGCGATGGTCAGCAGATCTATAGAGCAGGAGTGGACGGACAAGATGGCAGTGAATAGTGGCGATGCCGCCTTTTGGGATATCCGTTACCAACAACACAGCATGCCATGGGATAGCGCCGGGCTGCCGGGGGGATTTGCCGGCCAGGCGCAGCGGCTGTTGGCCGCCGGTGCGCGGCGCGTGCTGGTGCCGGGCTGCGGTTCGGCATATGAGGTGGAGGCGTTGTTACAGCATGGCGCCCAGGTGCTGGCGGTGGATTTCAGCGCACCGGCGGTGGCGCGCGCCAGGACGCTGCATCCGCAGTGTGCCGATGCCATCGTGGAGGCTGATTTTTTCTCCACGGCGGTCGGCGGCGAGTGGGACTGGGTGTATGAGCGCGCTTTCCTGTGTGCGCTACCCCCGGCGTTGCGGCCACGGTACGCGGAGAAGATGGCTGCGTTGCTGCCGCAGGCTAGCTGCCTGGCAGGCTACTTTTACCTCGGCGACAAGCGTGGCGGGCCACCGTATGCCATTAGTGCTGACAGCCTGCAGGCGCTGCTGAGTCCATATTTCACGCTGGAACAGCAGCTGCAGTTGCCAGGCAGCCTGCCGGTGTTTGGCCAGGACGAGTACTGGATGGTGTGGCGTAGAACGCAGGAAGCTTGATCACTATCAACGGTTGCTGAATAGTCAGTGCCTGAATTTATAGATAACATCGATAACCACCTGCGGTCCCGATTTATCACCGACGGTACACAACAAAAAACCAAGAGGAGAAAGTGCGCATGGACTGGTTCTGGAAGACCTATGACTTGATCGAGAAGACCTTCTGGAATTCTCTGACCAAAAAACTGTGCGCTTTTTTCTTTATCAGCCTGTTCCAGCTGATCCTCATCGGCTATGTCTATCTGGCGCTGAGCGATATCCGCGAACTGGTGAGCAGCCAGACCATCAACAGTGCCAGCCTGGCGCAGATTCATGCGCTACTGGACCGCACCATCTACTGGTCGTTTGCCATCTGGGCCGTATCGCTGCTGTTTATCGCCTTCATGGTGTGGTACCTGCGCTACCTGATTGTGCGGCCGATGCAGATGATCATCGACATCTTCCGCGAGATTGGCGCCGGCGAGGGCGATCTGTCGCGCGAGATCCCCACCATCACCCATGATGAAATCCGCGATCTGTCGCTGTCGTATAACGAGTTCCTGCACAAGATGCGCGAGATCATCAGCAATGTGCGCACCATGACCATGCGCATTGCCATGGATTCGGCCCGTACCCGCAAGACCATTCACGAGTCGGTGGAAAGCGCCGGCCAGCAGGCCGCGCTGGCCAGCCAGGTCAGCGTGTCCAGCGAGCGCTCCAGCAGCGGCGTGACGCAGGTATCGGCCGATACTCAGCAGATTTCCGAAACCACGCTCAACAACCTGGAAATCGCCCGCGCGTCGTATGCCGAACTACAGGATGCGGCCAACAAGATCGGCAGCGTCAGCGAGCGGGTAGGGCAGTTCAACCTGACCGTGGACGAGCTGTCCACGCGCTCGGCCAGCATCAAGGCAATTGTCGACCTGATCAAGGAAGTGTCGGAGCAGACCAACCTGCTGGCGCTGAATGCGGCGATTGAAGCCGCGCGTGCCGGTGAGGCGGGCCGCGGTTTTGCCGTGGTGGCAGACGAGGTGCGCAAGCTGGCGGAGCGGGTGAAGGTGGCTACCGATGAGATCTCCGGCAATATCGACGGCATGCTGGGACTGGTGAAGAACACAAAGGACGAGACCAATCTGATTACTTCCGACACGCATCAGGCGCGCGAAGTGGTAAACCGCTCCTCGCAGCACTTTGGCCGCATGATGGGCGACTTCGAAAGCACGGCGCACAGCATGACGCAGATCGCCGGCACCATGAACGATTTTGCCAGCACCAATCGCCAGATTACCGCCAACGTGTCGGAGATCCACGCGTTGAGCAATACCGTGGCCGACAGCCTGAAACAGTCGGAAGATGTCTCGGTGGCGCTGTCGCGCGCGGCGGAAGAGGTGCAGGAGCTGGTGGCGCGCTTCATCCTGGGCGAGGGCGTGCTGGATGAGTCCATCGCTATCGCCAAGCAGGCGCGCGAACAGTTACAGAAGACCCTGCAGCAGGCGGCACAGGAAGGCTGCGATGTGTTCGATCAGCGTTACCAGCTGATTGCCGGCACCAACCCGCCGAAGTACCACACCAATTACGATGTGAAGCTGGAGAAGTCGCTGCAACAGATTTACGACCGTGTGGTGCAGCAGGTAAGCGGCGGCCGCTTCTGCCTGATGGTGGACAACAACGGCTATGCGCCGACTCACAACAGTTTCTATTCCAAACCTCTGACCGGCGATGCCGCTACCGATCTGGTGGGCAGCCGCGACAAGCGCCTGTTCAATGATCCGACCGGTATCAAGTCGGCGCGCAGCCAGCAGCCGTTCTTGCTGCAGACCTATATGCGCGATACCGGGGAAATCCTGTCGGAAATCGCCTTGCCGATCAGCATGAACAACCGCCATTGGGGGGCGATCCGTGTCGGTTTCGACCCGATGGTGATGCTGGAGGCCGGTAGCAAGAAGTAAACGTTGGCCGCGACGTCAGGCGTAAAAAAACCAAGGGGCCCAGGCGGGCCCCTTGTTATTGGCGCTGATCGGGCGTTCAAGCTATGAAGGTCAGTACCCCGACCACCACGAACAGGCCGGCGGCCACGCGGTGTACCAGTTCGGTTGGCAGTTTGCGGGCGGCCACTTCGCCCAGCAGCACTGCCGGGACGTTGGCGATCATCATGCCCAGCGTGGTGCCCAGCACCACGGAAACGGTATCGTGATAGCGGGCCGATAGCGCCACGGTAGCGATCTGGGTCTTGTCGCCCATTTCGGCCAGGAAGAAGGCAACACAGGTCGCGCCGAACACGCCCAGTTTGTCCAGCAGGCGGGTTTCGTCATCCAGCTTGTCCGGAATCAGCATCCATACCGCCATGGCGATGAAAGACGCGCCCAGCAGCCACTTCAGCACATCCATATTGATATAGTCGCTGGCAAACTGGCCCAGCCAGGCGGCGCCGAAGTGGTTAAGAACGGTGGCGACGAAGATGCCCAGGATGATTGGCACGGGCTTCTTGAAGCGGGTGGCCAGCAGTAGCGCCAGCAATTGGGTTTTATCGCCGATTTCGGCCAGGGAAACAATGCCGGTAGACAGCAGGAAAGCTTGGGATAGCATGAAGACTCCAAAGGGGCTGCGCGCGACACATGACTCGTCAAGACGCAGCCCCTGCAAGGTCTGTGACGAATCATGAGTCTTGCCAGACATTGCTGTCGCTTGCGCCATGGCTGAACAGCCAAGTGTGTTGACGCAAGCCCCTGCTTTCTCGCAGGTCGGCTACTCCCTCAGGATGGGGCGCATGATACCGCCAGCGCGTGGTGGCGGCAAGGTTGGCCGCATAAAAAAACCGGCAGCGCAGGCTGCCGGTTTTTTGAACAGAAACGAGCGATTAGGCGCGTTTCTTGAATTCGTTGGTACGGGTGTCGATTTCGATCAGGTTGCCGATTTCAACGAAGGCCGGAACCGGGATTTCCAGGGTGGTGCCCTTGATGCGTGCCGGTTTCAGAACCTTGCCGGAGGTGTCGCCACGTACGGCCGGCTCGGTGTATTCCACTTCGCGAACCACGGTGGTCGGCAGCTCAACGGAGATGGCCTTGCCGTTGTAGAAGGTCACTTCGCACTTGTCTTCCATGCCGTCGATGATGAACGGCACGACTTCTTCCATGTTCTCGGCTTCAACTTCGTACTGGTTGAACTCGGTGTCCATGAACACGTACATCGGGTCGGCGAAGTAGGAGTAGGTGCACTCGCGCTTTTCCAGTACCACAACGTCGAACTTGTCGTCAGCGCGGTATACGGCTTCGGAAGCCGAACCGGTCAACAGGTTCTTCATTTTCATTTTTACAACGGAGGAGTTGCGGCCGGATTTGGAGAATTCGGCTTTCTGCACCACCATCGGGTCGCTGCCTACCATGAATACGTTACCAGCGCGGAGTTCCTGAGCGGTTTTCATGCGTTTTAAGTCCTAAAGTCTTGAATCAGAATGGAAACGGATTTCCAGAAAACCCGCTATTGTAGCTGCTTTTCGGCAAATTGCACCAGATTCGTCGCCAGGTCGCCGCGAGCCAGCAACGTCTGTGGCCACGCCAGCGCATGCGCCTGCCATGCCTGCAGTATCGTCAGCAGCCGCGGCCAGGCGTCCGGGGCCAGCGCATCGCGGTTCCAGCCCAGGTTGAAGTCGCGGATCGTGGCGGCCAGTTCCGGTGCCAGTCCGGCAAGATAGCGTTGCAGGAAGGCTGCCAGTTTTTCCATGTGCGCGTCCTCGTCCTGGCGGTAGATATGCCAGGCAAACGGCCGACCGGCCCACTGCGCACGCACGAAGCTGTCTTCGCCGCGCACGATGTTCAGGTCGCAGCTCCACAGCAGGCGGTCGTAGCCGTCCTGGTCGCTCATCGGTAGCACGTAAATGCTCAGCGCGCCGTGCTGGTAGGCATCGCCGGCGTGGCCGGGCTGGCTGATACCGATGCCGGCCAGCACGTCCGGCAGCACGCGGCCCTGTGGTACCAGTAACTGCACCGGCGTGCTGCCTGCGGCCAACGTTGCACTCCACTGCGCCGCCGCCGGGGTGTCATAGGCAAACAGGCTGATGCGCATGCCGCCGGGTGGGCAGGGCGGCACGCCACGAGCCTGCCAGTAGCTATCCTGTGCGGCGCGATCCGCCTGCCAGGCATCGCGCGCGGCCAACAGCCCGCTTTCGCACAGCAGGCCGCCGCTGTCGGCGTCAAAACCGGGAAAGAAAAAATATTTGGTCAGCGGCAGGCGCGGATGCGGCGAGGCCATGCGGTGGCAGCCGGCCACCCAGTCCTCGGCCGATAAGTATTCCAGGTTCAGCCACACCGGCTTGCGTGCGCGCACTGCCATCGCCTGCTGGTAGGCCTCCGGCAGCTCGCAGGCGAAGGCCTCAATCACCACGTCGGCCACTGCGAAATCCACCGTGAACGGTTTGCCCCAGTGGCGCACGTGGATATCGCCCAGCGGCTGCTCGGGCAGGGTGACATCCAGCGCTGGTGCGATGCGCGCGAAGCTGGCGAGATCGTCCACCCACAGCGTTACCGCGGCGCCATGCTCGGCCGCCAGTTGGCGCGCCAGGCGCCAGGTCACGCCGATGTCGCCGAAGTTGTCGATCACGGTGCAGAAAATATCCCAGCGCAGGCGCGGCATGTCGGTCTCCTTGAATGGCTGCGCAGCATAGCGCAGGCGTTACGGCGAGACAAAGCGGATGCCGCAGGCTCAGCGGCAGGCTGTGCCCGGATAACCCGGCAGCTGGCTGGCGGCGGCACTGCAGGCCAGTTGTTGTGCCTGTTTGAGCTGCTGCTTCAGGCTGCCGCGATCGATGCTGGCCCAGTGCAGCTGCTGCCCCAGCCAGCTGGCCCAGGCAAACTCGACAAAATAGACCTCGTCCTGTTTGGCGACATAACCCTTGTCCTGCAACAGGCCGGCCAGCGAGCGGTAGGGGTAGTCCGGCAGTGCAGCCAGGGTCGCAGGCAGTTTGCTTGCCGCCAACGGACGGCCCTGCTCGTCGCGCAGCCAGCTCCAGTGCCGTGCCGCCATGTCGTGCCAGAAGGTATCCGGCTGTGTCAGCCGGCCGATTACCTGCACGCTGGCGGTAGCCACGCCGAGGCGCAGTAGCGCACTGGCAAAGTGGTGACGATCCACCAGGTACAGTGTGCCGCCGGGGCCGATCACTACCGGAATAGCCTTCTTGCGGATCTTGGCCGCCAGCTTGTCGGCGGATAGCTCGCGCAGCTCGTTGGCCTCGTCCTCCACCTGCAGCAGGCCAATGCCGGGTTGGGTGGGGTGCAATGCGGCCAACGGTGTGTCGCACCACTGCCCGATCGGGGTATCCATTTGGCAGGGGGCGGCGCTGGCGAAGGTGGCACCCAGTAGCAGTGGCAGGGTAAGCAGCAAGTGGCGCATGAGCGGGCATCCGCAGTGAAAGCCGTCACGCTAAGCCGCCGCGGCTGCAGCTGGCAAGTGGCAAGCAAAACGGCCGGGCGTATGCCCGGCCGTGAGAGTGCAGCGACAACTTACACGTGCAGCAGCAGGAAGCGACGCTCCCACGGGCTGATCACGTCGAAGTACTCGCGGTACTCGACTTCCTTGATGGCGCTGTAGGTGCGGATGAAATGCTCGCCAAAAATGTCGGCCAGCGGCTTGCACTTGAGCAGCATGTCGATGGCGTCGTCCAGATGGCGCGGCAGCTGGTGCGGCTGCTCGTAGGCGCTGCCGGTCAGTGGCTCGGCCGGCTGGATGCGCTGCTGCATGCCCAGGTAGCCGCAGGCCAGGCTGGCGGCCATCGCCAGATACGGGTTGACGTCCACGCCGGCCAGACGGTTTTCCACCCGGCGCGCTTCGGGGCCGGAATGCGGCACGCGCAGGCCGCAGGTACGGTTGTCGTAGCCCCAGCTCAGGTTGATCGGCGCCGAGGTAAAGCGGCTTAGGCGGCGGTAGCTGTTCACGTATGGCGCAAAGAACGGCATCGCCGCCGGCAGGTAGGTCTGCAGGCCGCCGATGAAGTGGAAGAAGGCATCGGACGGGCTGCCGTCGGCGTTGCTGAAGATGTTGTTGCCGTCGGCGTCCACCACGCTCTGGTGGATGTGCATTGCGCTGCCCGGCTGGCCCTGCATCGGCTTGGCCATGAAGGTGGCGTACATATTGTTGCGGATCGCCACCTCGCGCACGGTGCGCTTGAACAGGAACACTTGGTCGGCCAGCGCCAGCGGGTCGCCGTGATCCAGGTTGATCTCCATCTGTGCGGTGCCCATCTCGTGGATCAGCGTATCCAGGTGCAGGCCCTGCGCCTCGCACCAGTCGTAGATCTCGTCGAAGATGTTGTCGTATTCGTTTACCGCGTCGATGCTGAAACTCTGCATCCCGGCTTCGGTGCGCTTGGTGCGGCCAACCGGCGGGCGCAGTGGGATGTCTTCGTCGGGTTCTACCTCTACCAGGTAGAACTCCATTTCCGGTGCCACGATGGCGGACAGGCCTTCCTGCTCGTACAGCTTGAGGATGCGCTTGAGCACGTTGCGGGGCGCGAGGTCGGCATCGCTGCCATCAAAATTGACGCAGTCGTGGATGATCTGGGCGGTCGGTTCCTTGGCCCACGGTACCGGGCGGATGGTGCTGGCGTCGGGAATCAGCCGCATGTCCGGGTCGGCGACGGAGGTGAAGTCCTGCTCGGGGAAGTCGCCGGTCACGGTCATGCTGAGCACGGCTTCCGGCAGGCGCAGGCCCTCGGCCGGATTGTATTTGTGGCGCGGCACGATCTTGCCGCGCGCCAGTCCGGTCATGTCCGGAATCAGGCATTCCACTTCGGTGATGTGATTGTCGTCCAGCCATTGCTGGATTTGCTGGGCATTGGTCATAAAGAGTCTCGATCAGGTATGGGCGCCGGAACTGGTAATGCGGCGCTCGTGGTTCAGCAGCGTTTTGCGGCGCTGTGCCAGGGTCAGAAAAGCCAGCGTGGCGCACAGGCGCTGGTCGCTGGGGTGGCGTGGCAGGGGCTGGCGCTGGAAGCCCAGCCCGGTCAGATCAATCAAAATGCGTGTCCTTTCGCGGTATAGAATGAAAGATGAAAATCGCCGCCTATTTTTGATGTTTAAAATCATCATCAGGCGAGCGTCATGCTAAAAGCAGCAAGCGCCTGGCGGCAACTGTGCCACGCATTTGCTGCGGGCTGTTGTGGAAGAAAGACCACAATCATGTCCAGTGCTACAGGACTGTTTAATTATGAATGAAACCAATCCACCAGAAACCGCGGTTGCCCGCCCTTCAATCGCCCGCCGCTGGGGGCGCCGCCTGGCCTGGAGTACCGCTGCGCTGGCGGCGCTGCTGGCCGGCCTGTGGGCCGGGGTGCCCAAAGCGGTGGATTACGCCGCGGGCAACTGGGCCAAAGACATCGGCCGCAGCCTGACGCTGGGCAAGGTGGAGTTTGCGCCGTGGGCGCTGCGCCTCACCCTGCACGACGTCGTGCTGCGCGACCGCGACGGCAGCCAGCTGTTTAGCGCCGCGCGGCTGAACGTGGATGCCGAAGGGCTGCCGCTGTTGATCGGCCGCATCCAGCTTGCCGACATCTCGCTGGATACGCCGCAGCTGTGGGCCAAGCGCGATGCACAGGGGGAATGGAACTGGAGCCGCCTTGTGCACGATGCCAGCGGCCAGCCCAAGCCGCAGCAGTCGCCGTCCGATCCGCCCAAACTGCTGATTCGCCAACTGGCGCTGAACAAGGGTCAGGCGCATGTGCAGGATGCGCTGGGCGGCGATGTGCAATACCAGGTGCTGCCGCTGGACCTCCACCTGCAGAACCTGTCGACGCTGCCGGACAACCACGGTCGCTACCAATTGGCCGCAGAGCTGGACGATGGCACCCGGCTGGCGTGGCAGGGCAGCCTGCTGCTGCAGCCGCTGCAGTCCGACGGTGTGCTGAAAGTGGAAGGCTTCACCCTGGCCAGCATCTGGCCCTATGTACAGCCGCACCTCAAGTTGGCCGCACCGCAGGGCAAGCTGGCGGCTACCGTGCCTTACCATTTTGACCTGGCTGGTGTCTCGGCCAGTGCCTGGTCGCGCGGTTTCAGTGCCCGGCTGGATGGCCTGGCACTGGTGGCGCCGCAGAGCGGCAGCCCGCTCAAGCTGGCCAGCCTGGCGCTGGCCGGCGGGCAGTTCGATCTGGTCAACCGCCAGCTGACGCTGGGCAGCCTGACCCTGTCCGGCGGCGAGCTGGCCACGGTGCTGGATGCGCACGCGCAGCCGGACTGGTTGGCCGCCATCCCCGTGGCCCAGCCCGGCGCGGCGGCAGCCAAGCCTGCGGCCAACCATGCCGCCGCGCCGGGCTGGCGTGTCAACCTGCCGCGCATCCGGCTGGAAAACTGGCAGTTGCGCGCCACGCATCAGGGCTTTATCGCGCCGCTGTCCGCCAGCCTCAAGCTGGACAGCCTGCAAGCCGCCGTCGCCGTCGATGCCAACGGCGGGGTAAAGGTACAAGATGCCACGCTGGCGCTGTCGCAGTTGACTGCTGCCAGCGGTAGCCAGCCGGCATTTGCCAGCCTGGCCGGCGTGCAACTGGCCGGCAGCGAACTGGACCTGAACAAGCACAGCATTCGTGCGGGCGACATCACGCTGCAGGGGCTGCAACTGGCGCTGAACCGCAGCAAGGACGGTAAGCTGGATATTGCCGAAGCACTGCGTCAGCGCCCCTCCGCCACGGCCGCGCCGGCCGCCGCAAGTGAGCCGCCGGCAGCAGCGGCCTGGCAGATTCGCTACCCTGAGTTGAAGCTGGCGGGCGGCAGCGTCAGCTGGCGCGACAGCAGCACTACCACGCCGGTGGCACTGCAGCTGGCCGATGTGGCGGCCAGCGTGTCTGGTGATCCGCAGCAGGGCTGGGCGCTGCAGCTGGGCGGCGGCGTTGGCCAGGGCAAGCTGCAGCTGGATGCCACGCTTGCGGCCAACCTGCAGGACATCAAGGGCCAGTTGCAGGCCAGCCGTTTGCCGCTGGCCGGCGTGGCGCCGTATGCGCTGGAGCAGACCGTGCTGCGCTTTGGCGGTGGCGAGCTATCGGCCGATCTGGGCTTTGCGCTGACCGGCAGCCGTTGGCAGGCCGATGGCAAGGCACAACTGGATAAACTGGCGCTGTTCGAGCCGGGGCGGCGCGAGCCGCTGCTGGGCTGGCAGCAGCTGGCCGTCAGCGGTATCAAGGCACAGCCGCAGCGGGTGAGCATTGCCGATGTGCGGCTGGTGTCGCCGCAGCTGCGCTTTATCCTGGACGAAAAGCGGGTACCCAACTTTGCGCACCTGATGAAGCCGCAGCCAGTCGCGGCCAAGTCGGTGGCCAGCGCCAAACCGGCGGCGGCTGCCGCACCGGTAGTGGATGTGCGTGCCATCCGCGTGCGCAATGCGCGCATGGACTTTGCCGACCTGGGGCTGCAGCCCAGCTTCGGTACCCGCATCCACTCGCTGTCCGGCACCGTGCTGGGCCTGTCCAGCAAGCCGGGCCGCCGCGGCACGGTGACGCTGGATGGCCGCGTCGACCAGTTTGGCGACGTGCGCATCCGCGGTGCGCTGTCGCCATTCGAGGTGACGCGCGACCTGGACATGACGCTTAACTTCCGCAACATTACGCTGGGCAGCCTCAACCCGTACTCGATGACCTTTGCCGGCTGGCAGATCACTGACGGCCGCCTTACCACCGAGCTGCGTTACCTGCTGAAAGACCGCCAGCTCAAGGGTGACAACCGCGTGGTGATCGACCACATCCAGCTGGGTGACGAGGTGGCCAATTACGACGGCACGCGCCTGCCGCTGCGCCTGGCGGTGGCGCTGCTGGAAGACAGCGACGGCCGCATCGATCTGGCACTGCCGGTGGCCGGCAGCCTGGATCAGCCGGACTTCTCCTACGGCCATCTGGTGTGGCAGGCGATCCGCAACATCCTGGTGAAAGTGGTGACCGCACCGTTCCGCGCGCTGTTCGGCGGCGAGGGCTTCGACGAGATCTATGCCGATGCCGGCGACGACCGCATTCCACCGCCGGAACGCGAGAAACTGGGCAAGCTGGCCGAGCTGATGGCCAAGCGGCCCAAGCTGGCGCTGGCCATCGGCGGCGGTTATGCCGCCGAGGAAGACAGCCGCGAGCTGGCGCGTTACCGCGTCGACAGCGACATCCTCAAGCGCGCCGCCTACCAGCTGCAGGCCGACGAGCCGCTGCCGCTGCCGGACATGGGCGACCCGGCGATCCGCAAGGCAGTGGGCGATGTCTACGCCGCGCAGATCGGCCGCTTTGCCTGGCTGAAACGGGTGGCCAGCGAGAAAGACACCGCCGAGCGGGCACAGGCGATGCGCCAGGAGTTGCTGGCGGCGCAGAAGGTGGATCAGGCGGCGTTGAACGCGCTGGCCAAGGCGCGCGGCGAGGCGGCGCGGCAGTTGCTGCTGGCGGCGCAACCGGCGCTGGCAGACCGCATCAGCGTGCTGGACCCAGACAAGGTGAAGGCCGACAAGGATGGCGTACCGCTGCTGATCAAGCTGAAATAAATCGGCGCCAACTGGTGTGTACCGTACTGCGGCCAACCTTGCGACAAGGTTGGCCGCAGTTGTTTTGGCGGTGCGTAGCGGGCTGTTGTATCGGCACGGCACCCGCGGGCAACTCGGCTGGCCACTGGTACAGCTTTGATGGCTATCAAGGTCAATACCCGCTATATCTAGTTAGATTCCATTTTTTCTGACACCACATATAGCGGGGATGGCATGAATCGGGACAACGGCGCCGTGTTTGCGGAACAGGATATTTCGCGCGAAGTACTGCTGGAAAAATACGCCAAGAACGGCGAACAGTCGGTAACCGAAGTGCGTCAGCGCGTGGCGCAGGCGCTGGCCGCGCAGGAGCAGGACCCGCAACGCTTTGCTCCGTTGTTTTTCGAGGCGCTGGATGGCGGCTTCATCCCCGGCGGCCGCATCAACTCCGCCGCCGGCACCGACCTCAAGGCCACGCTGATCAACTGCTTCGTGCAGCCGGTGGGCGATGCCGTGTCCGAGGCCGAGAACGGCAAGGTCGGCATCTACGAAGCGCTGCTGCAGTCGGCCGAGACCATGCGCCGTGGCGGCGGTGTGGGCTACAACTTCAGCCGCATCCGCCCCAAGGGCGCGCGGGTGAAGGGCACCAACAGCCGTGCCTCGGGGCCGGTATCCTACATGCGCGTGTTCGACCGCAGCTGCGAAACGGTGGAATCCGCCGGCGCACGTCGCGGCGCGCAGATGGGGGTGCTGGATGTGAGCCATCCGGACATCGAGGCCTTCATCCACGCCAAGGATCAGGGTGATCTGGCCAACTTCAATATCTCGGTGGGCGTGTCCGATGCCTTCATGCAGGCGGTGGATAGCGATGGCGACTGGGAGTTGACCCACGCCGTGGCGCCGGCGTCCGACGCCTTCCCCGACAGCTACCAGCGCGACGACGGGCTATGGGTGTACCGCAAGCTGCGTGCCCGCGAGCTGTGGCAGCAGATCATGCACTGCACCTATGACCACGCCGAGCCGGGCGTGCTGTTCATGAGCAAGATCAACGCCGACAACAACCTGTCCTACTGCGAGGTGATCGAGTCCACCAACCCTTGCGGCGAGCAGCCGCTGCCGGACTACGGCTGCTGCGACCTGGGCTCCATCAACCTGTGCAAGTTTGTGCGCCAGCCGTTTGGCGAGGCACCAAGCTTCGATTTCAAGGCATTCGAGAAGGTGGTGCGCACCTCGATCCGCATGCTGGACAACGTGCTGGATCTCACCGTGTGGCCGCTGCAGGAACAGCAGCGCGAGGCGCAGAACAAACGCCGCGTCGGCCTGGGCTTCACCGGCCTCGGCGATGCGCTGATCATGCTCAAGGTGCGTTACGACAGTGAGGAAGGCCGCAGGTTGGCCGCAAGCATCTCCGAGCATATGCGCGATGCCGCCTACGATGCCTCGGTGGATCTGGCCATCGAGAAGGGCGCCTTCCCGCTGTTCGATGCCGACAAGTACCTGGCGGCGCCGCACTGCGCCAGCCGCCTGCCGGACAAGATCAAGGCGCGCATCAAAAAGCACGGCATCCGCAACTCGCACCTGCTGTCCATCGCGCCGACTGGCACCATTTCGCTGGCGTTTGCCGACAATGCCTCCAACGGCATCGAGCCGCCGTTCAGCTGGTACTACACCCGCAAGAAGCGCATGGCCGACGGCACGCAGCAGGAATACCTGGTGGAAGACCACGCCTACCGCGTGTATCGCATGCAGGGCGGCGACACCAATGCGCTGCCGGAATACTTTGTCAGTGCGTTGCAGATGAGCGCGCTGGACCACATGCGCATGGTGGCGGCGGTGGCACCGTACGTGGATACCGCCATCTCCAAGACCGTGAACGTGCCGGCCGACTACCCGTTTGCCGACTTCGAAAGCCTGTACCTGGAAGCCTGGCGCGCCGGACTGAAGGGCATCACCACCTACCGCCCCAACAGCGTGCTGGGCTCGGTGCTGTCGATTGAGCCGACGCCTGCGGCCAACCCTGCGCCCAGCCAGCAGCTGCCGCAGGACCTGGGCAACCAGAATGATCCGGACCGCCGCATCACGCTGAACACTGCGCCCAGCCCGGCGCTGGCCAGCCTGAAATGGCCGCACCGGCCCAAGCTCAAGCATGGCAACCCGTCGTGGACCTTCATGGTGGAAGGCGAGGAGGGCGACTTTGCGGTGATGGTCGGCCATATCGAAGGCCAGCAGCCGGGCGAAGCGCCGCTGCCGTTTGAATGCTGGGTCAACGGCGATGTGCCGCGCGGTCTGGGGGCGATTGCCAAGACGCTGTCCATGGACATGCGCTGCCGCGACCGTGCCTGGCTGGGGGCCAAGCTGGATGCGCTGGCCGCCACCCGCGGTGATCGTCATTACCGTGCCGAGCTGGGCGATGGTCCGGTGGGCAGCAGCGCCGCCGCCGCCGCGCTGGGCCGGGTGGTGAAATACCGCGTCGAGCAGCTGGGGGCGCTAACGTTGGCCGCAGGCGACACCACCCCGGTGATGGATGCGCTGTTTGCGCGCAAGGAGCCGAAATCCGGCACCGACGGCACCATCAGCTGGTCGGTGGACGTGAACAACCCGCAGACCGGCGACGACTTTGTGCTGTTCGTGAAGGAACTGGTGCTGCCCAACGGCCAGCGCCGGCCGTACTCGCTGTGGCTGGCCGGCCATTACCCGCGCGAGCTGGACGGGCTGTGCAAGATGCTCAGCCTCGACATGCGGGTGATCGATCCGGCATGGATCGGCATGAAGCTGCGCAAGCTGCTGAGCTACGCCGAACCGCAGGCCGACTTCTTCGCCCGCACCCCAGGCAGCGACAAGTCGCAGAGCTGGCCGTCCACCGAAGCGTACCTGGCGCGGCTGGTGATTCACCGCTACGCCATGCTGGGCATCCTCAGCGAGGAAGGCGTGCCAGTGGAGGAAATGGGGGTGATGGTGCCGGAACAGGGCGACCTGTTCGAAAGCGCAGTGGTGAGCGTGGCGCCGGCACAGATGGCCGGCAAGGCCTGCCCGGAATGCGGCAACCGCGCGCTGATCAAGAAGG
>CAMLGD010000049.1 GCA_946479405.1 uncultured Vogesella sp.
CGTAGACAGGCTGGTGGCAGCCTTTGCCGACTTCGTGGCGGCAGTGAGATAGCGTCCTGGCCCGGTATTGCCGGGCATTCCGCCGCATCATTTGGGTGGCGCCGAGCAAGGGGATGTGGCCGCTTCTCAGCACTAATGGCACCGGCTGTTTGTGGTGCTCAACTGTTGGCCGAGGTGGCGACGGCTGGTGCTGGCTCCCGCGTCACAAAATTCATATAGTGGCAGCCTTCTCCTGCTCCACGTCACAACATGTCTGCTACCCATACCCTGTTTCAGTCTGCCCAGCGTCAGCACCTGGCCGGCGATCTTGCCGCCGCCGAGGCGCTGTACCGGCAGCATCTTGCGGCCAATCCTGATGATGTCGCCGGCCAGCACTGGCTGGGCTGCGTACTGCACCAGCAGGGGCGGGATGCAGAGGCACTGCCGTGGCTGCAGCGGGCGGTGCAGGGCGACGATGGTCAGGCGGCGTGGTGGTTCAGCCTTGGCATCGTCTGTGCCAGCCTGCAGCAGTATGCCGAGGCAGTGACGGCGTTCCGCGCCGCCCTGGCGTTGGATGCGCGGCAGTATTTCTTCTGGACCAATCTGGGAGCCAGCGAGGCGGCGCTGGGCCATGGCACGCAGGCGGAGCAGGCGTGGCAGCAGGCGCTGCAGCTCAAGCCGGCGCTGCCGGATGCCTGGTTTCTGCTCTCCGCCCACTATGCGGCCAACGGTGATGCCGCCGCCGCACAGCAATGCAACTACCGCGGCATCGTCTGCGAGGGGGCGGCCAAGCATCCGCCGGCCACGCTGGCGCAGGCGCTAAGCGAAATCGGTCAGCCAGAGGCGGCGCAGGCGCTGCTGCGGCAATGGCTGGCGACTGAGCCGGACAACGCTATTGCTCGTCATCTGCTGGCGGCCTGTGGCGAGGGTGATGCCCCGCCGCGCTGCAGCGATAGCTATGTGCAGCAGGCGTTCGATCAGTTTTCCGGTCACTTCGATCACAAGCTTGCCGAGCTGGGCTACCAGGGGCCGGCGCTGGTAGCGGCGCTGGCGGCAGAGCAAAGTTGGCCGCAAGGCGGCTGGCACATCGCCGACTTGGGTTGCGGCACCGGGCTGGTCGGCAAGGTGCTGCAGCCGTATGCCCGCCGCCTGGTCGGTGTGGATCTGAGCGGTGGCATGCTGGCACAGGCGCGGGCCAAGGGCATTTACCATCACCTGCAGCAGGCGGAGCTGGGGGCCTGGCTGCAAACGCAAGGCGAGTCGTTCGAGCTGGCAGTGTGCATGGATACCTTCATCTACATCGGCGATCTGTCGCGGGTGTTGCCGGCCATTGCCCGCAGCCTGCGTCCCGGCGGGCAACTGGTGTTTTCCAGCGAATGGCTGGGCGACGATGCCATCGGTTTTCGCCTCAATAGCAGCGGTCGCTACAGCCATGCGCCGGGCTATCTGGCTGCACAACTGGCCGCTGCTGGTTTTGCCCGCAGGCAAAGCCAGCCGGTAACCCTGCGGCAGGAGTCCGGCGTGCCGATGCGCGGCGAGCTCTACAGTGCCTGGCTGAGCACATGAAAAAGCCCGGCGCGCGGCCGGGCTGACAGTTGGCGGCGCAGCCGCTCAGGCGTTGTTGGCCAGCATCTCGCTGGCGTGCTGGCGGGTGGTGGCGGTGATGTCCTCGCCGCCCAGCATGCGGGCGATTTCCAGCACCCGGCCCTCGGCGTCCAGCGCGGCGATGCGGCTGACGGTGCGGCCTGCTTCCGCCGCCTTGCTTACGCGCCAGTGCTGGTTGCCGCACGACGCCACCTGCGGCAGGTGGGTAACGCACAACACCTGGTAACGCTCGCCCAGCTGCTTGAGCAGCTTGCCTACCACCTCGGCAACGCGGCCGCCGATGCCGACATCCACCTCGTCGAAGATCAGTGTCGGCACGCTGGCCACCTGGCTGATAACCACCTGCATCGCCAGGCTGATGCGTGACAGCTCGCCGCCGGAGGCTACCTTGGCCAGTGGGCGCAAGGTGCTGCCCTGGTTGGCCGCCACCAGGTATTCGATGGTTTCTAGACCGTGGGCGGTCGGCTCGCTGGCAGCGGACAACTCGATGGCAAAGCGGGCACCCTCCATTGCCAGGCGCTGCATTTCGTTGCCGATGCGCGCCGACAGCTCGGCGGCGGCCTGACGGCGTTTGGCCGACAGTGATTCGGCCTGGGCGCGGTAGCGTGCCAGTGCCGCGCTTTCCGCGGTGCTTAGTGCCTCGATATCGGTGGCGGCTTCCAGCTCGGCCAGCTGTTGCGTCCAGTCGGCCAGTTTCTTGGGCAGGTCTTCCGGTTGGCAGCGGTATTTGCGCGCGGCGCTCATCAGTGCGTGGATGCGCGCCTCGACATCGGCCAGTTGACCCGGGTCCTCCTCGAAGCCGCTGGCGTAGTCGCGCAGGCTGTACACCACTTCGCGCAGCTCGGCATCCACCGAATCCAGCAGCGCCAGCGATTCCGCCAGCCGGGTGTCGTAGCCGGACAGCTTGCCCAGCCTGCTCTGCACTTGCGACAGCAGGGTCAGGCAGCTGCCGTCCATTTCCGATAGCACATCCACTGCGGCCTGTGCCGATTGCGCCAGCTCGGCAGCGTTGGCCAGCCGGCTGTGCAGCTGGTTCAGCTGCGGCCATTCGTCGGCGGTCAGACCCAGCTCACTCAGCTCGCTGATCTGCCAGGTCAGGCGCTCGCGTTCCACTTCCGATTCGCGCTGGCGCTTGTCGGCATCCTCGCGCGCCTTGCGAATGTGTTGCCAGTCTTGCCAGGCGGTGCGGGTATCGCGAGCCAGCTGCGTGGCGCCGGCGTAGGCGTCCAGCAGTTCGCGCTGTGCGTCCGGCCGCACCAGCGACTGGTGCGCATGTTGGCCGTGGATGTCCACCAGGTATTCGCCCATCGCCTTGAGCTGGCCCTGGGTGGCCTGCATGCCGTTGATGAAACTGCGCGAACGGCCGTTGCGATCGACGATGCGGCGGATCAGCAGCTCGCCATCGTCGCCGGCCAGCGCGTTTTCCGCCAGCCAGGCGGTCAGGTCCGGTTGCTGGCGGATGTCCAGTTGGGCGGCAATTTCGGCGCGCTCGGCGCCCTCGCGGATCTGGCTTACCTCGGCACGGTCGCCCAGCAGCAGGCCCAGCGCATCAAGGATGATGGATTTGCCGGCGCCGGTTTCACCGGTCAATACCGTAAAGCCGGGGGCGAACTCCAGTTGCAGTTGATCGACGATGACAAAATCTTTGACGTTAAGCGAAAGCAGCATGGATGCCTCACAGCAGGCGCTCGCCCCAGTGGAGCTTGTGGCGCAGCATGTCGTAGTAGTTGTAGCCGACCGGGTGCAGGATCTTCAGCGTGTTGCGGTAGCTGCGGATGATCACGCGGTCCATTTCCATCAGGTCGCAGTGCGACTGGCCGTCGAAGTGCACCTTGGTGTCCAGCCCGCGGGTGAGCATGAACTCCACCTCGCAATTGTTGCTGACCGCGATCGGGCGGTTGGATAGTGATTGCGGGCAGATCGGCACCAGCGCGAACGCCTGCAGCGTGGGGTGCAGGATCGGGCCACCGGAGGCCAGCGAATAGGCGGTGGAACCGGTGGGGGTGCTGATGATCAGGCCGTCGGAGCGCTGGCTGTAGACGAACTGGTTGTCGACGAACACCTCGAATTCGATCATCGAGCCCAGCGAGCCGCGGCTGATCACCACATCGTTCAGCGCCAGCGCGCTGACCACTTCGGCATCTTCACGGATCACCGAGGCCTGCAGCAGGATGCGTTCTTCCGGCACGAACTGGCCGTCGAGGATGCCGTCCACCGCTACCAGCATTTCGTGCAGCGGAATATCGGTCATGAAGCCCAGCCGGCCCTGGTTGATGCCGACCAGCGGTACGCGATAGGGCGCCAGTACGCGGGCAACCGACAGCATGGTGCCGTCGCCGCCCAGCACGATCACCAGGTCGGCCAGCTTGCCCAGGTCGTCGCGGTCGACAATCGGATAGCCGCCGACATGGGTGTTGTCGCAGCTGTCCTTGTCGACCAGAACATGGAAGCCGCGTTTGGTCAGGTGTGCGGCCAACCCCAGCAGCGATTCGATGATGTGCGGTTTGCCGTGGCGGGCAACCAGGCCGATTTTGTTAAAGAGTCGGGTCATGGAGAGGCTTGCTATTGGCTGGGTTGAGTGGCTTCCAGTGCGTGCAGATAGAAGCGCACCAGCTCGGCCAGTGAATTGATTTCAAGTTTTTCGAACAGCTTGGCACGGTGGGCTTCCACCGTGCGTGGCGACAGCTCCAGCTCGCGGGCGATTTCCTTGCTGGACAGGCCTTCGGCTACGTGGCGCAGGATCAGCCGTTCGCGCTCGGTAATGCGCTCCAGCTTCTGCCGTACGTCCTGGGTCGCGGTTACCTGTTCCTGCTGCTGAATACTGATGCGGATGGCCTTTTTCAGGCTGTCCAGCAACTGTGGCGCATTGATCGGTTTGGTGAGGAAATCTACCGCGCCGCCACGGAAGGCGCGGCGGCATTCCTCGATGTCGCCGTGGCCGGTAATGAAAATGATGGGCATGCGGATGTTGCGCAGGTTCAGCATGTCCTGCAGCGCCAGGCCGGAGGTTTCCGGCATGCGGATGTCCAGTACCAGGCAGCCAATTTCGTCCGGGTGGAATTTCTGCAGGAATGCCTCGGCGTGCTCAAAGGTCTGCACGCGCATGCCCTGGGTGCCGATCAGCAACGCCAGCGAATCGCGCACGGCCGGGTCGTCATCGATGACAAAGATTGTCGGGGTCATGGCTGGCATTACGCTCTTGCTCCTTCTGTTTCGCCCTGCGGCTTGATCATGGGCAGCTCGAAGTAGAATTCGGCACCGCCGGTATCGAGGTTGCCGGCATGCAGTACCCCGCCCATGTTTTCAATAATGGTATGGCTGATGGTCAGCCCCAGCCCCATGCCTTGCGACTTGGAGCTGAAAAACGGCTGGAATACTTTTTGTAGCGTGTCGGCCGGCATGCCCGGGCCGTTGTCGCGCACGCCGACGCGCACACGTTGGCCGCGTGGTTCGCTGTAGATGAACAGCCGGCGCTCGCCCGGCAGGTCCATCAGCGCTTCCATGGCGTTCTTGCACAGGTTCATCACCACTTGTTCCACTTGGATGGCGTCGGCCTGTACGCGCGGCAGTTCGCCGGCCAGGTCGGTATCCACGGTAACGGCATGGTCGCGTAACTCCGATTCAATCAGGGTGATGACATTGAGCACCGCCTGATTGACATCCACCGCGCTCAACTCGGCCTGCTTGCTGGCGACGAATTCTCTTAGTTTTTTGACGATATGCCCAGCTCTTTGCGCCTGTTTCACCGAGGAGAACAGCGCGGTCTTGAGCAGGATGCGATCCGGCTCCTCGTCTTCCAGCATGCTGAGGCAGGCTTCGTTGTAGCTGACAATGGCCGACAGCGGCTGGTTGATCTCGTGCGCGATGCCGGAGGTCATCTCGCCCAGGGTATTGATACGTGCCACGCGCGCCAGTTCGGCCTGGTGCTGCTTCAGGCGCTGTTCGCTGCGCTCCAGTGCTTCAGCCATGCGCTGGCGCAGCGGCGCCATGTCACGGAAGGTGATGACGATGCTGCGCAGCTTGTCGTCCTGGTCCAGTAGCGGCGACACGGTGCCTTCGATGAAGGCGCCCTGACCATCCGGCCGCAGCAGGCAGGCATTTTCCGGCAGTTCGACGCGCTGCAGTTGCTGGCGGCAGGCCGCCACCGGATCGGCAATCGCTTCGCGAGCCAGTTCAAAGCGTACCTTCCATACCTCGCTTAGCAACATGCCGACCGAGCGCTGCTGCGATACGCCCAGCAGCAGCGCGGCCTTCGGGTTGAGGTACTCCACGCGGTAGTCGCCATTCATCACTAGTACCGCATCGTCGATGCTTTCCAGTGTGATCAGCGCCTGTTGCCGTTCGCGGTGCAGGGTTTCGTGGTAACGCTCGCTTTGCAGTCGCTCATTGTTCTGCGAGGCAGCAATCAGCAACAACAGTGCAGCGATAAAGGCACCGGAGCCCAGCGCCAGGCCGTACAGCGGCAGTGGAATACGGTTGGCATCTTCACCGCGAAATACTTCCAGTCGATAAGGGAAGTAGTCGCGCTCGATGGACAGCTGCATCTGCCGCGAGGGAAACAGCATCTGGTGCAGCCAGCCGCTGTTGGCGGTAGAGATGGTGGCCGACGGGTGCATGCCGATATTGCCCGGCGGTTGCTGCGGGTCGTTGGGTAACAGGCGCAAGTCCAGCTGGCGGCTGCTGTCGCCTTGTACGGTCAGCAGGGTTTCTGCGCGCACCCCCAGCAGGATGATGCCGATAACGCTGTCCTGCCGCTCGGCCACGGTTTCCGGTGCCACGCCTTCGCGGTATACCGCCTTGAGGTAGCCGAAGCCGTGCTCACCGTCCTGCAGATTGAACGGTGGGGTGACTTCGATTTCGCCACTGCGAATAGCCTGCTGCACCGCCGGCCCCAGTACCTGGTCGCGGGCGATATCGAGGCCGGTCATGAAGTCGTAACGCCGGGCGCTGGCCGGCTGGGCGTCCACCAGCGGGATGTAGTACGGGCGAGCCGGGGCCGGGCGCCAGAACTGGGCCTGCTGCCAGCCGCTATCCTTTTTGCCGTTGTAATCCTTGATGAAAAACGGCTGCTTGCTGCGAAAACTCATCGCCGCTTCAAAGCCCTCGCGGTCGGCCAGCGTGACGGAGGGCTGAAAGCCCATCAGATAGATGTAGGGATAACGAGTGCCGATATTCTGTGCAAACTGGCGCAGACGGGTTTGTTCGCTGCCGTAGTTGGCCGCAGACAGTTCGGCAAAGCCGTAGATGGCGGTTTCGCAGATCAGCAGCCGTTCTTCCAGGGTTTTCTTGATGTGCAGGGTGGCAGCTTCAAACTGCTGCTGGCGGCTTTCTTCGGTAAGAAACAGCGCGGCAAGCAGGATGGCCAGTGACAGCAGTAGCCACAGCAGCACAAAGCTGGCTTTCACCCGCATGGAAAGGTCGCCAATCATGCGCCACCACGAATCGAGTGACGGCATGTTGGCGAAAAGCTTTTCTGATTTTTGGGTGGGCATCGACAATGACAGGTGACTGGCGCAGGCAATGCCGCCATTGTAGCGCAAGGCTATGTGCAGGGGAGTGCGAACGGAGCTGGTCGTGCCAGCCCCGCAGCCATCAGGCTTTCAGCAACTCCGGGTGCTGTTCGTGCAGCTTATAAAGCTTGGGTGCGATGACAACCTGGCAATAGCCAGCCGTCTGGTTATGCGAGAAATAATTGTGGTGGAAGTGCTCGGCGGCATAAAAGCGCGGTGCCATTTTCACTTCGGTGACAATGGGGGCGTCGTAGCGGCCTGAGGCTTCCAGGTTGGCGATCATGTCGCGTGCTGCCTGTAGCTGTGCCTGATCGTGGGCAAATATCGCCGAGCGGTACTGAGTACCAATGTCATGGCCTTGGCGATTCAGCGTGGTGGGATCGTGAGTCAGGAAAAATACTTCCAGCAAAGTCTGGTAACTGACCCTGTCTGGCAGATACGTCAGCTCGATAGCTTCGGCATGACCGGTATTGCCGTGGCAGACACGTTCGTAATCCGGGTCCTCCAGATGTCCGTCGATATAACCGGGGGTGACATCGACCACCCCGTCCAGCTGGCGAAACACTGCTTCGGTACACCAGAAGCAGCCGCCGGCAAATGTGGCGGTTAAAGGTTCCATAGAGATCAACCTCCTTTCGGGTGATGACGCGACAGCAGCTCGCGCACTGTCTGCAAATGGATGTCCACCGTATCGCTGATCGGTACGGCATAACCACCGGCCATGAGCAGCGCCAGTGGCCATTGCCGCTGTTCGCACAGATCGAACACGCGGCAGTCGCGGGCAAGCAGACCGGCCTTGCTCAGCGACAACCGACCCAGACGGTCGCCCATATATGGATCGGCGCCGGCCAGGTAAAACACCAGGTCCGGTTGGAAGTTGGTCGCCAGGGTGTGCAGCGCGTCATCCAGCAGCTGCAGGTAAACGTCATCCCCGGTGTTGTCGGCAACCCCCACATCCAGCGTAGACGGCGCGCGCCGGAACGGGAAGTTCTTTTCGCCGTGCAATGACAGTGTGAAAACACTGCCATCGCCCTGAAACAGTTCGGCGGTGCCGTTGCCCTGATGCACGTCCAGATCGATGACCGCGGCCCGGCGAATGCGGCCTTCTTGCTGCAGTAGCCGAATGGTGACGGCTACATCATTGAACACGCAAAAACCACTGCCCTTGGCATGGCCGGCATGGTGCGTACCGCCTGCCAGATTGATGCCGACACCGTGCTGCAATGCGCTACGGGCCGCACCGATGGTGGCGCCGACCGAGCGGGCGCTACGCTCTACCAGTGCCGGGCTCCACGGCAGGCCGATCTCGCGCATGCTGCTGGCGTCGATGCTGCCATCGAACAGGGCCGTAACATAGTTGGCCGCATGCGCGAGCATTAGTTCACCGCGCGTGGCGGCTGGCGCGATATCCAGCTGCGCCGGTGCCAGTCGGGCGACGGCATCCGCCAGCAATGCGTATTTTTCGGCAGGAAAACGATGCCCGGCTGGTAACGGCAACGGGAACTGGTCGGTACGGAAAATCAACATGTGTAGCGGCTAATCGGCTTGCAACAGACGAAAGCGTGGCTGCCACTCGCCGGCGACCTGCACCTGCTCGGTAAACATGCTCAATGGCCGCACCCACAGCGCCATCTCGCCGTACAGCGGGCGGTAGACCACCAGCAGTTCGGTAGTCTCGGAATGTCGTGCTACGCCCAGCACCTGATACAAGCCTCCCTTGTAGTGCTGGTAGCGGCCGGCTGGCAGTGTCGTTTGCACCATATGGCTGTCCTCGCTCATGGCAGCTGCGCCAGACAGTTGGCCAGCAGCTGGAAAAAACCGTCGGCATCGATCTCGGTCATGTAGTGCACGTTGGCCGCACGCCCGCTGACACCCCACCAGTCGATTACGGTGGCACCCAGCGTCAGTTCGCCAGCCAGCTCCACGCTGACATTGACCTGGCGACCACCGAACAGCTCGGGCTGCAGCAGGTAGGCGATCACTGTCGGGTCGTGCAGTGGTGCGCCAAATTCGCCATAACGCTGCACGTCGTAGCGCTCCAGCGTGGTCATGGTGTCGGCAGCCAGATTGCCGGCGCGGTTGGGCAGGGCGCGCAGCCAGCCGATGCGCTCGGCCGAGGTGCGGGCCTTGTGGGTGACATCCAGCGGCATCATCACGATGGGCGCACCGCAGCGCAGCACTAGGTCGGCAGCATGTGGATCGACATAGATATTGAACTCAGCCGCTGGTGTGATATTGCCACCTTCGAAATAGCTGCCGCCCATCAGTACGATTTCCCTGATGCGCGGCGCGATATCCGGCGCCATGCGCAGCGCCAGCGCCAGGTTGGTCAGCGGTCCGAGCGCGCACAGGGTGACGCTGCCGGCCGGGCGGCTGCGCAGGGTGTGCACGATAAAATCGACGGCATGTTGCGGTTGCAGCGGCATGGTTGGCTCGTGCAGCGGCACGCCATCCATGCCGGTCTTGCCATGCACGTGCTCCGCGGTAACCAGCGGGCGCAACAGTGGGGTTTCGGCACCCGCGAACACTGGCACGTCCGGCCGGCCGGCCCACTCGCAGATGATGCGGGCATTGCGCTGTGTCAGTGCCAGCGGCACGTTGCCGGCAACGGCGGTGATGCCCAGCACGTCCAGCACGGACGCGCCCAGCGCCGCCAGAATGGCCACTGCGTCATCCTGCCCCGGATCCGTATCAATAATGATGGCGCGTTTATCCGTCATGATATTCCTGTGCCTGGTGCCGTAAAAGACGGGCGAGAATCTGTGCTTTGCCACGCGGCGTCAAGCATTACTGTCCTTGTGGCAAGGGTAGCTGCTGCCTGCCCTGGGCCTGGCGTAACGCCTGTGCATTCTGTTGCTGGCTGGCGGTTGTCGTGGTGTGGTTGGGGCGGATTGTATACAATCCGGGCTCCCGCTTACTGGCATGTTTCATGAAAATCGTTCTGGCTCCGATGGAAGGGCTGGTTGACGACATCATGCGCGACGTTCTGACGCGTATCGGTGGCATCGACCTGTGTGTCACCGAATTTGTCCGGGTGACCAACTCGCTGCTGCCGGCGCGTACTTTCCACCGCCTGGCACCCGAACTGGATAATGCCTCCCATACCCGCAGTGGTACACCGTTGCGGGTACAGCTATTGGGGTCCGATATCGAGTGGCTGGCTGCCAACGCAGTGCGCGCTGCCGAGATGGGGGCAACTGCCGTCGATCTGAATTTTGGCTGTCCGGCGCCGACTGTCAATCGGCATCGCGGTGGCGCCGTGTTGCTGAAAGAGCCGGAGCTGCTGTACCAGATCGTCCACGCTGTGCGGGCAGCGGTGCCTGCAGCCACGCCGGTTACTGCCAAAATGCGTCTAGGTTACGAAGACACCAGTCTGACGCTGGCGTGCGCACAGGCTATTGCCAGCGCAGGGGCAGACGAACTGACGGTGCATGCCCGTACCAAGGTTGAGGGCTACAAGCCGCCGGCGCATTGGGAGTGGCTGGCGCGCATCCGCGAAGCCGTCAGCATTCCCGTTGTCGCCAATGGCGAGGTGTGGACGCCGGAAGACTATCGCGCCATCCGCGAGGTGAGCGGTTGCGACACTGTCATGATCGGGCGCGGGCTGGTGTCGGCACCAGATTTGGCATTGCGTATCAAATACATGCTGCAGCATGGCGAAATACCACCTCCAATGGCATGGCATGGCATGCTGCCGTGGATATTGGACCTGGCCGAACAATGTCACTTGCGTGCGGCCAACAGCAACTATGCGCTGAGCCGTACCAAGCAATGGTTGAAGTTGCTGCGGCGCAACTATGGTGAGGCGGATGAAATGTTCAATGAAATCAGGGCTGTGACGGACTTTTCTCAGTTGGCTGGTGTGCTGGAAAAAGCCGCGCAATAAGGCTAGGTATTTTTACGAATAGTCGCCGCAGAGCCCTGCACGTATCATTCAAACAGTTCTTGGATTACTGCGCGTTCCTCGCTAGCAGTTCGGGAATCACGGCGAGTCCGTAACTTACAAAGCCTCCTGGACGTGACGATTCAGGAGGTTATTTTTTTGTCCGTCATTCCTTCTTCAAGATGCAACAGTGCATGCCGCGCAGCTGCCGTCAATCTGCCGTCTTCATGCGATGCACTACTGAACGCGTACACGTCTCCTGCTACTGGTGATCTGCCTACGTATACCCGTGCTACAAACAACGCCCTCTCTCATCCAAGCGTGTGACACCCGCTGATAAGCAATGCGCTTTTTCTTGGTTCTGCGGCCAACCTTTGCCTGGTTACAGTGTGGTCATGTCAAGGGAGGCGGGCCATGAAAGCGATGATTGTCGGAGGAGACCGTATCGATACCGCGCGGCGAGCGCTGTTGGCATCCGGCTATGGCGATATCGTGCACTGGAGCGGGCGCAAGCCGGCGGATCTCACCCGGCCGCTGCCGGCTGGGGTGGCGCACATGGTGATCATGCTGGATTTCATCAATCACAACCTGGCCCGGCGCATGAAGGATCTGGCGCGGGAGCGGCGGATCAGCGTGGCTTATGTTGGCCGCAAACGTCAGGGCGGGCAGGATGCGGCAGCCGGGCGCCGTGGCTGTGCCAAGCCGTTGCAGGCGGGCTGAGCGATGGTGGCGTGCTGTGTGGTAGGCGAGGTGCCGACCCGATAGTGACTGTTGCCAGCAAAAACAGGCGGAAGTCCGGCTGTCTGGCGTAGGTCAGGGCGGGTTGCTCAGGCTGTGGTACAGCTCTTCTTCCTGTGAAAAATGCAGATGCAGAATGGCATCCAGACCATACAGCAGCCGTTGCAGCTCTTGTACCGCCTGCGGGCTGGGGCCATCGGCCGGCAAGTCGCCAATCAGGCAGTCCAGCAGCCGGGTAATGCGGAAAATCTCGCGATGGGTGCCGCTCATCGCCGCCATCGGGTCATCCCCTCCCAGCTTGCGTGCCAGTTGCGGGTACAGCTCGTGATCCTCCTGTTGCTCGTGCGGCAGCAGCTGCTCGTTAAGCGCCAGGTGCAGGCTGGTCAACTCGGCAACAGCCTGCGGGCCGGACAGGTCGGGCAGGCGGTCGGCCAACTGCGCTACCTGGCCCAGTAGCGTTTCCAGTTCACGGTGTTCGGCGCTCAGTTCCGCCGCATCTTGTGGCGACATCTGGTTGGCCGCACTCGGCCCACTCTGGCGAGCACGCAGTGCGTTCAGGATTACCGCCACGTCGATGACCTCCTGCAGCAAGGCACCAGCGATCGGTGGCAAGTGTCCCAGTGCTGCGGCCAACATGGCGACGATGGAGAGCCCCATGCCCACGATGACGCTTTGGGCGGCAATACGCCGTGCGCGGCGGGCCATGTGCAGCGCCTCTACCAGCCGGTCCAGCCGGTCTACCAGCAGCACAATGTCGGCGGCTTCCGCCGCCGCAGCGGCACCGCGGGCACCCATGGCCACCCCTACATCGGCGGCGGCCAGTGCCGGCGCATCATTCACGCCGTCACCCACCATCACCACAATACCTTTCAGGCGTGCCTGCCGGATCGCTGCCAGCTTGTCGGCCGGAGTTTGCTCGGATAGCACCTCGGTTACGCCCAGCTGTGATCCAAGGGTGTTGGCGATGTCCTTGCGATCGCCCGTCAGCATGACAATGCGACGCATGCCAGCCAGCGACAGCCGGCGTAGCGCCCGCGGGGTGTCCAGTCGCAGCTTGTCCATCAGCTGCAGGGCACCCACCATGAAGCCATCCATGCTGACAAACACGCCACTGGCGCCTTCATAGCCCAGTCGTTGCAGAAACAGCGGGCTCCAGGGAGCGGGAATGGCCTGACTGCTGACAAAATCATAGGAGCCCACTGCTACGTGATGGCCAGCAATGTCGCCACTGATGCCTGCGCCAGGGATTTCCTTGGTCTGTAGTGGCAAGGCCAGGGTGATGCCGTGCTCGCGCGCCGCACTGACGACCGATTCGGCCAATACGTGATTGCAGGCTTGCTCCAGTGATGCGGCCAACCACAGCACGTTGTCAGCCTTGATGCCGGTCGAAGTCTGAATGACGGCCAGTCGGGCATGTCCCCCGGTCAGGGTGCCGGTTTTATCGAAAAACAGCGTATCCGCCTGCGCCAGCTGCTCCAGGGCCGCGCCGCTTTTTACCAGTACGCCACGGCGGGCGCAGCTAGACATGCCGGAGACGATGGCTACCGGTACCGCCAGGATCAGCGGGCAGGGCGTGGCCACCACCAAGACGGCCAGGACCCGGGTCAGGTCTTGGCTGATCAGCCAGGCAAACAGAGCGATGAACAGCGTAAGCGGGGCAAACAGCAGTGCGTAACGGTCGGCCATCCGGCTGGACGGGCTCTGTTGCTGCTGTGCCTGACGCATCAACTGCACGATACCGGCGAAGGTGCTGTGCTCGCTATTGGCAGTCGCCAGCATTTCGAAAGCCTGTTCGGCATTGATGGCGCCGCTGTGCAGGGCTTCGCCGGCGACGCGTTTTACCGGTAACGGTTCGCCGGTCAGCGTGGATTCATCCAGGGTGGCGGCAGTCAGCAGGTTGCCATCGGCGGGCACGACTTCGCCATTGCGTACCAGCAGGCGGTCGCCAGCGGTAACCTCCTTGATGTCGATCTTGAGCCATTGGCCATTTTCAAAGCGGTGGGCATAGCGCGGCGCATGTTGCAGCAGTGCCGACATTTCATGCTGTGCCTGCGCAGCGGCGTAGTCCTCCAGCGTACGGCCACTGGCCAGCATCAGGCCGATAACGGCAGCGGTGAGCACTTCGCCTAATGACAGCGCCAGCAGGATGGATAGCAGCGCCAGAATATCCACCCCGGCTTTGCGTTGCAGCAGGCTGCGCACCGTGTCGTATAGCAGGGCGATCAGCACCGGCAGCACGCCGACCAGCCACAGTTGCTGCGCCAGGGTGGGGGCGGCCAGCAGATAGCAGGCGCCACCCGCCAGCAAGGTGGTGATGGCGATCAGCAGCAGCACATGATTGAGGCGTGCGGTAATGGGGAGTGACAAGACTAGCCTTTCCGTAAGAGCCCGCCGCGACGACAGGCGCCAGACCGTATCAGGGCTTTTGCAATACCCCGCGGCGTATCTGGTCGCGCTCCATCGATTCGAACAGTGCCTTGAAGTTGCCCTCTCCAAAGCCATCATCGCCCTTGCGCTGGATGAACTCAAAGAACACCGGCCCCAGCAGGGTCTGCGAGAAAATCTGCAATAGCAGCCGACGATTGCCATCGCCAGTATTGCCATCCAGCAGGATGCCGCGTGCCTGCAGTTGCGTTGCCTGTTCGCCGTGGCCGGGCAGGCGTTCGTCCAGCATCTCGTAATAGGTGGCCGGCGGCGCCGTCATCAGTGGTACGCCGGCGGCTTGCAGGCGGTCCACGCTGGCGAGCAGGTCATCGGTCAGAAGCGCGATATGCTGGATACCCTCGCCGTTGAACTGCATCAGGAATTCTTCGATCTGGCCATGGCCCGAGCCACCTTCTTCGTTGAGCGGAATGCGGATCAGCCCATCTGGTGCGGTCATCGCGCGGGAGGTCAGCCCGGTGTATTCGCCCTTGATGTCGAAATAGCGGATCTCGCGGAAGTTGAACAGCCGCTCGTAGAACGATGCCCAGTAGCTCATGCGGCCACGATAGACATTGTGGGTGAGGTGATCGATCAGCTTGAAACCGTAGCCCGGCGGGTGTGGGTTGGCACCGGGTAGAAACTCGAAATCGATATCGTAGATGGATTTGCCGTCCTCGAAGCGGTCGATCAGATAGAGCGGGGCGCCACCAATCCCCTTGATGGCCGGCAAGCGCAGTTCCATTGGCCCGGTGGGAATGTCCACCGGTTGCGCCCCCAGCTCCAGTGCCCGGCGATAGGCGTGATGCGCATCGCGCACACGAAATGCCATGCCGCAGGCAGAGGGGCCGTGCTCGGCGGCAAAGTATGCCGCCAAGCTGTGTGGTTCATTATTCAGGATAAAGTTAATGCCACCTTGACGATAAAGATCTACGTTCTTTGAACGATGATGCGCCACCTTGGTAAAGCCCAGCATCGCGAAAATCGGTTCCAGCATGCCGGGGGTGGGCGAGGCAAACTCCACGAACTCGAAGCCCATCAAACCCAGCGGATTGTCGAACAGGTCTGCCATGGTGATGCCTCCTCAATGGATGCGTGTGGTGGAGAGAGTCCAGCTCTTACCAACAACAATAGCTGGCGTTGCTGCAGGTTGCCTGTTTATGCCTTTGGCTTGGCTTTTCGGGCAGTTAGTAATGCGGTGAGGTTTTTTGCGGATAAAACACGATTTTGGCAATACAAAATATGCCATAAATGAATTGAATGGCATGACCGATCGACAAAAATTTTAGCGTGTACGTGTAAGGCTTGCCGTTACAGATTAAGCGATGATATTTAATAGGTAACCACGTTAATTGGCGCGAGATCTTTAACGTTTTCTGGCAAAAGGGGCCAGCTAAATGAAGCAGATTCTCTGTTGCCACGCATATCAATATGTTAATGGAAAGTAATACAAATGCTTGCTGACTGGCGCCGACTGCTTGCCACTGCGCTCCTGCTGCTATCGCCACTGCCGGTCCTGGCCGACGGCGTGCTGCGGGTATTGGCATGGCCGGGTTATGCCGATGCTGATGTAGTAAAGGAATTCGAGCAGCGCACCAATAGCAAAGTCGAAGTCACCACGGTTGAATCCGATACGGATTTATGGCGCAAGCTGACCGAAGGCAATGGCGCAAACTTCGATATTTTTGCCGTCAATACTGCCGAGTTGCAGCGTTATATCCATCAGGGGCTGGTAACAGAAATCAATACCGCGGCGATTCCCAACCTGACGCGGCAGCTGCCGCGCTTTCGACAGCGGCAGGGCATTCCCGGCTTGGTGCATGGTGGTAAAACCTACGCCATCCCCTATACCTATTCCGAGATGGGGCTGATCTACGACCGCAAGCAGATCCCGGTGGCGCCGGACAGTATTACCGCGCTGTGGGACAAGCGCTATCAGGGTAAGGTCATCGCGTATAACGGCGGGGTGCACAGCTTCTCGCTGGCGGCACAGGTGCTGGCACTGCCGTCGCCGTTCCGTATCGGCGAGCAACAATGGCCGGCTGCCGTGGCCCAGCTGATTGCGCTACGGCGTAATGTCAGCGCGTTCTATACCGGGCCAGCCGAGTCTGTTGCGCTGTTCAAGGAGCGCCGTGCGGCACTGATGTTTGCCAACTTTGGTTCGCAGCAGCTGCAGTTGTTGAAAGCGGCCAATGTCGATGTCGGTTATGCCATCCCGCGTGAAGGGGCGTTGGCCTGGCTGGACTGCTGGGCCATCAGCCGTGGCGTACGTGATACCGCGCTGGCCATGCGCTGGATCAACTTCTTGCTCGACGACATGCCGGGCCGGGTGCTGCTGCAGCGTCAGGGGCTGGCGAATACCACTTCTCCGTCACCGTATTTCAAGAATACGGCGCGCATTGTCTGGCTGGAGCCGGCGGAAAGCGAAGAACGCCGCGACAAGCTGTGGGGGCGCATTCTGGCGGGTGATCGTGCCAGCAAGGTATTGCAACCATGAAGTACGGCATTGCGGTCAAACTGGCCCTGCTGTTGGCCGCAGTCGGTATCTGTGCCTCCGCGCTGACGGGTGCCTACAGCTATGGCGTCAGTCGCAGTCTGCTGGTGGAGTCGTCGCAGCAGTCGCTGGTGGCGGCCACTCAGGTGCTGGGTCGACGGGTGGATACCTCGCTGGAGGAAATCGCCCGCAATCTGCAGGTGTTGGCCAGCCATCCATCGGTACGGCGCACGCTCAAGCAGCCGGATGCTCGGCTGAACGCCCAATTGGCTGAACTGTTTGAACTGATGATGCAGGCCAATCCGGCCTATTTTCAGATTCGGCTGATCACGGCCGATAGTTTTGGCCTGGAACAGGTGCGTGTCGATCGTCTGGGGGAGTCGTTCATCACCGTGCCGGAGGCCGATCTGCAGGAAAAAGGACATTTCTCCTACGTGTCCGAGACCCTGCAATTGCCTAGTGGCACCGTCTACATGTCGCGCATCACCATCAATCACGAGCGCGGCGTCTACACCGGCGCCGAGCGGCCATCCGTGCAGCTCGCGATGCCGGTGCGCGATACCGATGGCAAGGCGCTGGGCGTAGTAGTGATCAACCTGGACGTGGATGGCATGTTCGCCCTGTTGGCGACCGACCTGCCACTGGATTTCCGCCTGTTCCTGGCCAATGGCCAGGGTGACATCCTGATCCACCCGGACCACAGCAAGACCTTCGGTTTCGATCGCGGCCGGCGCGTGTTGCTACAGGATGAGTTTGCCGCCACGCGCAGCCTGGTGATGGGGTCGGCGAGCCAGGTAGTGTTTCAGCAACCGACCACCGATGGCCTGTTGCAGCCGGTGGTGATGGCCTTTGTGCGCCAGCCGCTGAAACTGCGCTCGGAAGAAGGCCAGCTGTATGTCGGGCTGGCGCAGCCTCTGTCCAGCGTGCGGGAAGGGGCGCAGCACCTGGGCATGCTGATCATGATCAGCGTGCTGGGCTTTAGCCTGTTGGGGCTGCTGGGCACGCTGTTTCTGGCCCGGCTGGTGTTGCGGCCACTACGGCAGCTGATTGCTGCGGCCAACCTTTTTGGCCGCGGGCAGGAAATCGGCTATCTGCCATTGGATCGGCAGGATGAAATCGGCGAGCTGGCGCGTAGCTTCCAGCAGATGCAGCGGCAGATCGGCGAGCAACTGGGCTCGCTGCATGCCAGCCAGGAACAGCTCAAGCAGATGGCGCAGTATGACGCGCTGACCGAGCTGCCCAATCGCCGGATGCTGCAGGATCGCCTCGACCTGGCCATTGCCCGCGCCCGGCGCCACGGTGGTTGTGCCGCGGTGCTGTTCATCGATCTGGACAACTTCAAGGACATCAACGACGGCTGGGGTCATGATGCGGGCGATGCCGTGCTGGTGGCGGTGGCGCAACGTCTGCGGCTGTCGGTGCGCGACACCGATACCGTAGCCCGGCTGGGGG
>CAMLGD010000050.1 GCA_946479405.1 uncultured Vogesella sp.
TGCCAGCCGGTCAGCGACAGCAGCAGCGCCGCCACAATCGGCGCCAGCCCGGAGCCGAGCATGATGCCGCCCGGCAGGAACAGCATCGCCTGCAGCCGCTGCGGGCCGCGGTAATGCATGATCTGCACCCGCGAGGCGGTAAAAAACGCCGCCCCGCCCAGCGCCTGCACCATGCGCGCAGCGATAAAGGCCGCCGGCGTGCTGGCCAGCGCACACAGCAGCGCGCCACCGCCAAACGCCAGCAGCGACCAGCGCAACATGCTGCGATAGCCCAGCCGCTGCACCCACCAGCGGTGGCTGAGAATCATCAGCACCGCCACCGCGGCATAACAGGCGGCCGCCAGGCTGAACTGCTGCGGCGTGGCGCCCACTCCCAGGCTGACCGCATGGGAGCCGAACGCCACCATCACGCTCTGCAGGTATTCCAGCAGCACGATCAGGGCGATGGCGAGGTGGTGCCGCGTGTAAGGCGGCGCAAACAGCGAGGGAGCAGACATGGCGATAAACGACGGACGACAACAATACTGCCATTATCGGCAAGCCTGTTACTATCATGGAAATCGATTGTTAACATACAGCCCATGAACGAATTCGATTTCAACCACGACGAGCTGCGGCGGCTGGATCTCAACCTGCTGGTGGCGTTCGATGCGCTGATGCAGGAGCGCCATGTCAGCCGCGCCGCGGCACGGCTGTACCTGGGGCAGCCGGCGATGAGTCATGCGCTGGCGCGGCTGCGGCTGCTGCTGGACGATCCACTGTTCGTGCGCAGCGGCAACCGCATGCAGCCTACCGCCCGCGCACAGCAGCTGGCGCCGGCAGTACGCGACTGGCTGCAGCAGGCACGACAGCTGTTGGCCGCGCCGGCGGCCTTCAACCCGGCGGCGGCCAACGCCAGCTTCCGCCTGGCGGCGCCGGACGGCATGGAGGCCATGCTGTATCCGGCGCTGATCGCCACCCTGCGCCAGCAGGCCCCGGGCGTGCAGCTGCGCTCGCAACTGCTGGAGATCGACCAGCAGCTGACGGCGCTGGACAACGACGAAGTCGACCTGCTGCTGACCGCCGCACCGCTGCCGCTGCACGACTGGCACAGCCGGCTGACACTGCGCGAAACCGATTTCAGCGCGGTGTACGCCCCCAACCAGCTGAGCCTGCCGCCGGCGCCGACGCTGGCCGATCTGGCGGCGGTGGAGCAAGTGGTCAGCAGCTATCGCGGCACCGCCGCCGGGGTGGTGGATCACCTGTTTGCCCAGCACGGCCTGACGCGCCATATCGTGGCATTGTCGGCCAGCCTGATGGCCATCGGCCACATCCTGCAGCAGGCACCGCTGCTGTCGATCCAGCCCACGCTGTACCTGCCGCTGTTCCGCCAGCAGGGCGATATCCGCAGCGTGCCGCTGCCGGCCGATGTGCGCATCCGCATCGATCTGGTCTGGCACCGCCGTAACGATGGCAACCCGCTGCACCGCTACCTGCGCGAACTGCTGATGACACAGTTTGCCCAGCTGTTCGCCACGGACTAGCGCGATCACATTCGGTCACAAAGTGTCACGCAGATTGCGCAACCAGCCGGCCGTGAATATGGTCAAATCACTGTCTGCCCTTTTTTACAGGAACGCTACCATGAGTACCCGTCTTGCCACCGCCACGCTGACCCTGCTGTCTGTTGCCCTGCTGGGCGGCTGCGCCAACATGAGCGGATCAGATTCCGCCGCCGTCTACAGCAAGTCAGACATGCGCCAGGTTCACGAGGTGGAATACGGCAAGGTGCTGGATGTGAAAACCGTGAAAATGGAAGGCGACAAGAATGACCTGCTGACCCTGGGCGGCACCGCGCTGGGCGGCATTGCCGGCAGCAGCATCGGCCAGGGCCGCGGCTCGGCCGCCGGGGCGGTAATCGGTGCCATGGTCGGCGGCATCACCGCGCAGTCGATGCAACGCGGCGCCACCAAGGACGCCTACGAGCTGACGGTGCAGACCGACAAGGGCCGTACCATCTCCATCGTGCAGGAAGCCGACGTGCCGATCAGCGTTGGCCAGCGCGTGAAGATTCTCAGCGGCAACGGCACCGCCCGCGTGCTGCCGATGTAAGCACCCCGCTTGCCAAGCCAAATGCCGCCGGCACCGCCCGGCGGCATTTGCATTTGCGGCCAACCTTGGCCGCCGCCCACCCCGTCTCTGCCTGCACCATGCCATGGTGCTGCCTATACTGGCTGCACCATGCCGCATACCAAGGAGAGGCTCATGCGATTTCTCGATAATCTGGGGCTGCGCGCCAAGTTCCTGGTCAACTTTCTGGGCAGCGGCGGCATCCTGGTGCTGGCCATCCTGTACTGCCTGTGGCAAATCCGCGATATCAGCCAGGATACGCGCGCCATCACCGAAACCGCCGTACCGTCCATCCAGGTGGTAGGCGACATCAGCCAGCTGCGGCTGCGCTACCGCGTGCGCAGTCTGGAATACATGCTGGCTGGCCGGCCGGAAGAGCAGGCCAAGCTGAGCAAATCGATGGACGAGCTGGACGGTTCGCTGGGCAAGGCGTTCAAGGCCTACGAGCCGCTGATCGCCAGCGACGAGGAGCGCCAGGTATATCAGCAGGCGGTGCAGGCAGCGGCCGACTACCGCGCGGCGGTGAGCCAGGCCATTGCACTGCGCGGTAGCGGGCAGGAAGAAGCGGCCCAGGCGCTGCGCAAGGGCGAATGGGTGAAACGCGCCAACTTCCTGCGCGACCAGACCGACGCGCTGAGCAAGCTCAATGCCGCCAATGCCCAGGCCGCCGGCGAGCGGGCGCAGGCGGCGGCGCAGAGCAGTATCCGCAACGGTCTGATCGCACTACTGCTGGGGCTTGGCCTGGCGCTGCTGCTGTCGCTGCTGATGGCCAAACGTATCGCCGGCCGGCTGGCGGACACCGTGGCCGCGGCGCGGCGCATCGCCGGCGGCGACCTGCGCAGCGAGCTGCCAGCCGGCAGCCGCGACGAAGTCGGCAAGCTGATCCAGGCGATGGCGGATATGCAGCTGGCACTGCGCGAGACCATGCAGGGCACCCGCCGCAATGCCGACTCGCTGCGGCAGTCGTCGCTGGATCTCAACGACTCGGTGCAGCGCATGGAGCAGGCCGTCAACCTGCAGGGCGAGGCCGCGGCCGGCATTGCCGCCAACGCCGAGCAGTTGACCACCTCCATCAGCCATGTGGCCGACAGCACGGTGGAAGCCGCCGAGCTGACCCACAGCTCCGACCTGCAGGCCAGCCAGGGGCATGATGTGCTGCAGGGACTGATCGGACAGATCGGCCAGGTGGCGCGCGTGGTGATGTCGGCCGCCGAGCGCATCGCCCAGCTGCAGCAGGAATCCGCGCGCATCTCCAGCATTGTGGCGGTGATCCGCGACATTGCCGACCAGACCAATCTGCTGGCGCTGAACGCCGCCATCGAGGCGGCGCGCGCCGGCGAGCACGGTCGCGGCTTCGCCGTGGTGGCCGACGAGGTGCGCAAGCTGTCGGAACGCACCGCGCAGTCCACCAGCGAGATCGTGCAGATGGTGGCCGCCATCCAGCGCGCCACCGGCGAAGTGGTGCAGGAGGTGGGCAACAGCGTCAGCCTGACCAACGACAGCATGCACAATGCCCAGCTGGCCGGCGACACCCTGGCGCAGCTGCGGCAGCTGTCACAGCAGGTGGCCGGCATCGTGAACGAGCTGAGCGCCGCGCTGCGGCAGCAGTCGATTGCCTCCACCGAGGTGGCGCAGCGCATCGAGGAGGTGGTCAACCACTCCGAGAATGTCACCCACATCGCCCACCATGCCGCCGCCACCTCCAGCGTGATGAAGGACGTGGTGGCGGACATGGAGAAGATGGTCGCCCGCTTCCAGGTTTAAGCCCCGCCCTTCCCCGCTCGCCGCCACGGCGGGCGGACGCTTGCCGCCCCTGCCGCCCCCCGCTCGACAAGCCCACCGTCTGCCGTTATTCTCGCGCCCTTTTTTCTCTTGCAAATCATTATTTTGTCTATACAAATGCTCGCAATTCCCGTCGCCATCCTCCTGATGCTGGCCCTGTCGCTGGCGCGTGTCCATGTGGTCATCAGCCTGCTGCTGGCCTCGCTCACCGGCGGCCTGCTGGCCGGCATGGATCTGGCCCAGACGCTGGCCGCCTTCAACAAGGGCATCGCCAACGGCGCCTCGGTGGCGCTGTCCTACGCGCTGCTGGGCGCCTTTGCCGTTGCCATTGCCAAGTCCGGCCTGCCGCATGCGCTGGCCGATGTCGCGGTGCGCCAATTGCAGCACGGCAGCGGCAAGAGCCGGCTGAAATGGCTGCTGATCCTGCTGCTGGCGGTGGTCAGCGTGATGAGCCAGAACCTGGTGCCGATCCACATTGCCTTCATCCCGCTGCTGGTGCCGCCCTTGCTGTACGTGATGACGCGGCTGCAGCTGGATCGCCGCCTGGTGGCCTGCGTGATCACCTTTGGCCTGGTGACGCCGTACATGCTGTTCCCGGTCGGTTTTGGCGACATCTTTCTGCAGCAGATCCTGCTGGGCAATATCGCCAAGGCCGGCATGGATGTGCGCGGCGTCAACGTGATGCAGGCGATGGCGATTCCAGCTGCCGGCATGCTGCTGGGCCTGCTGCTGGCGGTGTTCGTCAGCTACCGCAAGCCGCGCCACTACGACGTTGGCCGCATCGAAAACGTGGAGCGCACCCACAGCAAGATCCGCCCGCGCGCGCTGTGGACTGCCGGCGTGGCCATCGTGGCGGCGTTTGCGGTGCAGCTGTACAGCGACTCCATGCTGCTGGGCGCGCTGGCCGGCTTTCTGCTGTTCCTCGCCAGCGGCGTGGTGCGCTGGCACGAGGCAGACAATGTGTTCAGCGAAGGCATGAAGATGATGGCGATGATCGGCTTCATCATGATCGCCGCGCAGGGCTTTGCCGAGGTGCTGCAGGCCTCCGGGCAGATCGGCCCGCTGGTGGCGGCCTCCGCCGAGCTGTTCGGCCACAGTCAGGCGGCCGCGGCATTCGTGATGCTGCTGGTGGGCCTGCTGGTAACGCTGGGTATCGGCTCGTCGTTTTCCACCGTGCCCATCCTCACCGCCATCTATGTACCACTGTGCCTGCAGCTGGGCTTTTCGCCGCTGGCCACCGTGTCCATCATCGGCACCGCCGGCGCGCTGGGCGACGCCGGTTCGCCGGCGTCCGACTCCACCCTCGGCCCCAGCGCCGGGCTGAACGTGGACGGCCAGCACGACCACATGCGCGACACGGTGCTGCCCACCTTCCTGCACTACAATCTGCCGCTGCTGGCCGCCGGCTGGATCGCCGCACTGGTGCTGTAAGCCGCTACATGTTGGCCGCAGCCATGCGGCCAACATTGCCCTACAATGCGCGCTGACCACGCAAGGAATCGACATGGAATCCCGCCTTACCGAACTGGAAATCAAGGTTGCGCTGCAGGACGAGCAGCTGGATGCGCTCAACCTGACCGTGGTGCGCCAGCAGCAACAGCTCGACCTGTTGCAGGAACAGCTGCGTCACCTGTACCGCATGCAGCAGGCCGGCAGCCAGCAGGGCGAGCAAGGCTCGCTGCGCGACGACATTCCCCCGCACTATTAAGCCATGAGCACACCACTGGAATTTGCCCGCGCACTGGCGCCGGCGCTGGCCGGCCACTGCTGGGCCATTGGCGGCAGCACCCTGCTGCAACAGCTGGGGCTGGTGGAACAGCCGCGCGATCTGAACCTGGTCACCACCGCCGCCGACTTTACCGCGCTACGGGCGGTGCTGGCCACGCACGGCAGCGACATCACCCCTGCTCCGCATCCGCAGTTCAACTCGTCGCAGTTTGCCCGCTTCGACGTGGGCGACGGTCTGTGCGTGGACCTGACGGCCGGGCTGAGCATCAAGCTGGACAAGGGCAGCTACCGCTGGCCGTTCGATGCCGGTGCGCGGCAGCTGGCCGACGGCCTGCCGTGGTGCTTCGCCGAGGACTGGGCCTTGCTGTACCGGCTGCTGGGGCGGCACGAGCAGAGCGAGGCGCTGGACGAGTGGCTGGAAGAGCACGGCGTGCAGCAGCCGCAGCGCCTGGCGGCCAACCTGTTTGCGCAGTACCCGGAAAAACTGCTGCAGCCAACGCCGGCCTGGTGGCCGTGGGAAGAATGATGATTCCCCCGGCAAGCAGCACGATAGTTGCCTATGCTGAACGCTGCCCGAGCTTCCATTTGCCATGAAATCGCTGATCCTGCTTCTGCTGCTGGCCAGCTCCACCTGCCTGGCGGCGCGCCAGGTGGTGCTGACCGCCACCGAGTTCCCGCCCTACACCACTACCGCCCAGCCGCAAGACGGGGTGATGGTCGCGCTGGCGCGGGCCGCCTTTGCCCTGCGCGGGTTTGAACTGCGGGTGGAGTTCCGCCCGTGGGCACGGGCGCTGGCCGGCGCGCAGGAAGGCCGCTTTGCCGGCGTGCTGGCGCTGTGGTATTCCACCGAGCGTGCCGAACGGCTGTTCTACAGCTTGCCGCTGTTCAGCACCACGGTCGGCTTCTATGCGCGCTGCGACAAGCAGTTCGATGTCGCCTTGCTGCCGCCACTGCGGCGTTACCGCATCGGCACCGTGCGTGGCTACAAGAACCCAGACAGCTTCGAGCAGGCGGGGCTGCACGGCACCGATGCCGACGACGACCTGATCAACCTGAAAAAACTGATCGCCAACCGGCTGGAACTGGCGCTGATGGATCGCGAGGTTGGCCGCTACCTGCAAGAGCAGCAGCTGGACAGGAGCGCACCACGGCTATGCTGGCAGGAGCCAGCGGTGGAGGTAATGCCACTGTATATCGGCTTCAGCAAGCGCCATCCGGACGGCGGCATGCTGCAGACCGAGTTCAACCTCGGCATGACCATGTTGCGCCAGTCCGGCGAATACCTGCGCATTCTGCGCCGCTTCCGTACCGCGCTGTAAGCCGTGCCAGCACGCAAAACAGCCGACCAGATGGTCGGCTGTTGTTTTTTGCCGCAATGCTTACGCCGTGTGGTACCAGCGCTGGCTGCGGTTGACGATGGCCACCACCGACAGCATCACCGGCACCTCGATCAGCACCCCGACCACGGTGGCCAGCGCCGCGCCGCTCTCGAAGCCGAACAGCGCAATGGCGGTGGCAACGGCCAGCTCGAAGAAGTTGCTGGCGCCGATCAGTGCCGACGGCCCGGCCACGCAGTGCGCCACTTTCAGCTTCTTGTTCAGCCAGTAGGCCAGCATGGAGTTGAAATACACCTGGATCAGGATCGGCACCGCCAGCAGCGCGATCACCAGCGGCTGGGCGATGATCTGCGGCCCCTGGAAGGCGAACAGCAACACCAGCGTCAGCAGCAGCGAACCTAGCGACAGCGGGCCGATGCGCGTCATCACTGCGGCCAACCTTGCCTCGCCCCCCTGCGCCAACAGCACGCGGCGCACGATCTGGCTGATGATCACCGGCACCACGATGAACAGCAGCACCGATACCGCCAGCGTGTCCCAAGGCACGCTGATGCTGGACAGCCCCAGCAGCAGCCCGACGATGGGCGCGAAGGCGAACAGCATGATCACGTCGTTGATCGCCACCTGGCTGAGGGTGAACTTGGCATCGCCACGACACAGCCCGCTCCACACGAACACCATCGCGGTGCACGGTGCCGCCGCCAGCAGGATCAGCCCGGCGATATAGCTGTCGATCTGTGCTGCCGGCAGGTAGGGGGCAAACAGCTGGCGGATGAACAGCCAGCCCAGCAAGGCCATCGAGAACGGCTTCACCAGCCAGTTGATCGCCAGCGTCACGCCGATGCCGCGCGCGTGGCGCATCACCTCGCCCATGGCGGCAAAATCCACTTTCACCAGCATCGGGATGATCATCAACCAGATCAGCACCGCCACCGGCAGGTTGACCTCGGCGACCTTCATGCCACCCAGTGCCTGGAACAGGCCTGGGGCCAGCTGGCCGGCAACGATACCGACCACGATGCAGCCCAGTACCCACCAGGTGAGATTGCGCTCGAAAAAGCCGATGCCGCCCTGCGGTCCCGGCTGGGCGACGGAGTCCTGAACGCTCATTGCTCGCCGATCTCCGCCAGTTTCTGTTTCAGCGCCAGCGCATCCAGCTTGTCCACCGGCAGCGACATGAACAGCTCCACGCGGCGCTTCAGGATCATGAATGCCTTGGCAAACGCGGCCATCGCCTCTTCGTCGCTGCTGCCGACGCCGGCCGGATCATCCACGCCCCAGTGCGCGCGCATCGGGTGGCCAGGCCACAGCGGGCAGGCCTCGCCATCGGCGTTGCCGCATACGGTGAACACGAAATCCATCTGCGGCGCATCCGGCAGCACGAACTCGTCCCAGCTCTTGCTGCGGTAGCCGGCGGTCGGCAGCCCGTGCTTTTCCAATGTCTTCAGCGCATAGGGATTGACCTTGCCGGTAGGCTGGCTGCCGGCGCTGTAACCCTTGAAGCGCCCTTGCCCCAGATGGTTGATCAGCGCCTCGCCCAGAATGCTGCGCGCCGAGTTGCCGGTGCACAGGATCAGTACGTTGTAGACCTTGTCAGTCACGGGACTTCCTTTCCTTGGATACGATGGCTTCGATGTTCTTGCGGGCGATCAGCTGAATTTTTTGCGGTGCCGGCGCACAGCAGCTACTTGCATCCTCACTACTAGCCGCCGGGGTGCAACAGGCGTCGGCGCTGGCCGGCGCGGCCGGTGCCGGCGCACAGCAGCTGTCAGGATTGGCCGCAACGTCCAGCGCGGCATCGCTGTAGGTCGGCGCGCTGTCCAGCGTGTGATAGGTCTCCCAGGCGATGCCGGACGGGTCCTGCACCCAGTGCTTGTCCGATTTGGCGTAGCAGCAGGTGGTGCCCTCTTCCGTCAGCGCCGCCATGCCGGCTGCGTCGATGCGCTGCTTCAGCTCGACCAGTTCGTCGCTGTTTTCGGCCTGGATGCCGAGGTGATCCAGCCCGGCTTTGGCGCCACGCTGGCTGATGGCAAAGTTGACGCGCGGATCATCCAGCAGCCACTTGGCGTAGTCGTGTTTCAGTACCGTCGGCTCGGCGCCGAACAGCGCGTTATAGAAGCGCACGCTGGTGGCCAGCTCGTCCACCGAGACGTGAATATGCAGACGTTTCATGACAGTTCTCCTGTTCAGCAACCGCAGCCATCGGCCGGCGAGACGCGGCAGCAGTTTTCGGTGAGATAGCCCAGTAGGCCATTCATGGCGGCAAAGTTGGCCGCATAGATCACATAGCGGCCATCCTGGCGGCCTTCGATCAGCCCGGCGTTGGCCAGCTCTTTCAGATGAAAGGACAAGGTGGCCGGCGCACAATCCAGCGCGGCGGCCAGCTCGCCGGCGGCACGGCCGGCCGGGCCGGCTTCCACCAGTTGGCGAAACACCGCCAGGCGGGTTTCCTGCGCCAGCGCGGCCAACATCTTGACGGCAGACTTCGTTTCCATATTTTTATAATCGTTGAAATATTAAAGCGATTATTGGCCAACGACAGCAAAGTGGCAAGCGGCAATGCAAAGCCGCCCACGAAGGGCGGCTGCTGCACTACGCTACTGCCGCAGTTTATGGCGCAGGTTTGGGTTTGGCGATGATGCGCCCGGACATCAGGCTGGCGCTGGCAATCAACAAGCCGCCGACCCACTCCTGCAGCTTCATCGCTTCGCCGGCCAGGAAATAGGCCGAGATAGCGGCAAACACCAGCTCCAGCAGCATCAGCGTCATGACCTGGGTGGCCGGCAGAATCGACAAGCCGTGCATGGAGATGATGCTGGTGGCCAGCAGGGTGGCGCCCAGCAGCAGCACGATCAGCAACACATCCGGCTGCCCCAGCAGTGCCAGCTCGCTAGCAAGTTGGCCGCGCCATAGCAGCGATACCAGCCCGCAGCCGGCTACGCCCAGCCACACCATCGACGACTTCAGCGCCACCGGCAGAGCGTGTGCCTTCTTGGACAACACATTGCCCAGCGCAAAGCTGACGCCGCCGGACAGCGCCAGCCAGTCGGCACGGCTGGAGAAAAAGTCACCGGCAAACAGGCCGGGACGGTACAGGATCACCACCAGCCCGCATAGCGACATCGCCACCACCAGCCAGCCGATGCGACTGAGACGCTCGTGCAGCAACAGCCGCGAGAACAGTGCGCTCCATAGCGGCGACAGGTAGAACAGCAGCAGCACGCGCATCACCTCGCCTTCCGCCACCGCCCAGGTGTAGCTGAAATTGCACCAGCCATACAACAAGGCCAGCGGCAGCAGGATGAACTCGAAACGCGCCTGGCGACGAAACACCTCGCGATAAATGATCACCCCGGCCACGGTGGCAACCACGTACACTGCCAGTGACGTCGCCGCAGTGGAAAAGCCGGCTGCGTGCAGGTGGCGGAACGGGTACCACATCAATCCCCACACCAGCGCCGTGGTAATGGCACAGCTGACGGCGAGCAGCTTTTGTTTTACAAAATCCATTGTATTTTCTTACTATTGCTGTTTTTGTTGCACCGCAAATCCCGCGAGGAAGTCCGCGTTGAATCCGCATCTTGAGTTGCTGCACCCGTACCCGTTCCAACGCCTGCGCCAATTGCTGGCCGGCGTGACGCCACCGGCCGACAAACCACACATCAACCTGTCGATCGGCGAGCCGAAGCACCCGACGCCGGAGGTGGTGAAACAGGCGCTGATCGGCGCCCTGGACGGCCTGGCCGCCTACCCCGCCACGCTGGGCAGCGAAGCCCTGCGCCGCGCCTGTGCCGACTGGCTGGCGCGCCGCTATCAGGTGACGGTAGACCCGGCACGCGAGGTGCTGCCGGTATGCGGCAGCCGTGAGGCGTTGTTCTCCTTCGTGCAGGCGGTAATCGACCCGCGCGGCGATGACAAACCGGTACTGATCTCACCCAACCCGTTCTACCAGATTTACGAAGGCGCCGCACTGCTCGCTGGGGCAGTTCCGCACTACGTGAATTGTGTGGCGGCCAACCGTTTCCAGCCGGACTGGGATAGCGTGGGCGAAGACATCTGGCGCCGTACCCAGGTAGTCATCGTGTGTAGCCCGGGCAATCCCACCGGCGCGGTAATGTCGCTGGACGACTGGCGCCAGCTGTTTGCGCTGTCCGACCGCTATGGCTTCGTGATCGCCAGTGACGAGTGTTACTCCGAGATTTACTTCGACACCCCACCGCTGGGCGGGCTGGAAGCGGCACGCCTGCTGGGCCGAGGCCACGAGCGGCTGGTGATGTTCACCAGCCTGTCCAAGCGCTCCAACGCACCAGGGCTGCGCTCCGGCTTCGTGGCCGGCGATGCCGCTATCCTGGAAAAATTCCTGCTGTTCCGCACCTACCACGGCAGCGCCATGAGCCAGACAGTGCAGGAAGCCAGCATCGCCGCCTGGAACGACGAGGCGCACGTGGTGGACAACCGCGCCGCCTACGCTGCCAAGTTTGCCGCCGTGACCGAGCGTATCGGCAAGCTGCTGCCGGTAAGCCGCCCGGATGCCGGTTTCTACCTGTGGGCGGAAGTCCCGGGCGGTGACGATGTCGCCTTCGCCCGCGAACTGTTTGCCCGCGAACACATTACCGTACTGCCCGGCAGCTTCCTGGCGCGCGACGCCCACGGCGTCAACCCGGGTGCCGGGCGCGTACGACTGGCACTGGTAGCACCATTAGCCGAGTGCGTGGCCGCCGCCGAGCGCATCGAGCAGTTTGCCCGCTGACCCCAACCGGATACCCCCATGACTACAATTCATATAAGTAAAGGACTGAACCACATGCACCCGATCCAGCCCATCATCGAAGCCGCGTTCGAAGACCGCGCCAACATCACCCCGGCTACCGTTTCCGCGGAACTGAAAGCCGCCATCGAGCAGGTCATCGCCGAGCTGGACAACGGCCAGCTGCGCGTGGCCGAGAAGATCGACGGCGAGTGGGTGGTTAACCAGTGGGCGAAGAAAGCCGTCCTGCTGTCGTTCCGCATCCGCGACAACGAAGTGATGGACGATGGCGTCAGCCGCTACTTCGACAAGGTCGACACCAAGTTCGGCGGCTGGAAAGAGCAGCAGTTCCGCGATGCCGGCTTCCGTGCCGTACCGGGCGCCGTGGCGCGCAAGGGCAGCTTCGTGGCCAAGAACACCGTACTGATGCCGTCGTTTGTGAATATCGGCGCCTATGTCGATGAAGGCACCATGGTGGATACCTGGGCCACCGTGGGCAGCTGCGCGCAGATCGGCAAGAACGTTCACCTGTCCGGCGGTGTCGGCATCGGCGGCGTATTGGAGCCGCTGCAAGCCAACCCGACCATCATCGAAGACAACTGCTTCATCGGTGCGCGTTCCGAAGTGGTGGAAGGCGTGATCGTGGGCGAAGGCTCGGTGATCTCCATGGGCGTGTTCATCGGCCAGTCCACCAAGATCTACGATCGCGAAACCGGTGAAGTGCATTACGGCAAGGTACCGCCGGGCTCGGTGGTGGTATCCGGCAGCCTGCCGTCCAAGGATGGCAGCCATAGCCTGTACTGCGCAGTGATCGTGAAAAAGGTCGATGCGCAGACCCGCAGCAAGACCAGCATCAACGACCTGCTGCGTGGCGTGTAAGCAGCGCGACACAAATAACTGATCCGTTGGCGGTTTTTTTGGAAATTTGTCACTACCGGTAACATTTTTTCCACAAAACTAGCGCGTTGGCATTTGGCGCACTGCACACAAGACGGATAAAATGCAAACAGGGAGTCGTGACTGCGGCTCCCTGTTTTTCTGTTACCCACAGGACTGAATGTGTCTTCCGACAGTTTCATCACCCTTCGCAACGTTGGCTTCGCCTACAACGACCGCCCCATCCTGCAAGATGTCTCGCTGTCGATTCCGCATGGCAAGCTGGTTGCCATCATGGGTGGCAGTGGCAGCGGTAAAACCACGCTGCTACGCCTGATTTCCGGCCAGATCCGTGCCCAGCACGGCGAAGTGCTGATCGACGGCCGTGACGTTGGCCGCATGAGCAATGCCGAGCTGTACCAGCACCGTCGCCGCATGGGCATGCTGTTCCAGTTTGGCGCGCTATTCACTGACCTCTCGGTATTCGACAACGTGGCGTTTCCGCTGCGCGAACTCACTCGCCTGCCGGAAAGCGTGATCCGCGACCTGGTATTGCTCAAGCTGTCTGCAGTAGGCCTGCGCGGCACCGAACGGCTGATGCCGGCCGAGCTGTCCGGCGGCATGGCGCGCCGCATCGCGCTGGCACGTGCCATCGCGCTCGATCCGCAGCTGATGCTGTACGACGAGCCGTTTACCGGCCTCGACCCGATCTCGCTGGGCACCATTGCCCTGTTGATCAAGAAACTCAGCGATGCGCTGGGCACCACCTCGATCATGGTCACTCACGACGTGCACAAGTCACTGGATATCGTCGACTACGTCTACTTTGTCGCCAACGGCCGCATCGTAGCCGAGGGCACGCCGCAACAGGTACGCCACGCCGAATCGCCGTGGCTGGCGCAGTTTGTGGCCGGCGAGCCGGACGGCCCGGTGCATTTCGCCTACCCGGCCAGTGAGTCGCTGGCGCAGTCCTTTGGCCTGCAGGAGAAAGCATGATGGAAAAACTGCTGTCTCCGTTCCGCCACTTGGGCGAGCTGACCGTCAACGCCATCTGGCGACTGGGTTTTGCCAGCCGCTTCCTGGTGGCCATCCTGCTCAACTCCGGGCAGAGCCTGCTGCGCCTGCAGCTGACCATCCGCGAGGTGTATTTCGCCGGCGTGCTGTCGCTGATCATCATCGCGGTGTCGGGGCTGTTTGTCGGCATGGTGCTGGGCCTGCAAGGCTACAACACCCTGGCGCGCTTCGGCTCATCCGATGCAGTGGGTGCGCTGGTGGCACTGTCGTTGCTGCGTGAGCTGGGTCCGGTACTGGCGGCGCTGCTGTTCGCCAGCCGTTCCGGCTCGGCGATGACCGCCGAAATCGGTCTGATGAAAGCCACCGAGCAGCTGGAAGCCATGAGTGTGATGGCGGTGAATCCCATCGCCCGCGTAGTGGCGCCACGCTTCTGGGCCGGCGTGATTTCCATGCCCATCCTGACTGCCATCTTCAACGTGATGGGCATCTTCGGCGGCTATCTGGTCGGGGTAGTGATGATCGGTCTGGATGAAGGCACTTTCTGGTCGCAAATGCAAAACAACGTCGACCTGCACTACGACATCATCAACGGCCTGATCAAGAGCCTGTTCTTCGGTATCGCGGTAACGCTGATTGCCGTATTCGAAGGCTACGATGCCACGCCTACCGCCAGCGGCGTGTCTTCCGCCACCACGCGAACCGTGGTGACGTCGGCGCTGGTCATCCTGGCGCTGGACTTCGTCCTGACGGCCTTCATGTTCTAGGAATCAACACTGATGAAACGTTCTACCATTGATTTGTGGGTTGGCCTGTTCGTTGCGATCGGCATTGCGGCGATTACTTTCCTGTCCTTGAAAGTCGCTAACCTCACCCCGCAGAGCGATAGCAACACCTATACCCTTACCGCCGAGTTCGACAATATCGGCGGGCTGAAAGTGAAAGCCCCGGTGAAGTCATCCGGTGTACTGGTTGGCCGCGTCAGCAATATCGCGCTGGATACCAAGCGCTACGTGGCCAACGTCACGCTTACCCTGGACAGCAAGTACCAGTTCAGTCGCGACACCAGTGCCGAGATTCTGACCGCGGGCCTGTTGGGCGAGCAGTACATCGGTCTGACCCAAGGGGGCGACCCGGACAACCTGAAAGCGGGCGACCATATCAGCATTACCTCCTCTGCCATGGTGCTGGAGCAGCTGATAGGCAAGTTCATGACCAGTTTTGCCGATAAACCGGCAGCTGGCGGCAACGATGCCAGCCAGAGCCAATAATTCTTCGCATATATAAAAGAAAGACACACTTCATGAAAAAGCTGCTTACATCCCTGATGCTGTTGCTGAGCCTCTCCGCGCCAGCACTGGCTGCCGACGAACCAGTGGGCCTGGTGCAGGACACCTCGCAAAAGGCGCTGGACATCCTGAAAAAGGAAAACGGCAAGAACACCCGCCAGGTGCGCGAACAGGTGGAAAGCATGGTCATCCCGCTGATCGACTTCACCCGCATGACCGCGCTGGCAGTCGGCAAGGACTGGCGGGCGGCCAACCCGGCACAACAGGAACAACTGGCCACCCAGTTCAAGACCCTGCTGGTTCGCACCTACTCTTCCACCATGGTGCGCTTCAAAACTGCCCAGATCGACGTCAAGCCGAATGCTCAGTTCAATAATGGCGGCCGTGAAGCAGTGGTGAAATCGGAAGTGACCATCCCAGGCAATGCCGACAAGAAAAACGTCAGCATCGACTACACCCTGTACAAGGGCAGCCAAGGCTGGAAGATTTTCAACGTCAGCGTAGAAGGTGCCAGCCTGGTCACCGTATATCGTACCCAGTTTGGTGAAGAAATCCGCAAGAACGGCATCGACGGCCTGATCAAGCAGCTGAAAGACAAGAACGAGGGCGTAAAGCCGGCATGAGCCTGACTACCGTTACCGCCGGCCAGCTGGCACTGCAAGGCGTACTGGATATGGACACGGTTGCCGGCATCCAGCCCCAGCTACTACAGGCCATGCAAGGCGGCAAGCTGAGCCTGGACCTGTCTGCGGTCGAGAAAGCGGACGCCGCTGCCCTGGCCATGTTGCTGGGCGCCTTGCGCCAGCAGCAGCAACACGGCGGTGAGCTATTGCTGCAACACCTGCCGGCCAGCCTGGCAAGCCAGGCGCACCTATATGGCATTGCCGAGCTGCTGGGCATGCCAGGAGATGTCTCATGAAACAGCGACTTACTGTACTACTGGCCGCCAGCGTACTGCTGGCGGCCTGTGCTACGTCACCCAGCCACCCCCAGGACCCGCTGGAGCCGATGAATCGGGTAGTTTTCCAGTTCAATGACAAGGCTGATCGCTATGTAATGAAGCCGGTGGCAGAAGGCTACCGTGCCGTCACCCCGCAACCAGTGCGCACCGGTGTTGGCAACTTTTTCAATAACTTGCAAGACGTGTACAGCATGCTGAACCATGGCCTGCAGCTGGAGCCACGCAAGACGCTTACTGACCTCATGCGTGTGTCGTTCAACAGCACCTTCGGCCTGTTCGGCTTGATCGACATCGCCACCCCGATGGGGCTGCGGCGCGATCCGACCTCACTCGGCGACACCATGGCGCACTATGGCTGGAAGAGCAGCAACTATCTGGTGCTGCCGCTACTTGGCCCTTCTACCGTGCGTGATGGTTTGGGCACTGCGGCCAACCTGACGCTCGCCAATCAGAATGATCTGGTGTTTCATACCGAGTCCCAGGCCACCGCTGCTGCCGTACTCAGTGGCGTCAGCCAGCGGGAGCAACTGCTGGGCGTGGAGGATACCCTGCAGCAGGCGGCACTGGATCCGTACAGCTATATGCGTGATGCCTATCTGCAATACCGCAACCGACAGGTTGGTTTTCAACCGACCGTTCAACCGGATGCCAGCAGCCCGACACAGGAAGAGAACATCGATGACTTGGTCGGCCCGGATGCAGCAGCACCGGCAGCTTCAGCCCCGCTAGCAGTCGCCCCTGTGGATGCCTCGGCAGCACAATAGCCCTGTCTCTACGGCAATAAAAAGGCCACCTATCGGTGGCCTTTTTATTTTGCGATACCGCTACAACACAAGCTTCTTCGCCATTATCACGCAGCTATACACATACGACCTGCTCGCAAAAACATCCCAAAGTCTGCACCGAAGTGCTTACATTGGGATGTCCGTTCCGGAGCATAAACTGCATGGCCCCGGCAAGAAGTCAGCGCCGGCCCGGAAAGGTAATGACTTTTGCGCCCTTAGCCGTCTCTTCAGGTGCCTGCTCTGGCTCGGTAGCGGCTACCGGCGGCTTGGCCGGCTGCGACAGCGCCTCCAGCTCAAACCCCATACCCTCGCCTGATTCACGCGAGAAAATAGAGAGCACATTGCCGACTGGTACCCAGATTTCCCGGGATACGCCACCAAAGCGCGCAGCAAAGGAAATCCAGTCATTGTCGAGTTGCAGGTTCTGCGTTGCGCTGTAGGCCACGTTCAAGACGATTTCGTTGTTCTTCACATACTCCATCGGAACCTGCACGTTTTCATCCACCCATACCACCATGTAAGGGGTCTGCCCCTGGTCGGTACACCACTGGTGAATGGCACGAAGGAGATAAGGCCGGGTACTGACTGTCATGGCCACCTCTTACTTGCGCATGGCCTTTTCGGCCGGTGTCAGCGAATCGATGAAAGACTGACGCTGGAACAGGCGTTCGGCATACTTCAGGATCGGCGCGGCATTTTTGCCCAAGTCGATACCGTAGTGCTCCAGGCGCCACATCAGCGGTGCAATAGCCACGTCGATCATCGAAAAATCATCGCCCAGCATAAACTTCTGCTTGGCAAAGATCGGGGCAATGGTGATCAGACCATCACGGATCGCCTCGCGTGCTCTGGTCGCTTCCTTACCGGTAGCGCCTGCTTCCATGGTTTTTACGTTTACAAACAGCTCCTGCTCGAAACGGAACAGGAACAGGCGAGCACGAGCACGCATTACCGGATCGGCCGGCATCAGCTGCGGATGCGGAAAGCGCTCATCAATATATTCATTGATGATGTTGGACTCATGCAGAATCAGGTCACGCTCGACCAGCACCGGTACCTCGTTATACGGGTTCATTACGGCGAGGTCTTCCGGCTTGTTCAGCACGTCCACGTCAATGATCTCGAAATCCA
>CAMLGD010000051.1 GCA_946479405.1 uncultured Vogesella sp.
ATGTCGATGCGGTATTCCTGGTGACCCCCACCTCGCTGCACGCCGAACAGATCATTGCCGCGCTGAAGGCCGGCAAGCACGTGTTCTGCGAAAAGCCGCTGGCGCTGAACGTGGAAGACTGCCTGGCGGTGGAGGAAGAAGCCGCGCGTCACCCGCAGCTGAAAGTGATGATCGGTTTCGTACGCCGCTTCGATGCCAGCTACCGCGATGCCGCCGGCAAGCTGGCTGCCGGCAGCGTGGGCCGCCCCTACCTGCTGCGCTCGCAAACCTGCGACCGCAACGACGAATCCGGCTTCTTCGTGCGCTTTTCCGCCAGCAGCGGCGGCATCTTCATGGATTGCAGCATCCACGACATCGACCTGGCACGCTGGCTGCTGGGCAACCCCAAGCCCAAGCGGGTATGGGCCACCGGCACCAACGCGCTGCACCCGGCGTTGGCCGAGCACCAGGACGTGGACAACGGCGTGGCAATGTGCGAATTCGAAGGCGGCCAGCTGGCCTGCTTCTACGCCTCGCGCACCCAGGCGCACGGCCACGAGACGCTCACCGAAATCTTCGCCACCGAAGGCCGCCTGACGGTGGGCGCCAACCCGCGCGCCAACCGGGTGGAAATCAGCGATGCGCACGGCATGCGCAACGAGTGCGTGCAGGACTTCTACCAGCGTTTTGCCGAAGCCTTTGTCACCGAGGCACAGGTTTTCGTGGACACCATCCGGGAAAACCGCCCGTCACCGGTAACGCTGGCAGACGCACGCGAAGCCACCCGCATCGGCCTCGCCATCACCCAGGCGTTCCGCAGCGGCGAGGCGGTGACGCTGTAAATACTCGCCCCAGTCGCAAGCACGCCCGCCCGGCACTGCCCGGCGGGCGTTTTGCTTGCTCACAAAACTGCATGCCGCGTCAGCGGCAAGCTAAATGCCAGTCACAGCCATTGCCGTGGGGCACGCAAAAAAGTTGGCCGCAAGCCTTTGCAGCTTGCGGCCAACCTTTTGCTTTACCTTGCAATCAGCAGCAGGAGCAGCCTCTGGCGCGCCGTGCTACCTCGCTTCATGAGCTAGTGCGGCTGCGCGGCCGCACCCGCGCCAGCAGCGGCAGGTGGTCGGACAGATGCGACCATGGCTGGCCGTGACACACCGCCACCGATACCACCTCCAAGCCGCGCAGGTAGATACGGTCCAGCGGCAGCAGCGGCAGCCGTGCCGGGAAGCTGCGTGCGTGCCGGCCAGTGTGGCTGACAAAGGCTTCGGTCAGGCCGGTGGCGGCCTTCAGGTGCTCGTCCGCCTCGCGCTGCCAGTCGTTGAAATCACCTGCCAGGATCAACGGCATGTCAGCGGGAATATGCTGGCGGATGTAGCGTAGCAGCACCTGGTACTGGCGGCGGCGGTCGCGTGCCAGCAGGTTGAAATGGCCGCACAGGCAGGCCACCGGCTGCGCCCAGCCTTGCGGCTGGATCAGGGTGTGCAGCAGGCCGCGCTGCTCCAGCCTGTTTACTGTCAGGTCATGGTTGGCCGCACTGGCGATGGGAAAGCGTGACAACACCGCATTGCCGTGGTGGCCGTGGTCGTAACGCGCGTTCATGCCGTAGCTGGCATGGTGCGCCAGTTCGCCGGCCAGAAAGTCATGCTGTGGCCAACCCTGATGCTGCCGCTCGCGTCCCAGGTGGCGGCCCTGTACTTCCTGCAAAAACAGCACATCCGGAGCCAGCCCCTGCAGGGCGCCGGCGATTTCCGGCATCAATGCCCGCCGCCCCAGCGGCGACATGCCCTTGTGCAGGTTGTAGGTGACGACCGCGATGGAGTTCATAGGATTTTCAGTGAGTAACGGCTGTTTTTATCTGCCATGCTGCAGCATTCGCATAAGCGCACCCGGCAGGACAAGCGCTTGTCCCGCGGCGGCGAGATGGTCTCTGTCTTATGCAGTCTATGCCAGCCATGGCTGCAGTGCGCCGCAATGCGGCAGACCATTGCGCCACCGCAAGCACAGCGCCGTCACCGCGCGGCCCATCGCCACCATGGCTGCGCTGTAGGTGCTGGCCGCGCGTCGCCTTACGCCGGCTGGCTCTGCAGCCAGTCCTTGAGCTGCTGCAGACCCTGCTGCAACTCCGGCCAGCCGGCATCCATCTGTTCCTGATCGCCGCTGTGGGCGGCGGCTTCCAGCGCCGCGGCGGCATCTGCCAGCATGGTAGCGCCCACCATGCGGCTGGCGCCCTTGATGCGGTGCGCCGCCCAGGCGATGCGCTCCGGGTTGGCCGCCGCTACCGCCTGCTGCAGCGCCGCCATGTCTTCGTCGTTGCCATGCAGAAAGTCGGCCAGAATGTCGCGCTCCACCGACCAGTCGCCGCTGCTGTACACCGTCAACACGCTGCGATCCAGCGGTGCCTCCGCCGTCATGTCCGTTGCATCTGCCGTGGTGGTGGCCAGCACTGCGCCGTCGGTGCTTGTAGAAGGCGTCGGCTGCCAGGCGTGGTGCAGCCATTTTTCCAGCATGGCGGCCAACGCTTCCAGCCCCAGCGGCTTGGGCAGGAAATCATCCATGCCGGCCTCGTACGTCTTGGCCACTTCTTCCTGCGAGGTATTGGCGGTGCAGGCGATGATGGGGATGTGGCGGGCATCTTCCAGTGCCGCTTCGTAGTAGCGGATGGTCCGCGCCAGCTCGTAGCCATCCATCTGCGGCATGTGGCAGTCGGTCAGGATCAGCGCGAACGATTGCCGCTTCCAGCGCTGCAGCGCCTCCACGCCGTTTTCCGCCACCTCCAGCGGGTAGCCCAGCAGCCCGAACTGCTTGATGGTGAGCTTGCGGTTGGTGGGGTTGTCTTCGACCAGCAGCACCGGCAGCTGCTGCGGCACCACCGGTTGGCGCACCTGTGGCAACACGGGGGTCGCCAGCGTGGCCTGGGCATCGGTTTTCGCCAGCGCCAGCTGCAGCGTAGCGGTGGTACCCACCCCCGGGGTGCTGTCCAGCGTAATCTGTCCCCCCATCAACCGCGCCAGGCTGCGGCAGATGGCCAGCCCCAGCCCGCTGCCGCCAAAGCGCCGCGTGGTGGTGCTTTCGGCCTGGGTAAACGGTTCAAACAGGCGGGCCAGGTTGTCCGCTGCGATGCCGATGCCGCTATCGGCCACCTCGAAGCGCAACGTCTGCTGGCCATCGCCGTCGTGCAGGCACTGCACCCGCAGCACGATTTCGCCTTGTTCGGTGAACTTCACCGCATTGCTGCAGAAGTTCTGCAGGATCTGGCGCAGCCGCAGCGGGTCCAGCAACAGCGTGCCGGCCACGGCGGGGTCGACTTGCAACGTGAACGTCAGCCCCTTGTGCTGGGCCATGTCGCTGTACAGCTGGTGCACCTTGTGCATCAGCTTGGGTACCGATGCCGGCTCCGGCAGGATGTCCAGCTTACCGGCTTCGATCTTGGAAAAATCCAGGATGTCGTCAATCAGGCGCAGCAGGGTCTGCGCCGACTCCTGAATGGTATCGATGCTGTCGCGCTGGCCGGCATCCAGCGGGGTCAGCGCCAGCAGCTCCAGCATGCCCAATACACCGTTCATCGGGGTACGGATTTCATGGCTGATGGTGGCCAGGAAGGCGCTCTTGGCCCGGCTGGCCTGCTCGGCCTGGTCGCGCGCCAGCAGCAGATCCATTTCCTGCTGTTTGAGGCCGGTGATGTCGGCGTAGATACACACCGAGCCGCCGCCCGTAATGGCATGGTCGCTAAACTGGTACCAACGTTCGCCGATACTGATCTGGAATGATGCCTGTCCACTCGCGTGGCGGCGCAGGCGCTCGGCCACCCAGTCGTCGAGCGCAAACTGGTCTTCCGGATGTTCGTGGACCTGCAAGGCGGTGCGCAGCAGTTGCTCGAAGTGCCAGCCCTGCAGGCCGGCCGGCGGCTGTCCGGCGCCGATCAGCTCGGCATAGCGGCGGTTGCACAACACCAGTCGATCGCCGGTATCGAAAAAGGCGAATGCCTCTTCCAGCGACTCGATTGCCACTTCCAGCTGCTGGCGGGCGGCGGCGGCCTGGTCGCGAGCCTGGCGCAGGGCCTCGCGCGCCGCCCGGCGTTCGGTAATGTCCAGACAGGCAAGGATCATGCCCTGCTGCGGCAGATCAGGCAGCAGCAGCTGGCCGCTGAGCAGCACCCAGATATGTTGTCCGCTGTGGTGTCGGCATTCGATTTCCAGGCTGGCCTGACGGCCCTCCCGCTGCGCCAGCTCCAGCTGAGCACGCAATTGCTGCCACGCCGTATCGTCCACGATCAGCTGCTGCAACACGACGCCCTGCAAGCCGCCATCGTCCATGCCGAACAGGCGGCAGCCGGCGGTGTTGGCGCGCACGATGCCGTAGTCTTGGTCCAGCCGCAGCAGGCCGATCGGCGAGGCGCTGTAGATCGCTTCCTCCATTTGCAGCACTTCGCGCAGATTGCGCTCCGATGCCCGGCGGCGATCTTCTTCGGCATAGAAGCGGACAATGCTGCTGCCCGCCGCCAGCAAGGGCTGCAACTCCACCTGCTGCAGCGCGTCAAGGTTTGCCGTCGCCACCCCGGCCACCATCACGGTACGGCTGTCGACATGCACCAGCAGAAAATACCAGCCATCCTGCTGCACCACGGAATGCTGCTGCCCCAGCTGCATGGCCTGGGCCAGTGGCATGGCGCAGAAGGCCGCCACCCACGCCGGCAGCGGTGCGCTGCCGATGCTGGCCTGCTGCTGGAACAGCTCCTGCCCATCGTGGCCGCTGTGCAACGCCAGGATCACCCCATCGCTGCTGCCGCAGTACTGCAGCAGGTTGAGCAGGATTTCGTGGTACACCGTGTGTCGTGAGCTGCGTGCCAGCAGCAGGCTTTCCACATGATGGATCGCCGCCAGCAGCTGCATGCTGCGCGCCAGCGACACCTCCGCCTCATGCCGCTCCTGCTCGTTGCGCACGATCAGCAGATAGCGATCGCCGCCATCTGCACTGGCCGGCAAGGGGCTGAGCGAGATTCCGGCATGGAAACGGCTGCCATCGGCATGCAGGCCGCTGCCGGGCAGCGGCCGCTGCTGGCCTTGCTCGGCGTTTTGCCATGCCGCGGCCAGCGCTTCGCACTGCAGCAGCTGGTCGATAGGCATGGCGTGCAATTCGCGGCGGCTGTAGCCGAACATGCTGCTCGCCCCTTGGTTGGCCACCCGGATACGCTGCTGACCGTCCACGGTCAGGATGGCATCGCCGGCGGCATCCAGCAGTCGCTGCATGCGCTGCAACGGTTGCAGAATGCTGCCACGCATGCGCCGCAGCAGGTACAGGTACAGCCCCAGCCCCAGCAGGGCAAAGCCGGCATTGGTGATCAGTTCGCGCTGGTAATCGGCTTTATTGCTTTCCACCCGCCGAGCCATGACATCGGTCAGCACATTGAACAGTTCCCCCAGCTGCAGCTTGATTTCCTGATTCAGCTGCTGGTATTGCCGTAGCGGCAGCTCCGCCCCCCGCCCCTGCTGCAGCAGCGCCCGCTGCTGTTCGCTGCTGCGGCGCAAGCGCCAGACCATGTCGTTGATGCGGTACAGCTGTTGCTGCAGCTGTGCATTGCCCAGAAAGCGCACACCACCACGCAAATCACCCAGCAGCAGCTGTCCCTGTTCCTGCCGGCGCAGCAGTTCGTATTCATCACTGCTGTTGAGTTCGCGGGCAAAGTAGGCACGTTGCAGCAAGGCATTGGATTCGGCCTGCAGCATGCTGCCCAGGCTCCAGACCTGGTACTTCAGTGTCGCCATGCGGTTGAGCGCCGGGTCGGCCTCGTCCACCAGCCAGAAGGTATCCTGCTGCAGGATGTGATCCAGCGTGTCGTACAGCGGCGCGATGGTGAGTTTCCAGCCGAACAGCGCCGTTTCGTTGAAGCTGTAGGGTTGCTGCCGCAGGCCCTGGTCCACCTGTGCGCGCCGGTTCTGCAGCGTGAGCAGATGCTGGCGCAGCCGCGCCAGCTGTCCTGCGGCCTCCGGGTAGCGCTTCTGGGCGCCCTGCTGCAGCTGGTACTGCATCTGGCGGTCGGTTTCCTGACGGCTGGCGGTCAGTGCGGCCAACGTTGGCCGCGTGGCGGGCGTTACCGCCAGCAGCAGCGCCAGGGTCTGATCGTTTTCGCGCGCCAGCTGCTGGGCGGCGGTAAACAGCGACAGGTTGGCGCTATTGAGCGTTTCGTGTTCGCTGGCCTTGCGATAGCCGTGATAACCGGACCACAGCAACAGCATGGACGCCATCAACTGCAGACCGCCCAGCAGCAGTACGGTCAACCGGATGGCGCGGCCAATGGCAGCAGTCTGGCTGCTCTCGCCCTGTGGCTTGTTCATTGCGCCCCCGTGGCTGCCATGGTGGCAAGGCTAGTCGTCGTTAAGCTGGGTCAGCACGATGCGGCTCACCCCGAAGCGATCGGCAAATTCACTCAGTACCCGCAGCTGGGTGCGGGTAATACAGGCGCCGCGCTGCAACAGCAGGTGGCCACTCTGGCTGTGCAGATCCGCCCCCAGTATCCTGCCCGGCTTGACCTCGGCCAGGGAGATGCTTTCAACCGGCGTCTGGTCCTCGTCCATCCGCCGCGCCGCCTCGGCGATCAGCTCGCCAAACAGGTGCTTGTCGTGGCGGGTGCCGGTGGGGATGTTGCAGTAGGCAAACGGGTCGGCCTCGGGGCGCGCGCGGCTCAGCGCCTCCTGCAGGTGGCGCTCCAGTTCGGCGGGCTTGGGCGGTTTGATGATGAAGCCGTCGGCATGCAGCCGGGCGGCCAGCACGATGTTGTTCTTTTCGGCATGGCCGGACAGGAACACGAACGGCAGCGTGGACACGTTCAGGGTCATGCCGCAGCGAATCTCTTTCAGCAGATCCATGCCGTTGATCGGCTCCATCTGCAAATCGCACAGCACGATATCGACCACCTTGGCATCCAGCGCACGCTTGGCGGTAGCACCATCCACCGCCTGGTAGATATTGTCCTCGCTCGCGCCCAGTTCACGCAGTGTTCTGACAATCAGGGTGCGTACCAGCATCTGGTCATCGACCACCAGCACCCGCAACTTGTCATAGGCAACTTTCATCGCACGCTCCCAACTTCCGGCCAACTCATGCCGTCATGATAGCCCGCTTCATCAGCCATCGTGATTGATAAGAGTTAACTAAAAAGAAAGCCGGATATTAACAGCAAACCACTGCAAATTATGCCATCAACTTAGCGGACGCCAGCTTTTCTATAGCCTCGGCATTGGAGGGGGAAAACACCAGCGCCGCCGCCTGCTGCCACGGCAGCCACTGCCAGGCCAGGTGCTCGCCCTCTGCCAGCTGCACCGGCTGCGGCGCCGGCAGCTCCAGGCTGAACACGTGTTCGGTGTTGTGGGTAACTCCCGGCGCGTAACGGTGGCGCCAATGCGGGTAGATTTCGTACACGTTCTGCTGCTGCCAGTCGCACAGGTTGGCCGCATCGATGCCGGTTTCCTCCGCCACCTCACGGCGGGCGGTGTCGGCTAGCGCCTCGTCGCCCTCGCGGCTGCCGGTGACCGATTGCCAGTAGCCTGGGCGATCGGCGCGCTCGATCAGCAGTATCTGCAGATCCGGGGTATGGATCACCACCAGCACCGACACTGGCTGCTTGGCTGGCTTCATGACTTGCCGCCCTTGTCTTCCAGCACGCTGATCACACCGGCCAGTTCCACCGCCGATTTGACGCCCATTTTGTCGAACACGCGGGCACGGTGCACTTCCACGGTTTTCATGCTGATGCTCAGCACTTCGGCAATCTGCTTGTTGAGCAGCCCGGCCAGGATGTGCTGCATCACTTCGCGCTCGCGCTCGGTGAGCGTCTGCAACGCATCGGCCACCTGGCGACGACGCTGGAAGCGATCGCGGGCTTCGGTATCTCGCCGCAGGCACTCTTCCACCAGCGTCAGCAAGTGCTGGTCGTCGAATGGCTTTTCCAGGAAATCCACCACCCCCAGCTTGAACGCGGCCACCGCGTGCGGCACGTCGCCATGCGCGGTCAGCATCAGTACCGGTGGGCAGTAGGCCCAGCCGGCCAGTTTTTCCAGCAGCATGATGCCGCTCATGCCGCCCATGCGCAGGTCGACGATCAGGCAGTTGCAGCTGGCTGCCGTCGTATCGGCCAGGAAGGCTTCGGCGCTGTCGTAGCCGCTGACGCCCAGGCTGGGCGATTCCAGCAGCCACAGCAGCGACTGGCGCACCGCCAGGTCATCGTCGATTACCGCCAGTCGTTGCATGTCACATTCCTCCGGCGCTAACGGCCTCGCCCACCACGCGCACTTCGCGTTGCGGGTAGGGAATGTCGATGCCGTGCTCGCCAAACAGCTGCCAGATGCGCAGATTGATGTCAGAACGCAGGCTCAGCATGCCGTTTTCAGGGTCCAGCACCCAGATGCCCAGTTCCAGATTAATGCCGGAATCGGCAAACGCCACCACAAACGACGCCGGCCCCGGGTCCTGCTTCACGCGCGGATGTTCCGCCGCCTGCCGCAGCAGCTCCAGCGCACGTGGCAGGTCGGTGCCATAGGCCACCTGTACCGGCAGGCTGATCCACAGCGCCTTGTCGGAATACGACTGGTTGACCACGGTGCTGGCGATCAAGGTGTCGTTAGGCACCAGCGCCTCGGAACCATCGGCGGTTTTCAGCACCACGTAGCGCGAGGTGATCTTGCTGACGTAGCCGGTGCGGTTTTCCACCATCAGGCGGTCGCCGATACGGATGGATCGTTCCAGCAGGATGATGAAGCCAGACACGTAGTTGCTGGCAATTTTCTGCAGACCAAAACCCAGCCCCACGCCCAGCGCGCCGCCGAATACCGACAGCACCGTCAGGTCGATGCCGACGATGGGCAGCGCCACCAGCACCGCCACCACGATCAGCAGCGTGCGCGACAGCTTGCTGAACACCAGCCGCAGGTTAAGGTCGACCTCGGTCAGCCGCATCACCCGCGCCTCGATGAGCTTGCTCACCCACATCGCAGCCACCATGATCACCGACACCCACACCAGCGCCGACAGGATCATCAGCAGGTTGATCTGGTTCTTGCCGACACGGAAGCTGATGGATTCCAGCCAGTCCAGCACCACCACATCGACGCCGGTGGCCCAGCTGACAAAGCCCAGCCACAGCAGCATGGCGACAAAGTGCTCGCTACTGCGCTCGAAGCGGCCAGTGGGCAGCGCGTGCCGTACCACGGCCGTCAGCACGCGGATCAGCGACAGCCAGAACAGCAACATGGCGATCACCACCAGCAGCTGCGATTTGCCGTGCATCATCACATGCCAGCCCAGGCCGGCCAGCTGGGTCAGCAGCTGTGCGGACAGCGGAAACACCAGCCGGTAGCCCAGGTATTTGCCAAACGACCAGTGGCCGTCGGGTGCGGCCACAAACCAGCGCGCATAGATACGGCGCGACAGCACGTAGGCCAGCACCACACAGACGGCGGCAATGCCCAGCTCCAGCCAGCCGGTGGGCCCCTGCAGTGCGTCCATCAGGCGATCAAAGGTCAACGGTTGGGTACCGTGCTCCAGCATGCATGCTCCTTGTCAGGCAATTCAATGACTTTCGGCCAGCCCGTCCGGCCCCAGCGTCAGCACGCGGCCAACCTTGCTGGCCAGTTCATGGTCATGGGTAACGATGATCAGGCTGGTGCCCAGCGTGGTGTTCAGCTCCAGCATCAGCTGGAATACTGCGTCGGCATTGCCGCGGTCCAGGTTGCCGGTGGGCTCGTCCGCCAGCAGGCAATCCGGACGCGTCACCAGCGCACGGGCGATGGCGGCACGCTGGCGTTCGCCGCCGGACAGCTCGCCCGGCTTGTGCTGCAAGCGCGCGCCCAACCCGACCTGCTGCAGCATGGTAGTGGCCTGCGCTGCGGCTTCAAGCCGTGGCAGGCGGCGGATCAGCAACGGCATCATCACGTTTTCCAGCGCGGTGAATTCCGGCAGCAGGTGATGAAACTGGTAGACGAAGCCCAGGTGCCGGTTGCGCAGCACGCCCAGCGCCTTCTCGCCCATGCCGGCCAGCGGCTGCCCCATCAGGCGGACATCGCCGCTGCTGGGGGTATCCAGCCCGCCCAGCAGGTGCAGCAGTGTGCTCTTGCCGCTGCCGGAGGCACCGACAATCGCCAGCCGCTCGCCGCGGCCAACGTTGAGATCGATGCCGCGCAGCACTTCCACATCCAGCTCGCCTTCGCGGTAACGCCGCGACAGCTGGCGACAGGACAATACCTCATCATTCATAGCGCAATGCCTCCGCCGGGCGGGTGCGCGCCGCGCGCCAACTGGGGTACAGCGTGGCCAGCAGCGACAGTAACAGGGAAATCACCGCAATGGTGGTGACATCGGCCGGCAGCACTTCCACCGGCAGGAAATCGATCATGTACACGTCGCTGGACAACAGTCGTGCGCCGATGATCCGCTCAATGGTCTGCTGCACCGTGCCCAGATTGAAAGCCAGCAGCAGACCGCCAGCGACCCCGGCCAGCGTGCCCATCACCCCGGCCACCGAGCCCTGGATCACGAAGATTTTCATGATGCTGGCCGGACTGGCGCCCAGCGTGCGCAGAATGGCGATGTCGGCCTGCTTGTCGGTCACCACCATCACCAGCGTCGACACCAGATTGAAGGCTGCCACCGCTACGATCAGTGTCAGGATGATGAACATCATGCGCTTTTCGATCTGCACCGCACGGAAGTAGTTGGCGTTCATGTCGGTCCAGTCGGTGGCCACCTGGTTGGCTGCCAGCTGACTGGCCAGTGTCGCCTTGAGCTGCGGTGCCAGCATCGGGTCATCCAGCTTCAGGCGCACACCGGACACATCCTGCCCCAGACGGAACAGCACCTGCGCATCGCGCAACGACACCATTGCCAGCGTGGCGTCGTACTCGAACATGCCGGCCTTGAAGATGCCGCTGACGGTGAACTGCTTCAGCCGCGGCATCATGCCGGCCGGGGTGACATTGCCCTGCGGGGTGATCAGCGTGACCTTGTCGCCGACTTCCACCCCCAGCGCGCGCGCCAGCTCCACTCCCAGCACGATGTTGAAGCCACCGGGCTGCAGCGACTCCAGCTTGCCGCGCAGCATCTGCTTGCCCAGCGTCACCACCTTGCCTTCAGCGGCGGGATCAATGCCGCGCACCAGCGTGCCGCGCACATTGCCACCACTGGACAACAAGCCCTGGGCACTGACATAGGGTGCCGCTGCCACCACGTGCGGTTGATGCGCCAGCGTGGCGACCAACGGTTGCCAGCCGCCAATGCGGCCGTCGTAGCTGGAAACTTCCAGATGCGACACCACCGACAACATGCGGCCACGGATTTCCTGCTGGAAACCGTTCATCACCGACAGCACCACGATCAGCGCAGCCACGCCCAGTGCGATACCAATCACCGACAGCAGGGAAATGAACGAGATAAAGCCGTTACGACGGCGCGCGCGCAAATAGCGCAGGCCGATGAAAGCCTCGAAATTGAAGGGCATGGGCAGCATCAGCCTTGGTAGGGGTTTTCCAGCCGCTGCATCAGCGACACCAGGAAATCGCGCACCTGCTGTTCGTCACACCCCATCAGTAGGGCATCTTCAAATGCGTCCTGCGCCACCTGCGCCAGTTCTTCCATATTTTCAGTCATCACCTTCACCTTCTCGGTGCAGGAGACCACGCTGCCATCGCTGGCGTGCCAGATCGGCAATTCCAGATTCATGCTTCACCTTGCAAATGTCGATGCCCGCGACAGCGGGCATCCGGTCTGATTCTCGCCCCCGTGGCCAGGCGGCCGGGAGGGGCGGCCATCAATTACTGCGCTTGCGCAGCGGCCGCTTTTTCTTGCTCACCGGCTCACTGCTCTTGCTACGCGACTTCTTGCTGCTGACCGCCTCGCTCTTGCTGCCACGGGTCTTGCCCTTGGCACTGCGCTTGTCCGCCTTGTCGCCAGCCTTGCTCACGGCTTTGCTACTGGCCTTGGCTGGTGTCGCGCTAGTTTGGCGCTTGCTTACCACTACCGGCGCCTCGGCGTTGTCGGCCGCTGCAAGCTGCGTGCCACGCGCCACCCGGCGCGCGCCATTGTAGCGGCTGACCCAGTAGCTCTGACTCATATTGGCCACTTCAACGTTCTTGCCGGTGCGGGGCGAGTGGATGAACTTGTTGTTACCCAGAAAAATGCCCACGTGCGAATAACGGAAGCCACGGGTGTTGAAGAAGACCAGATCCCCCGGCTTGAGTTCATCCTGCGCCACTTCGCGGCCAACCTGGGCCATGCCGGCAGCGGTACGCGGCAGGTTCACGTGCAGGGACTTCTTGAATACGTACTGGATAAAGCCGGAGCAGTCCAAGCCGGTTTCCGGGTTGCTACCGCCAAAACGGTAGGCTACCCCCAGCAGACTCATTGCCTGCAACAGCAAATCGCCCGCAGCTTCTTCGCCCGGGTTGGAAAAGCGGGCGATGGGATCGGTGTTTTCATCGGCGGTGCGGCTGTCTGCGCTTTTATCCGGCGCAGCATGGGCCAGTGCCACGCAAGCAACCAGCACACCGGCCAGCAAGTAATGATGAAATTTCATAGCTTATAAGGACAAGCTTCCGCACGGCCGGTTCGAGGGCTGCCACAATTCCGGTGCACGGGGGCTGGCTGATTTTGAACAAAACGACCAGCACAATACCATCTCGTGCCGTGACGACCAAGCTGCAATCACACCGGCGGCGAGCCACGCTGGCGCGCGCTATTGTGAAGCCGCGGCGAATCTTCGATACTTGTTTGCCATTTTTTGCCACCCCCGCGCCGTCAGGTGCCTGCCCAGATCGGTTCTGCCATGCTCAGAGAAACGCTGATAGCCATGCGTGACCTGCCCCGCCTGAAGGAAATCAGCGGCATTCTGTTTCGTCACGGTCTGGGCGAGTTCGCACAGCGGCTGCGGCTACCACGCGCGGTGGAAAAAGCCGGCCAATGGCTGAATATCCCGTTTCCCGATCCGGCCAACGCCATCCCGACCCCCATCCGTCTGCGCAAGGCATTCGAGGAACTGGGGCCGACCTTCATCAAACTCGGGCAGATCCTGTCCACCCGCGTCGACATGTTCGGCCCGGAGTGGATTGTCGAATTCGAAAAACTACAGAGCACCGTACCGCCGATTCCCGATGACCAGCTGGCCGCCACGCTGAAGCAGGCGCTAGGCGCAGCGCCTGAAGACATCTTTGCCGAGTTCGATCACACGCCGATCGGCTCCGCCTCCATCGCCCAGGTGCACCGCGCGGTGCTGAAGGATGGCACCGTGGTAGCGGTGAAGCTGCGCCGTCCCGGTATCGTGGAAAAAGTGGATGCCGATCTGCGCATCCTGGAACACCTTGCGCATTTGATCGAGCTGGAGTTTCCCGACGCACGCCGCTTCCAGCCATCCGAGATCGTGGTGCAGTTTGCCCGCTCGCTGCGCCGGGAGCTGGACCTGGCGGTAGAAGCGCGCAATATGGAACGCTTTGCCAAGGATTTCACCGGCGACGCGCACGTGCGCGTACCACGCGTACACTGGGACTACACCAGGCCGGCGGTCAACGTGCAGGATTTCGTCGACGGGCTACCGGCCACCCCGGTAGAGGCGCTGGCCGCTGCCGGACTCACCCCGCCGCTGCTGGCCAAACGCGGCGCCGACGCCGTGCTAAAAATGATCCTGCTCAACGGCTTCTTCCATGCCGATCCACACCCGGGCAATGTGTTTTTCCTGCCGGACAACATCATCGCCTTCATCGACTTCGGCATGGTTGGCCGCCTGTCGCACAAGCGGCGGGACGAGATCGTCGACCTGCTGGCGGCGCTGTCGGAACGCGATGAGCGCGGGATGATGAACGTGCTGCTGGAATGGACCGGCAGCACGCCGGTGGACGAGGAGCAGTTTGCCGAGGACATTGGCGAGATGCTGTTCCAGTACGACCATGTGCCGCTGAAAAACCTCAATATGTCGCAGCTGATCAACGACATCATGGGTTTGATCCGTGACCACGGCATCGTGCTGCCACCGGACATGGCCATGCTGTTCAAGGCGCTGCTGACGCTGGAAGGACTGGGCCGCCAGCTGGACCCGGACTTCCAGCTGGTGGAACACCTGGCACCGTTTGTGCGCCAGCTGATTCTGGCACGCTACGATCCGCGTAACTTCCTGATGCGCAGCAAGCAAACACTGCGTGAAGGCTTTGCCATGATTTCCGACCTGCCGCGCGACATCATCCGCATCGGCAAAGACATCCGCCACGGCAAGTTCCGCATCAACCTCGACCTCAAGCGGCTGGAGCAGTTCGGCCACCAGCTGGACAAGAGCGTCAACCGCCTGACCATGGGCATTGTCACCGGCTGCCTGATCATCGGCTCCTCCATCGTGATGACGGTGAAAGGCGGCCCCACCCTGTTCGGCCTGCCGTTTTTCGGCTTCCTCGGCTTCATGGCGGCGTTCTTCAACAGCATGTGGCTGATCTGGTCGATCTGGCGCGCAGGCAAGAATATATAAGCGTGGAGCCGGGCAGGTGGCATGGCTACGCCTGCAGATCATCAGCAAGCCAAGCCCGCCCCCGCATTACATCCTGCAAACACTAGTCGCCCCGGTCCGGTGCCGCATTGCCACCGCCACTGTTGCGTCGGCGCTTCTGGCGCAACATATTAATGCGAATAATTCTTGATTAGATTTAAGCATCTGACTACCATGCAGTCATTCATCTCGTCAGGACAACACCATGAATGCAATGCTGGTCGGCGCCGATACCCTGGGCAATATCCCGGGCGTACTCGATTCTTTCGGCATCAACATCCACAAGCACCTGAGCGGCCGTAACAGCTCGCACCAGCGCAAGCTGGACCGTCTGCCCGCCGGCACCGAGCTGTTGATCCTGTTCACCGATTTTCTGGGCCATAACGTGATGAAGCACTTTCGCGAGCTGGCCAACGAGGAGAAGGTAAAGTTCATCGCCTGCCGCCGCTCGGTGTGTTCGCTGAAACAATCACTGGAATGCGTGGGCTTTGCCGAGCGCTGCGCCAGCTGTCCCAATGCCTGCGCCGCACGGCAGGGCAAGCGCAAGCACTAGCACTTGCAGCTGCCACACAAACGACAAGGGCAAGCCGAATGGCTTGTCCTTGCTACTGCGGCCAACCTTGCCGCTAGCGCTGCCGCCCCTGCCGTATCCCCAGACGCAGTTGCTGCATCTGCTGGCGAAAATGGCGGCAATTGCGGCACAGCAGCAGGTGCATCGATAGCTGCAGCTGCTCCGCCCGGCTCAACGGCCGGTCCATGGCTTCGGAAATCAGGCGGCTGGCCTGCCGGCAATTCATCATGTGGCCTCCCGCTGGAACCAGCGTATTTCCAGACATTCGCGCAGGCTCAACCGGGCGCGGTACAACATCACCGAACAGTTAGTCGCCGTAATGCCCAGATTGTGACAAATCTCGGCGATATCCATGTCCATCACCTCGCGCATGGCAAACACCATGGCGGTGCGCTTGGGCATCACCTGTGAGCATTGCTGGAACACCTGCCAGAACTGCTGTGCCAGCAGGCTTTCCTCCGGCGCCCCCCAGCCACGCACCGCATGCGCCCAGTGACCGCTACCGTCGAACACACCGTCCAGATCGGCCAGATCCAGGTCTTCGCCCAGATCAACCGTGCTTTCGCGCGACTGGCGTCGTACCACATCCACCAGCTTGAAGCGCAGGATGGAGGTAAGCCAGGTACGCAGAGTGGACGCGCCGCTGAAACGTTCTCGCCCCTGCAATGCGGCCAACAGCGTGTCTTGCACCGCATCTTCGGCCGCCGCCGCATCCTGTAGCTGCGCACGGGCGTAGCGCAGCAGGTAGGGGCGTTCGGCTTCGATATCGGCGGCGGAAGGATTCATGGCGTCAGCGGCGAATGCAGTAGTCAACGGCTTCGGACAAACGCTCTACGCCGATGATTTCCAGCCCGTCGATGGGCTGGCGCGGCGCATTGGCCGCCGGCACGATGGCACGGGTAAAGCCCAGCTTGGCGGCCTCTTTCAGCCGCTCCTGGCCGCGTGACACCGGACGCACCTCGCCGGAGAGGCCGACTTCGCCAAACACCACCAGCTTTTCCGGCAGCGGCTTGTTGCGCTGCGAGGACACCATGGACAGGATCACCGCCAGGTCGGCAGCCGGCTCCATGATCTTCACCCCGCCCACCGCATTGAGGAACACATCCTGATCGAAACAGGCCACGCTGGCGTGACGATGCAGCACCGCCATCAACATGGCCAGCCGGTTCTGCTCAAGGCCCACGGTGAGGCGCTTGGGCTGGAAGCCGTGCGCGTCATCCACCAGCGCCTGGATTTCCACCAGCAACGGGCGGCTGCCCTCCTGGGTCACCAGTACACAAGAGCCGGATACGTCGTCACGGTAGCTGGACAGAAAGATCGCCGACGGATTGGACACGCCGCGCAAACCGCGGTCGGTCATCGCAAACACGCCCAGCTCGTTGGCCGCTCCGAAGCGATTCTTGATGGCACGGATCATGCGATGGCTGGAATGGCTGTCGCCCTCGAAATACAGCACGGTGTCCACGATATGTTCCAGCACGCGCGGACCGGCAATGGAGCCTTCCTTGGTGACATGACCCACCAGAATGATGGTGGTGCCGCTTTGCTTGGCAAGGCGGGTAAGCTGCGCCGCACACTCGCGCACCTGCGACACCGAACCGGGAGCGGAAGTCACCTGGTCGGAATACAGGGTCTGGATGGAGTCGATTACCGCCACATCCGGCTTTTCCTGCTGCAGGGTGGCGATGATGGCTTCCAGCCGGATTTCCGACAGCAGCCGCACGCGGGCGGCATCCACCGCCAGCCGCGAGGCGCGCAGCGCGATCTGCTGCGGCGATTCCTCGCCGGACACGTACAGCACCTTGCGGTTACCGCCCATGGTAGCCAGCGCCTGCAGCAGCAACGTGGATTTACCGATACCGGGATCACCGCCCAGCAACACCACCGCACCGCGCACGATGCCGCCGCCCAGCACGCGGTCCAGTTCGTCGATGCCGCTGGATTCACGCGGCACCTCGGTAGCCTGCACCTCGGCCAGCACCTGCACCGGCTGCGTCTGTGCCGTCCAGCTCTGGTAGCGCGGGTTGGCCGCAGCCGGTGCCGCCACGGTTTCGCTCAGGCTGTTCCAGGCACCGCAATGCGGACACTGGCCCTGCCATTTGGGC
>CAMLGD010000052.1 GCA_946479405.1 uncultured Vogesella sp.
TGCTGTATCACGCCCAGCGCCGGCATGAGCTGGCGACGGCGGGGCCCTATGCCCGCATCCGCCATCCGCAATACGTCGGCTTCGTCATCATCATGTTCGGCTTCCTGCTGCAGTGGCCGACGCTGCTGACCCTGCTGATGTTCCCGATTCTGGTCTGGATCTACTCCCGCCTTGCCCTGCATGAAGAAGCCGACATGCTGGCGCAGTTTGGCGAGCGTTACGCATCCTACCGACAGCACACCCCCGCCTTCATCCCCGTCAAGGGGCAGACACGACACCATTAAAGGAACCCTTACATGCGTAAACTTATTTCCGCTTCGCTGCTGCTTGCCTTTTCGCTGGCAGCCACCTCCGCACTGGCGGTGCCATCCGGCATGGTATTTACGGCAAATGAACGAGACAACTCCATCAGCCAGATCACGCTGGCAGATGGCAAGGTGGCCACCATTCCGCTGGAAATCTCGCCGCACAATGTGCAGGTCAGTGTCGACGGCAAGCGTCTGCTGGCGGTAGGTATGAATATCCATGCCGGCCACCATGGCAGCGGCCAGGGCGGTGGCGAACTGCAGGTATTCGATCTGCCGCTGGGTAGCAAGCCGAGCATGGTGCTGCCGGTGGCCGGGCATCCGGGCCATGTCGTCACCGACCGCGATAGCAAACTGGCCTTTGTCACCGATGCCGACAACAACGCGGTGCAGGTCTACGAGCTGGACAGCAAGCGCCAGATCGCCACCATCAAGACCGGCAACTACCCGCACGGCCTGCGCCTGAGCCCGGATGGCAACAGCCTGTACGTGGCTAATGTGAAGAGCGACAACGTATCGGTGATCGACGTGGCTAGTCTGCAGGAAACCGTGCGCATCGCTGTGGGCAATGCCCCGGTGCAGGTGGGATTCGCCGCCGATGGCAAGCAGGCCTATGTGTCGCTCAGCGCAGAAAACGCGCTGGGGATGATCGATACCGCCAGCCGCAAGCTCACCGGCAAGGTCAAGGTTGGCCGCAACCCGATCCAGATGTACGCCACCCTGGACGGCAGCAAGGTGTTCGTGGCCAATCAGGGTAGCAGCAAGCAGCCGGATGACCGCGTATCGGTGGTGGACCCGGCCGCCGGCAAGGCCATTGCCGAGGTGAAAACCGGTCCCGGTGCACACGGCGTGGCGATCAGCAGCGACGGCCAGTACGTGTTTGTCAGCAATATCGAAGCCGGCTCGGTGTCGGTGATCGATAGCCGGCAACACAGCGTGGTCGGTACCTACAAGGTGGGGGCAGGGCCGAACGGCATCAGCTACCGCGACTAAGCAGCCGTTTATCTATTGGTAGTTGGATGTCCGTTTTGGCCGACTAACTGTAGATGAGTCAGCCAGCCAGGTCGCCGGCAGTTTGGACCGGGTGATCAATAGAAAATGGCTGCTTTCATACTGGAAGCAGCCATTAAAGTCTTTAGTAAGCGAGTGGGCTGTTCGGATGCCCCATTAACTCACGGTGGTGGTGAGGTATTAGGCTCGTCCACGCAGAACAAGTGTCACCCCAACAATGAGAAGTATCATTCCAAAAAGAGAGAGTGGGCTTGGTGCGGTCTGTGCCTTATAAGCATCCACCAGCATGCCGGTGGCGAGCTGGCTACTGACGAGTACCGAAATGGTTACCGCTGCGCCAACTGACTGGTAGCCGACAATCCCTGCAAACACGAAAAATGACCCTAGCAGGCCGGGCAGGATGGCCCAGGGACGAATGGCCTGGATGGTTTCATGAATGCCAGCTAGCCCGTTACGTACCAGCAGAGTGCACAGCAGTAACAGCAAACCCATGGCCGAGTTGATTACCAGCGTAACGACGATGGTCGAGACCGACTCAGTAATACGCACCATCAGCAGGTTCTGCATCACCAGCGCTATCCCTGCTGCGGCCAACAACGGAAAAATCAGATAACCATCCATGAACAACGCGCCCTGTCTTTTTGTTCAGAATCAGTGCGGATAGCATCTGTGCCGTGTTGCGGTACGGCTGCCATTAGCCATCCACCGGCGCCAGCGGGGTCTCCAGCAGTAGCTGGTAGAAGGAAAGGTCCAGCCAGCGGCCGAACTTGAACCCCACTTCGGGCAGGGTGGCGACATGCTTGAAGCCCAGCCGCTCATGCAGGGCAATGCTGCCAGCGTTGCTGGCGTCAATGCCGCCGATCATGGCGTGCACATCGTTTTGCCGCGCGGCGGCAATCAGCGCCTGCATCACGGTGTTGCCCAGCCCCTTGCCGCGGTGACTCTTGTGGACATAGATGGAGTGCTCCACCGAGTACTTGAATGCCGGCCAGGCGCGGAAAGTGCCGTAGCTGCCAAAGGCCAGCAGCGTGCCATGGCTGTCTTCAACGCCGATGACTGGGAAGCCGCCTTTTTGCTTGGTATCAAACCAGTTCACCATGCTCTCGGGTGGGCGCGGCTTGTAGTCGTACAGCGCTGTCGAGTTGAGGATGGCTTCATTGAAGATATCCAGGATGGCAGCGGCATGACGCTCAAAACTGCAGTTAACCAGCTGGTGCTCGCTCATTACGGTCTCCCTGTGGCGAATGGTTGTGCGGTCAGTGCGACGAGGTAGCGTGCCGAACTGGAAGTGGGGTTGTGGAACACGATCTGCTGACCCAGCGTCATTGCCAGGCAATCACCGGGCTGCAGCTGCCAGCACTGTCCTTCGACCGTGATGTGCATTTCGCCCGCCAGCATCCAGATCTGCTGGTGGGTGACGATGCTGCGCATGGCGTTATCGAAGGTCACGCTTTGACCGGGCATGAAGATCACCTCGGCCAGCTCAATCGGTGTGCCATAGCCCGGTGGTGACAGCTGGCGGCGCAGGTAGCCGGAAGCCGGATCCTGCCACACCGGCTGTGCGTCACTGCGCACCAGCGGTGAGGCGGCTTTCTCTTCCTTTTCCTCGGAGAACAGCGAGGCCAGGCTGACGCCCAGCGCGTCGGCCAGCTTGTTGAGCACAGTGGCCGTGGCACTGGTTTCGGCGCGCTCGATCAGGGAAATCATCGAACGGCTGACGCCGCTGAGCTCGGCGAGGGTTTCCAGCGCATAACCGCGACTTTTACGGAGTGCGCGGATGCGTTTGGCGAGTAGAGTGTCCAGATTCATAATTCCAATATACAGGAATAAAAATCCAACTAGCAAGAATTTTGTAACTAGATAGCAGTGTCTTGCCCAGTGTGCGATCTGTATCTGCCTTAGTGGACAGGCTGACTGGCGGCAATGGGTCGAGTGAACCCCTAAGCTGCTGAGAAAAGCAGTCTTCAGACTGGGTGACCCAATCTAGTAGGAGGCCATCAGGTCGATGCCTACCGCTTCGGGAGGCGCTTCCATGTGCCTGAGTTTCGCGGTAGCAGCACTACATGCGGAGCCAGGGAACATTGAACTGCCCCCATTTTCCACCTTGTCTGTCGTCGAAACCCTACAGGGTTTTGACTGCATCCCCCTACGCCGTAGCGGCTCTACTGCGCGGGAAATTCACGACCAGCTGGGGTAGCGCCTGCTGGCCCTGCGCATCGATGTCTCCATGATGTATGAGAACGGCGGTGAGCGGCCCGCCGAGCTGTACAAGAAGGTGGGCGATATCTGAGCCACATCGATACCGCCATCCGCAGCGTGCGTGGCATCATCAACGACCTGCGCCCTCTACTAGACTTGGGCTGCAGGCGGTCATCGAATGGCCGCTGGAGGAGTTCCGGTAATGCACCGGAACTACGTGTGCGATACACGCTAAGAAAGAGGACTTCCACTGCGACCTGGACGACAAACTCGCTACATCTCTGTTTCGCACCCAGAAGGAGCCGCTGCCCAATATCACCCGACACGCGCAGACCACACGGGTGTGCAGCGCGCTGTATCGGCTTGGCCACGAGCTGCATTTACAGATCAAGGACAATGGCGTGGGCATGAAGGATGTCAGGAAAACCAGCGCTTTCGGTCTGGTGGTCATGCATGAGCGTGTTTCCCCCTGTGGGGCGAGTTTGCCATCGACAGCGCGCCAGGGCGTGGCACGCTGTTGAAGATAGCGATACCGCTGGATTGACGCGCACATGCCGGCCCGCAGCGTGAACATCACCGGCCTTCCCCATCGGGTTCCCATTGATATTGAGATACGCAGCAGGCGCTATCCGCGATGGCCAATGCCGCTATATAGCCGGGCGCCGGCTGTAGCTCATACAGCGACCAGGGCGGCGGCGCGCCGCTGTCGGCTGCCAGCAGTTCCAACGGAATGGTGAAACCATCGCCACGGGCTTTCAGATAAGCCTCTTTCCTGGTCCAGCAACGGAGAAAGGCTGCGGCGTAGTGCGCGTCCGGCAGCCGGCTCAGCTGCTCGACTTCCGCGCGGGAGAAGAACAGTTGTGCAATGTCCGCGTACTCGGCGTGCGTATGGATGGCTTCAACGTCCACGCCGACATTGACGTTGGCCGCAAGCGCAATGAGGGCGAGGTCGCCCGAGTGGGACAGGTTGAAGTTGAGGCGCTCGGCAAACGCCGGGCCGAGGCCGGGTTTGCCGGCAGTGTTGTACACATAGCCTAGCCGCGCGGGAGGTGTATCGAGGTAGCACCCCAGCAGCGCACGCAGCACGCCATGCGCGGCAACAAAACGCTGCTGATCGCGTTTGAAGCACAAACGCGCAGCCCGTTCCCGCTCGCTGTCGGAGAGCGTTGCGTAGAAACAAGCGCATACCGCAGGCGATATATCCAGGCGGGCACTCCAGACATGTACTTCGTGCGCTTGCAGGTGGGGCATTGCCGGCTCCAGCTACAGCGTGTCCAGCAGCAGCCTGGCAACTTCCATGCCGATGCGCGCCTGGGCTTCCCGCGTGGCGCCGCCCAAGTGGGGCGTGCAGATCACGCGCGGGTGCTGGATCAGGCGCATATCACCGGGTGGCTCCTCGCAGAAGACATCGAGTGCCGCGCCGCGAACCTTGCCGGACTCAAGCGCGTCGAGCAGGGCGGCTTCGTCTATCAGGCCACCGCGTGCGCAGTTGATCAGCAGCACGCCGTCTTTCATCTGCGCAATCTCGTGCCGGCCGAGCACCGCCCGCCCGCTCAGGTTTGGGGTGTGTATCGAAATGCAGTCGGCGCGTGCCAGCAGGGTGCCCAGCGACAGCAGCTCGATGCCATCAAATCCCCCAGCCGGTCGGCTGCGCGTATCGGTACCGATGACTACCATACCCAGCGCTGCGGCGTAGTGCCCCAGGGTGCCGCCTATCCTGCCCACGCCGATGATGCCCAGTGTCTTGCCACGCAGCTCGATACCATCCGACAGCGCCTTCTTCGGCCACTCACCTGATTTCACGGCGGTATCGGCCTGCGGGGTGCGCCTGGCCAGGGCCAGCAACTGTCCCAGTGCCAGCTCGGCTACCGAGACGGTGGATGCTTTGGGGGTGTTGAGCACCGGGATGTTGTGGCTGGCCGCGGCAACGAGGTCGATATTGTCAGTGCCGATGCCACCACGGATGATGAGCCGCAGCTTGTGGCCAGCGGCAATCTGCTGTGCCGACAACCTGGTGGCGGAACGCACCACAATGGCGTCGTAATCGCCGATAAGTGACTGTAGCGCCTCTGGCGTGAGGCCTATCCTTTCGTCCACTTTCATGCCGTAGCCGCGCAGGTATTCCAGTGCAACGGGGGCTATCGGGTCACAGACCAGCACCCTGGACTGCTGCCGTAGCTGCGTGTCCATACCCGGCTGGGTGCGTAGATCCGGTGCTTGCTCCAGCAGCACCGAATCACCCTGCAGCAGCGTGAGGTGTTCCTTTGCTGACATGATTGACTCCTTTGCCTTGCCAGGCGCTATTGCGCACCCGTGATATCGATTGTCGGCGAGCAGTTGTCCGCGCTCACCGCATCGGCCATGCTGACCAGAACTTCGCGCGGGCCCTGGTAGCTTTCCCGGCCGTGGGCGGTGCGGATGTTGTCCACCAGCATCAGGTCTCCGACCTGCCACGACTCACATACGGTGTTGTCGGCATAGGCCTGGTTGATCTGCTGGATGATTTCCGCGCTGATCGGGTCGCCGTTGCCGAAGCAGGTGTTGAACGGCAGCCCGTCCTGGCCATAGATGTCCACCAGGTAGTCGCGTACCTCCGGGTCGATGGTCCACTGGCTGAGAAAGGCGATCTGGTTGAACCAGCAGGGTTGGCCGGTAGCAGGGTGCCGCAGGATCGCGCTGCGGCGCTGCCAGGTACGCAATGCACCGTCAGGCTGCCAGGCGAAGCGAATGGCATTGGCCCGGCAATAGCTTTCCACCACTTGGGGCTCGTCGCTGCCGAATGCCTCGGCAAGCGAGGCCCCGATTTCGCCGTTGTAGTTGCGGATCAACAGCCAGCCGCTGAGCTCGAAACGCGCTACCAACTCGGCGGGCAATGCCTGCAGCACCGCAATTTCGTCGGCCAGCGGCGTTGCGCCGCCTTCGGTCGGGGCAGTGAGGCAGGCGAACAGCAGCAGTGAAGGCGCCTTAAGCGCATAACTGAGCTCGTGGTGCTGGCACATGGCCTGGTTGGCCGGCCACTTGGATGAGGAATAAAGCACATCGGTGTAGTGGTGCCGGGGCGAGAAGGCCTCGCGCTCCACCATCAGCGTACCTAGCTGCTGGAATGCCTCTTCGATGCTGGCTACATCATGCAGGCGTAGGCCGCGGATGATCAGGGCACCATGCGCCAGTACGGCAGCGCGCAGGGCACCCTGGTGTTCGGCAAGCCAGCGGCTACTGTCGTTGCTGTCGCTCAGCTGCCACAGCGGCGGTTTTCCAGGGCGTAGCGTTATATCGGGGGGCAGGGCCGCCAGGGGTGCAGAGGGGGTGGGTGCAAAGAGTGTGCTCATGGCAATGGTCTCCTGCATTGTTACGTTGCGGGGCGGGCATCAAGCAGCCGGGCCAGCTCGGACAGTACCGGGTGATCTGCCAGGTCGGTCACCGAGATGGCGCGGCGCAAGCGGGTGACCAGCCGCAGCGCGGACAGTGAGGTGCCGCCCAATTCGAAGAAGTGAGCATCGGGACCGATCTGCTGGCGCGGGATATCGAGTATTTCCGCCCAGGCACTGGCCAGCCGTTGTTCGGTGGCGGTGCTGCTAGCGCTGCCGGCAGCGGTGTGGTCCGACGCGGCGGCTGTGGACTCGCTAGCGGATGCGGCCAACCTTTTGCGGTCAATCTTGCCGTTGTCGGTCAGCGGTAGTTTTGGCTGCCAATGGAGTGCCGAGGGTACCATGTACTGTGGCAGTGAGGCGGCAAGCTGTTGCTGCAGCGTGGTGGCGTCCAGCGGCTGCTCGCCGGAATAGAACGCCACCAGCTGCTTGCCGCTGCCCGCGCGCTCCACTGCTACCACGGCGCCGTCACGCACGCCGGGCAGGCGCAGCAGGGTGTTTTCGATCTCGCCAAGTTCGATGCGGAAGCCGCGGATCTTGAGCTGGGCGTCGCGGCGACCGAGGTATGCCAGCTTGCCGTCCGGTAGCCAGCGGCCGTAGTCTCCGCTGCGGTACAGCCGCTGCCCCGGGCGGTGCGGGTCAGGCAGAAAGGCGAGTTGCGTGCGTTCCGGGTCGTTGATATAGCCGCGGCCAACACACACACCGGAGAACACGATCTCCCCGGGGGCGCCCAGCGGCACCGGCGCCAGATGCTCGTCAACCACATAGACACGCACATTGTTGACCGGGCGGCCAAGTGGCACCCGATCTTGCTCCGGCACGGCGTCCATGATTTCGTGATTGGTATCGTCCGAGGTTTCTGTCAGCCCGTAGGCGTTCACCAGCTTGATGCCGGGCAGCGCGGCGAACCAGCGTTGTACCAGTTCCTTCTTCAGTGCCTCGCCGGTAACCGCCACGTAGCGCAGGTCCGGTAGTGCACGCGGATAGCTCTCCAGGTAGGACAGCACCACCTCTAGGTAGGAGGGCACCACCTGTAGTACGTTGACCCGGCTGTCGGTGATCTTGTCGATGAAGCGCTTGCTGTCCAGGATCACCCGCTGCTTGATGAGCTGGGTCTGCCCGCCCACCAGTAGCGCGGCCATCAGCTGCCACATGGAAATATCGAAGCATTGCGGGGCGATCTGCGCCACCACGCTGCCTTCGCCGATCTGCAGGTCGTCTATCTTGGCGAACAGGTGGTTGACCAGGCCGGCGTGCTCGCACATCGCGCCCTTGGGCTCGCCGGTAGAGCCGGAGGTGAAGTAGATATAGGCCAGCTGGCTGGGGCTGCAGCCAATGCCGAGATTGGCAATGGAGCCGTCTGCCGCGCAGGCGGGGGCAATGAGCAGGCGCTGGATTTCCTGCTGTGCCAGCGAAGGGTTGGCGAGAGCTTGGTCCAGCAGGGCGCAGCTGTCTGCTTCGGTGAGCACGAGGTGGCAAGCGGCGCGGCTGAGCATGCGGGCGATGCGCTCGGCGGGAAAGTGCGGCTCGATCGGCAGATAGGCGCCACCTGCCTTGAAGATGGCCAGTACCGCCGTGGCCCAGCCCAGGTTACGTTCGCTGACCACGGCGACCACGCCTTCGCGGCGCAACCCCTGGGTAAGCAGCTGTCGTGCCAGCCGGTTGGCACGAGCATTGAGCTGGCGGTAGCTCAGCTGCTGCTTGCCGTACATCACGGCAATGCTGTGTGGGTGGGCTAGCACCTGTTCCTCGAACAGCTCATGCACCGCACCGTCCGGCAGCGCCCGCTGTGGTCCGGCAAGCTCTTCGAGCTGGTAGTGGCGTTCCGCCGCCGACAGCAGGGGTTGCTGACGGTGATCGGCATCGGGGTCGACACACATCGCGGCTAGCGCGGCCAGGTAATAGCCGGTGATGCGGGCTGCACATGCCTGGTCGAGAACATCTGTCCGGTAGCGCAGCTGCAGCACGAGCCCATCGGGATGTGCCGCCTGCAGGTGTCGTACAAAGCTGGCCTGCAGCACTGTGCCTGCCGCCAGGCTGCTGCTGCGTTCCATATTGGCAGCGAAGCCGGTTTCAAACAGGGGTTCGCTGAGGCCCAGCTGCTGTTGCAGTTTCGCTAGCGGAAAGTGCTTGTATGCCAGCAGGGCGGCTTCTGCCTGTGCCGTGCGTTGTAGCAGTTCACGCCAGCTGCGTGGTGCCAGCGTGAGCTGCAACGGCAACGGCGGGCTACCCGGTGGAGCATAGCCGGTGGTGAGTTCCTGTTCGCCACTCAGCGCACCAAGTACCTTGGCATGCGCGCTCAATAGGGCGGCGCCCAGCGGCAGCGACAGGGTTGTTGTCAGGCGCTGCAGTGCCGCCATCAGTTCGGCGGGGAGCGCGGTGTCGTATTCACCGCTGCCCGCCACCGGGTTCTGTACCCAGCGCGGTATCGCGGTGAAGTTGCCGTTCAGCATAGCCGCTTGCCAATAGTCCCTGTCAGCACGGCTGGTAGTGCGGCGATCTTGCAGTTCGATATTGCTCATTTTAATTCTCCCGTGCCGGGTTGCCTGCCCAGCTTGTGCGCGGAGGCATTTCTTCGCCCTTCATCAGGAAGGAATCGGCGGCCAGCAGCGAACCGTCGCCCATGGCCACGCCGTAATGCACGAAGGCGCCTACCCCGACCGTACAGCCGGCGCCCAGCGTGGTGGGGCCGGACTTGTAGGTGCCGTCTTCCTGCGATTCACACTGGATCTTGCTGCTGTGGTTGAGCACGCATTCGTCTCCGAGCGTGGTGAGGGTGGGCTCGGAAATGTGCACCCCGTCGTCGAACAGCCGCCGGCCTACCCGTACGCCGACCAAGCGCCACAGCAAGCCCTTGAACGGGGTGCCGTCCAGCAGGTGGTAAAAGCTGATTGGATGCAACTTCCAGTTACGTTCCACCCACCAGAAAGCCGGGTGGTAGATGGAGCAGATGGGGGGAGGCGGCGGCGCGCGCCAGATGAAGTAACGCTCCACTGCAGCGTAGTAGGTGATGGCTAGCACTACGCTGAGCATGAACAGTACAGCCATCAGCGTATGGGCCAGCACGTCGTAGTACAACTCGATGGCGGCCAGGTCGATACCTACCACCAGCAATACCCCCAGCCAGCGACTGAACAGGAACAGAGCGATGGTGCGTAGGTTGAAACGGTTCTTTGCGGCCAACCCCTGACGCAGCGCCTCTCCTTGCTGCAGGTGGTCGAAGCGGCTGTCGCGCTCGACCGAGCGTGGAATCTCGAATGGCGGCGAACCCAGCAGACCCACGTTCTGGCGGACCGGGCCGTCGATGGGCACCATCACCTTGATGGCGAGCAGGCAGTTGTCAGCGGTTCTGGCGCCGGCGGGGTAGGTAACGTAGTTGCCCACAAAATTGCACCGACCTATCGCCGTGCGCACCACCCGGAACGAACTGTTCGATACCTCGTCGTTGATCAGGTACAGGCCGTCGGAGGCCATGGTGCCGCTGCCTACTGTGGTGAGCAGCGGGTTGGCGGTGGTGACTTCGCTGCCGAAGTTAGACCCGGTCTGCACTACCGGGGACAGCCGGTAGCCGACCCAACTCAGGAAGTGGACGATGTAGGAACTGTCACCGAACAGCACGGTGAGGAAGCGCTGCCGCCCCAGTCGGGCAATGAGCTGGTGCACCGCGTAATGAAAACCGTACAGCGGGTAGACCTTGTTGGGTTTGATGAGCACGCCCAGGGTGCGGGGCAAGGTACCGACCGCCAGCAGGCCAGCCAGCAGTGCGCCAAAGAAGAACACCGTGGTAAAAACCAGCGCCTTGGCCAGCAAGCCAGATGCTGTCGCCACGTCACCGATGCCCGGCACGCTCAGACCCAGGGCCTGGGTTAGCGCAGATGCCAGCAGGTACAGCAGGGAAAAGCCACTTTCCAGCAGAGGCGTCAGCAGCAGGCAGATGCCTGCCAGGGTGAGTGCGCCGTAGACGCTGCGCCGTAGCGGGCTGCAGCGAGCAGGCGCAAGCCGGACATAGTCGGTATTGCCGCGCTGTGCCGGCGAGCCGTGCCAGTGCTCGCCGGCAGGTACCGCTTGGCCACTGTGCAAGGCCGAAGCATGACCAAGCTGTGCGCCATCTCCCATGCTGCTGCCGATGTCGAGTACGGTCATCTCGCCGACAAAGACATCCTGGCCCAGCGTCACCGGGCCGGTCTCTATTTGCCCGCCCTGCGCCCGGTAGCACTGGAACAGGACGTCCCTGCGGATGACAGCGCCGGCGCCTATGCTCAGCAGGTCGCTGCACACCGGGATATGCCGTGACAGAATCAGCGCCCCAGACCCGACTTTGGCGCCCAGGGCGCGCAAATACAGTCCGTACAGCGGCGAACCAATGAGCAGGCGGATAGCGGGGTTGGAGCGGATCAGTGTCTTGACCACCCAGAAGCGCAGGTAGTCGAGGCTCCAGATACGGATCTGCCGTGGCTGCCAGCGGCCAATCAGCAACCATTTCGCCGCGATCGGCACCAGGCTCACTGCGAGGAAGGCGACGCAGCCGAACAGGCCCAGGTGCAGCAGCCAGTTCAGGCCTTGCGTCCCGGCAAGCAGCCATTGATAGCTTTCCACGGCGCAGAGCACACCAAGGTAGTTGTAACCAAGGTAGAACAAGGTTTGCAGCAGGCCGCACAGCAGGTACTCATACCTGCTGGTGGAGGTGGCCGGCGGCGCTGCGGTGGGCGTTGCCGGCTTGGTGGCGGGGGCTGTGGTACTTATGGCGGTCGCTAGACTGCGGATACTCGGGTGTGCGTAGATGTCCTTCATCGAAACTGGTGGCAGGTCAGCACACTTTCTTACCCGCGCACAGAAATGCGCCATTACCAGCGAGTCGGTGCCCAGCTCGGTAAAAAAATCCTGCTCCACTGCTACGCTGTCGGTATGCATGACCTCAGCCAGCACCTCGGCCAGGCGCTGCTCGATATGGGAGGCGGTATCGAGCCGAACCGCCATGGCGGCGTTCATCGCACCACCTCATGGAAGAAGTCGGTCAGGCGCAGGTCCCGGCCAGCGGCGACGGCCTGGTCGTAGATCCATTTGCCCACTGCCAGGTCAAGTATCCCCATGCCGAACGGCGAGAAGATGACCGGGCGCTGGCGGTCTATCTTGCAACGGCCGAGCATGACCTCGGCCAGGGTGCCGGTGACGAAATGCCGGTTGCCGGTTTGCTGCTCGGCAAGATGCGGCGAAGTGTTGGCCTTCATCACATGTTCGACGTCGTCCACCACGTTCTGAGACTGCAGCAGGATTTCCGGGGCCAGGTCGCGCAGCGAGATATGCAGCACCACAGGGTTGTGTGCGAACTGCGCGGCATCGGTGATGTAGGGGGTTGCAGCAACAGTGGTGAATACGATCAGATCGCTGGTGCTGATGAGTCTTGCGGTGCTGGGCGCAACCGTGATGCGGCGGTGCGATGCGTTGTGGCACGCGGTCTTGATGAATTTTTCTGCTTCGTGCGGCGCGGCGTCGTACAGCTGTACTTCCTCGATCTCCCAGCCGGTGTTGACCAAGAGCTCGTAGACGTAGCGGGCAATGAAACCGGTGCCGACAATGCCCAGCGAATGCACTTGCCGAGTCTTGCCGTTCAGCCAGTAGGCTGCCAGCACGGCGGAAGCTGCGGTGCGCGAGGCCGAGATGATGGAGCCTTCCAGGATGGCGAACGGGTAGCCGGTTTCGTAGTCATTGAGCACCAGCACAGCCGAGGCGCGAGGGAAGCCGCGCAGCACATTGCCGGGGAAGCTCGCTACCCACTTCAGGCCGGCGACATTGCTGTCGCCCCCTAGGTAGGCCGGCAGCGCGATGATGCGGCAGTCGGGTTTAGCCGGAAAGCGCAGAAAGTAGCTGTCCGGATTGACCGAATTACCCTCGGCATGGGCGAGGTAGGCTTGTTTGACGATGTCGATGCATTGCTTGCGATGAGGGTAAAGAATGTCGGCCACGGTCTTGCCGTTGATGATGGATAGTTCGAAGCCCATGATTTCTCTCCTTACTCAAGCCGCGTCGTCCAGTTGCGGTCGTACACGGTGTCGAGGTAAGGCGTGCCGCGGTCGGCACACAGGAACAGCACGGTGGGGGGCTTGCGGCCAACCATCAGCGGAGCGTAGCGCTTTACCGCCGCATAGGCGGTGCCGCTTGAACCGCCCACGAACAGGCCCTGGGTAGTAAGCAGCTCCTGGCAGGCGGCGGCAGTTTCGCTTTCGGAAACTATCACTACGTCGTCAACCATGGCTTGCGACAGCAGCGGAGGGATGATGCTGGAGCCCAGCCCTGGGATGTGGCGCTTGCGTGGCGCACCACCAAAGATGATGGAGCCCTGGCTATCGACGCCGATGACCTTGATGTTCGGGAAGTGCTCCTTGAGTCGGCGCGATACGCCAGCGATGGTGCCGGCGGTGCTTACCGCGATGAACACATAGTCGAGTGAATCGAAGCTGTCGCAGATTTCGCCAGCGGTGAGCAGGTAGTGCGCCTCGACGGCATCCTTGTTGGCGTACTGGTTGGTCCAGTAGCTGTTGGGGATGGTGGCGCACAGTTGTTTGACCATTTCCAGACGGGTTTTCAGGAAGCCGCCGGTGTCATCTCGCTCGTCCACTTTTGCTACCGACGGGCAGATATTGCGTAGGAACGACTCGTAGCTGGCAGCGATATTGGGGTCGATCACTGGGATGAAACGCAGGCCAACCAGGTGGGTGAAGGTGGCCAGCGCGGTGGCAAAGTTGCCCGAGGAGGACTCGATAATCGTCGTCTCGTCGTTGATCTCGCCACGTTCTGCTGCGCGTTTGAGTATCCAGTAAGCGGAACGGTCCTTGATGCTGCCTACCGGGTTAACAAACTCGAGCTTGGCAAAGAGATTCATGCCCGCCATGTGCAGGGGTACATGTGGGGTGGGGCGCAGTAGCGGACGCAGTTGTGCCAGGCGGTGGTGGAGACTGGGTGAAGATTGTGAGATGGCCGGGGTAGCGAAGGTGGAACCAGGTGCCGTTTCGGCGACGTTTGTGCACTGCTGCAAGTCGTTATGCTCCTCGGCATGTGTTGCTGCACGCAGTGCTTCGGTGGGGGGGCTGGGCTGTTGTCGTACTGAAGTGTTGAGTCGGTGTTCGGTTTGGGTTTTCATGATTACACTCCTTTGCCAATGCCAACAAGGAGCGCTGCCACGTATTCAATGGCGCTAGACAGAGGTAAAACGCAGGCTCAGCTGCAGGCACACATCTGCACCTGAATCCGGGTGGATGTGACCTGTATATTTGGTAGCTGATGTTGAACTGATGCTCAAATGGTATTGCATCACCGGTTTGGGGTGAGATCCATTTGCTTGTTGAAATGCCCCGAGGGCCTAGCCATTGAACTAAACACGGCAGCGCGCTATGAACGGCGCAGTAGACATACACTGTGTGATCACAAGAGTGTCAGATAAGTTCAAAAATAATTGAAACTGTTGTAAGCATATATTCATTTTTAGATTGTCAGGTAAGCCTGAGCCACTGAACGGGGCCGCCGCACACGTGTCAATCACCATGGGATCGGCCGCCGCCGTCCGAGTTGCCCCGATCCCCCGAGCTCTCCGATGCTGGCCCGTGCGGCCGGTCGCCGGCCTCCCCATTGTCAGAATGCTCATTACCACTCTCGGCTTTCCCCTGGTTCGCCGGTTGGCCGGCGCTGTGACAGGAGAGTTGCGCCCGGACCCGTTCGGCGATCAGGTGGCCATCAGGCAACACCTTAACGCTCACCTGTACCAGCCGTTCCGTATCGAACGACTGGACGCTTTCCCCTTCGAAGCCGGTTGTGGCATCCATCCCAACCACGTGCCCGGCAATTTACAGCATCCCGTCATGCGCGATCGGGAATTCGGCCACAGCTGACGTTCAGCCCCCTAAGAAAAAATGGCTGGTTCCAGAGTGGAACCAGCCATTGCAGTATCTGATAGTTCAGGCCAATGCCCTGAACCGTACGAAGCCTTTCTCCAGGTCCGCAATCAGGTCGTTGGGATCCTCCAGACCGATATGCAGCCGAATCAGATGGCCAGGCGCGGTCCACTCGGTTGCACTACGAATCTTGCGTGGATCAACGGTCATGGCCAGGCTTTCGAAGCCGCCCCAAGAGTAGCCCAGCGCAAAGAACGACAAGTCATCCAGCATGGCCCTTACAGCTTCAAACGGCGCTTCCTTGGTCACAAACGAGAACAGCCCGCTAGCACCGGTGAAATCACGACGCCAAAGTGCATGCTGCGGATGGGACGGTAATGCCGGGTACAGCACGCGAGCCACCTCGTCGCGTCCTTCCAGCCATTGCGCCACCTTGAGTGCGCTTTCCTGGTGACGTGCCAGACGAACACCCATGGTGCGAATGCCACGTAGCGCCAGATTCACATCGTCGGGCCCGACAAACATGCCCATCTGGAAGTGCAACGCTTTCACTTGTGGCCAAGCTCGCGGGCCGGCCGCAATGGTGCCAATGAGCGCGTCCGAATGACCCACCACATACTTGGTTGCCGCCATCACCGAGATATCAACGCCCATGGTCAATGGCTTGAAGAACAGCGGTGTCGCCCAAGTGTTATCCAGGATGACCAAGGCACCATGACGATGCGCCACTTCAGCGATAGCCGGAATATCCTGGACTTCGAAGGTGTGCGAGCCGGGAGACTCGGTGAATACGGCCTTGGTATTGGGGCGCAACAGGACCGCAATACCGGCACCGATAGTTGGGTCGTAATAACTGGTTTCGATGCCGAGGCGCTTGCCTGCTGTTTCGCAGAAGTGCCGGGTCGGAGCGTATATGCTGTCCGGTAGCAGCAAGTGATCGCCAGCACCCACCACAGCCAGAATGGCGGTGGTGCAGGCAGAAAGTCCGGATGGGCACAGCACGGTACCTTCCGCCCCTTCTAGCTCACTGATCATTTCTGCGAGCGCGTCAGTTGATGGGTTACTCCACCGGCCGTAGCCATAGCGTTGCCCGCCGCTGCTCATGGTGTCGACGTTTGGAAACACGACGGTCGAGCCATGATAGATCGGAGGGTTGACGAAGCCATGGTGGTCTTCCGGGTGGCTGCCAGCATGCGCCAGTACGGTGGCGGTACCAAGATGTTGATAGTCGCGAGTCATTTCACTGCTTCCACAAGAGTTACGAAGGAGCTGTACCGCGGCAATAGCTGACGGCACCGTGTCTCGATCTAGCTGAGAGTCAGCCAGATGCCTTACACGACTACCAAGGCGATGCCATTCCAGCAGGAAATCACGGAGTAATGGCACGCCGAAGCAGGCGTAGTGCTGGCGGCAGCACCTGTCGTTCCCAGGCATGCCAGGAATGTCCCACGGTATTGGTCTTACTGTTTTGCGCCGCCATCCAGTTAATCTTCAGCTTTTCTTTGGAGAATTTGATTTGCTTTTGTTCGCAGCACCGGCAAAAAATAGAAACAAAATTAACCAAAACTCAACAATCCTGACGTGATAGCGCACGAAGGCTTGTGGGGAGAGAAAACGTATGACCGAACTCGACGATATCGATCGCAGCATCCTGCAGATACTGCAGGCCGATGGGCGGCAATCCAATGCGGAGATTGCCACGCGCGTTGCGTTGTCTGCGCCGGCATGTTGGAAGCGACTGAAGCGCCTGGAGGAGAAGGTGATCGAGGGCTACCATGCCAAGCTCAATCAGAAGGAACTGGGCCTGGGGCTGTTTGCCTTCATCAACATCATGCTCGACAGCCATTCGGAAAAAGCCATGCACAACTTCGAAGCCGGTGTGATGGCGCTACCCAATGTGGTGGCCTGCCACAACGTATCCGGGAAGTATGACTATCTGCTGCAGGTAGTCGTACGAGATATGGATGAGTTTCACCAGCTGGCGATGCATCGCATTCGTACGCTGGGCAACATCAAGGAGATGTATACCGGCTTTTCCCTCAAGGAAATCAAGCGCTCACCAAGCTTGCCGATCTAGGGCCAAGCACGGTCCAGTAGTTGCTTAGACCGACGATCTACCGGTACTCACGGAGGTCAGGCAGGAGGTCGGCCTAAGCGGGCAGTCGGTGGTGCCATGGATAAAGTCCGGTCTACAGAGAATTTCGGACATGCACTTTCATTGTGATTTGAGGGGGGACTGACAGTGAACAGTGGAGACATGTCACGCATGTACCTGACTGACAGGGGCATTAAGGCACCAGTTGCCGCAAGATGGAATGTAAGAAGCCTTACAACGGGAAGTCGATGGTGCTTCAAGGCCCCAGTCATCGAAGCAAGGTGAAAT
>CAMLGD010000053.1 GCA_946479405.1 uncultured Vogesella sp.
GTCTTGTGGCCGCGCAGGGCGAGGCCGGAGGAAAAGCTGGCACTGGTGGTGGTCTTGCCTACGCCGCCCTTGCCGGAAGTCACTACGATAATTTTTGCCACGATGGGATTCCTTCAACTTGCGAGTTCTTATGCACCGAGCGCGCTCATTACCAGGCGCTCGTTTTCAAGGTAAATCTGTGCCGGCTTGCCCTGGATGCTGTCGGGCAGCGCCTGTTCGATGGTGCGGTACACGCCGGCAATGGAGACCAGTTCGGCCTCCATGCTCTGCACGAAGATGCGAGCCTGGGTATTGCCGCGGGCGCCGGCCAGCGCACGGCCGCGCAGCGGCGCATACACGTGGATGCTGCCGTCGGCGATCAGTTCCGCGCCGACGTTGACCATGGCCAGCACCACCAGATCGCCGCCTTTGGCGTAGATCTGCTGGCCGGCGCGCACCGGGCGGTCGATCACCAGCGTGGCGGCCGGCAGTACTGGCGCGGCCTCTGCGGCGGGGGCCTCAACCGGCTGCTCACTCTGACGCGGACTGTTGCTGCTGATAAAGGCCAGGCCATGCTGGCGGGCCAGCGCGGCAACGGCGTGATCGCGGTGGCGCAAGGCGATGATGGCAATGCCCTTGGCCTGAAACAGTTGCCGGATGCGGGCCAGGTCGAGGGTTGTCGGTTGTTCGATGGCTTCCAGATCCAGCAGGAAGGCCTCGCTCTGGCTGGCATCGGCCTTGTTGCCAAAGCGGGCTTCCAGTGCCGCGGCCAGTGCGGTGCAGTCACCGCTGCGCAGCAGGATGGCCAGGAGGTCGAGACTGGCGGATTTGATGTCGAAAAGGTTGGCCGCTTGGCTCATTGTCTGGTTTCGCTAACAGATAGATTTAATTTATGACGGCGAGTGTATAGCGTTGGGCTAAGCGTTTCAACGCACAGCGCTGGCTTTTCGGCAGGCCGGGCGGCCAGGTGGTGGTTGTGGCGCGTTTGCTGCTGCGCTCGACATTGCAGGGCAGTATCCAGCGCGTTGTCATCGTGCTGTCACCTTGCGGCCGCAGACTGGCGAAAGCTGTTGTAAAAATAGTCACTTAGCAGTGGTGTTACGTAAATTTACTTGACATTGCTGCGGTGCAATATATGATTCGGGTTGTTGCAGCGCAACATCTGGTCGGTCGTCAAGATACTAACGGTTTTGCTGCTGAGTAGTTATTCACTGAAAAGGATTATCTCCATGTTTACCAACGTACAAGAATTCTCCGCTTTCGGTCAGGCCCAGTTCGACAAAGCCGTTCGCCTGTCCTCCATCGTGCTGGCTAGCGCCGAGCGCATCACCAACCTGCAGCTGGAAATCGCCCGCAAGGTAATGGCGGAAAACGCCGAGACCGTGAAGCAGCTGACCGGTATCAAGGATCCGAAGTCCTTCGCCGAATTCCAGGCTGGTCTGGTACAGCCGAACCTGGACAAGACCCTGGCCACGGCTCGCGAAGTGTACGACGCCACTGTTGCGGCACAGACCGAACTGACTTCCTTCGTGGAAGAGCAGGTTGCCGAGACCAACAAGCAGGTACTGGAAGCGCTGGATCGTCTGGCCAAGCATGCGCCGGCCGGCTCCGAGTCTGCAGTACAGGTGCTGAAGAATCTGGTGTCTTCCGGTAACGCCGCCTTCGAAAGCGCTTCCAAGACTGCCAAGAAAGTCGGCTCCGATTTCGCCGAAGCCAGTGTTGAAGCCGCCGAGACTTCCGCCAAGGCCGCCGGTGCTGCAGTAAGCCGCGCTCGCAAGACCACCACTCCGGCTGCCTGATTCGCCGCGTAGTGTTAAAAAAGCCCGCTACGGCGGGCTTTTTGCATTTTGTGGCTCCGCGCTGCTGGCGGCGAGATCCAGAGCGGCCTCCAGTAGCTGCTGGGCGTTCTCGCCCAGGCTATTCGCCAGCAGCAGCAAGCGCGCCAGGTTGCGGGCGAAGTGCTGTTGCTGCAATGGCGGCTGGCGAAAATCGTCGAGCACTTGCCATTGCTCGTCCGCGGTGGCGGGGACCTCGCCTTGCTGTTGCAGGTAGTCGCGGCTCAGTGCGGCCAACTGTTGCAGTAACTGCTGCTGTTGCAACAGCAGGCTGGGCCAGTCGATTGCCGGCTGCTGGCCGCTGGCGGCTGTTTGCAGCAGCAGAGGCCCGCTCAGATAAAGCAGGGCATCAAACACGCGGCGGCAAAAGCTGGCGGCGCCCAGTGGCCCGCAATACAGCCAGCCGCCGGCTTGCGGTGCCAGCGCATCCAGCAGCGGTTGTGCCTGCTGCAGCGCCTGACGCTGGCCGCCTACCAGCAGTGCAAAGCCGCTGCCGGCTTGCGGCGGCAGCCACGGGCTGTTGAGTTCCAGCACAAGGTTGGCCGCAGGTGTGGTGCTTAGCGGCAGGGTGCCGCAGTGGATCAGCAATTGCTGCCATTGCAGGCAGTTGTCGCCGCTCGCCACGGCAGGGTAGGGGAGGCCGCCGGTAGCCAGTCGCTGTTGCAGGGCCAGGCGGTACGCTGAATCAGCGGACATGATGTGGGGTCAGTTCAGGTGCCAGTCAAAAGTCTGCAACCGCTTGATAAACCAGCTGAGGGCCTGCCCGGGCTGGCTTTCCTTCCAGGCGTAGTGCAGCGGCACCAGCGAACGTTTTTCTTCCAGTTCTTTCACGATCAGTCGGCCGGCGGCCAGATCCTCGTGTATGCGGCAGGTAGGCAGAAACCCTACGCCAAGTCCGGCCCTTTGCACAGCGATTTTATCTTCCACACTGGCCACCGTCAGCCGCGGCTGGCCTTCCTGTATCGAGATGCTGCGCGGCGGCAGGTTGCGCGAGGTATCGGCCGCCACGGCGACGCGGTAGCGGCGGATTACGTGCTGCGGGATCGGATCATCCATGCTCGCTAGCGGGTGGTGTGGTGCGACGCAGAACACGAACTGCACCTTGCCCATCGGCTTGCTGTGGAATACGCCGCCCTGGCTGTTCTCGGTGGCGCCGATCACCAGGTCGGCACGGTTGTCCACCAGCGCATCCCAGGTGCCGCCAAATACTTCGCGGCTCAGGCGTAGCTCGGTATCGGCTTCTAGTGCATCGAATTCAGCCACCAGGCGCAGTACGTCATCGAACTGCAGCAGGTCTGACATGGCGATGCGCAGCTGGCCTTCCCAGCCGGTGGCATGGGTCTTGACCCGGCTTTCCACCATGGCGGCGGAATCCAGCAGGGCGCGCCCTTCTTTCAGCAGCAGTTCACCGGCCGAGGTGAGGCGTGCCTTGTGCCCGCTGCGGTCGAACAGCTGCACGTTAAGGTCTTGCTCCAGTTTCTGCACGCTGTAGGTGATGGCGGAGGGGACGCGGTACAGCTCCTCGGCGGCGGCGGCGAAGCTGCCGCGGCGGTCGATGGCATCCAGCACCATGAGCGAGTCTAGAGTCAGTTTCATCGTCAGATTTTCTGAAAATAAAAATCAAAATGTTCTGCTGTTTTCGGGCGAACAGGCTTTTTATACTGCGGCCAACCTTTGCAAATCAAGCAAAAAAGGTTGGTGCCGCGGCGCCAGTTACATAATTTCAGTCCAATTTTTTTGAATCAGCAGCATGGTGGCTTGGCTAGTAGACCAGCAAGCTATGCCTGCGTTCTATGTTTATATAAGGAAATGTCGATGAGTACCAAGCTTGCCGTGGTGTATCACAGTGGTTATGGCCATACCGCCAAACTGGCCGAAGAAGTGGCCGCCGGAGCACGTGATCACGCCGAAGTGGCGCTGTTTGCCGCCGACGATGCCAGCCAGCGCCTGGACGAACTGGCCGCCTTCGATGCCATCATTTTCGGTGCGCCAACCTATATGGGCAGCGTGTCCGCCGGCTTCAAGGCGTTCATGGATGCCAGCTCCAAGGTCTGGTACACCCAGGGCTGGAAAGACAAGATCGCTGCCGGTTTCACCGTGTCCAACAGCCCCAGCGGTGACAAGCTGAACACCCTGCAGCAGCTGTCGGTATTTGCCGCACAGCACAGCATGATCTGGGTTGGCACCGGCCTGCTGCCGGGTGGGGTTACCGGTACGCAGATCAACCGTTACGGCAGTTCGCTGGGTCTGATGGCGCGTACCGACAATGCGCCGGCCGAGGTGACGCCGGATGCCGCCGACCTGGAGTCCGCCCGCCTGTTTGGTGCACGCATCGCGCAGACGGCCGGCCGCTTCGGCAAGTAAGTTGGCCGCAGACAACAAAAAAGCCGGGAAATCCCCGGCTTTTTTTGCGGCCAACCCTGATCAGGCTTGCTTGGCGCGCTCGATGCCTTCCACCAGTTCACGGGTGGCATCTTCCATGCTGCCCCAGCCCTGAATCTTCACCCATTTGCCTTTTTCCAGATCCTTGTAGTGCTCGAAGAAGTGCACCATCTGGTCACGCAGCAGTTGCGGCAGGTCTTCCAGTTTCTGGATGTCCTTGTACATCGGGCACAGCTTTTCTACCGGTACCGCTACCAGCTTGGCGTCCACGCCGCCGTCGTCTTCCATCTTGATCATGCCCAGGGCGCGCACGCGGATCACCACGCTTGGCGGCAGCGGGAACGGGGTCACCACCAGTACGTCTACCGGGTCGCCGTCGCCAGCCAGGGTCTGCGGTACGAAACCGTAGTTGGCCGGGTACATCATGGAGGTGCCCATGAAGCGGTCAACCATCAGCGCGCCGCTTTCCTTGTCGAATTCGTACTTGATCGGAGCCGCGTTGGCGGAGATTTCGATCACGACGTTGAAGTCGTTCGGCATGTCTTTGCCCGGGCCGATGAGGTCGATGTTCATGCTTGCTGTCCTTTTGCGCTGAGTTTGGAACAAATAACCGCGGGATTATACCAGCAGCCGGGGCAGGGTATAATTGCCACTATTGATGACCTCCATCACCTTGCATGATGCTAGATAACCTGATTACCGAATTCGATCGTGGCCTGCGCACGCTGTTTGCGCCGGCGCACAGTGCCCGTCCGCATCCGGACCATGCCGTGGCGGAAGCCGAGCTTGACCAGGCGGAAAAGCAGCACGCGCTGGGGCTGATGCGCGTCAATCACTGCGGCGAAGTGTGCGCGCAGGCGCTATACCAGGGCCAGGCGCTGACCGCGCGTGACCCGGCGGCGCGCGAGGCGCTGCGCCATGCCGCGTTCGAGGAAGTGGAGCACCTGGCGTGGACCGAGCAGCGCATCCGCGAGCTGGGTGGCCGCCCCAGCCTGTTCAACCCACTGTGGTACACCGGCTCGCTGGCTATCGGCGTGGCGGCCGGTATGCTGGGCGACAAGTGGAACCTCGGCTTTCTGGAGGAGACTGAGCATCAGGTCGGCGCGCACCTCGACAGCCACCTGCAGGAACTGCCCGAACAGGACGCCCGTAGTCGCGCCATCGTGACGCAGATGCGTGATGATGAGCTGAAACATGCGGAAATGGCCAATGAGCTGGGGGCGGCGCGGCTGCCGGCACCGCTGCGCGGCATGATGAAGCTCAGCGCCAAGCTGATGACCAGTGCCAGCTATCGCGCCTGATTTCAGTGCCGCGCATGAAAAAGCCGCCAGTAAAGGCGGCTTTTTTTATGGCTGCGGCCAACCTTGGGCGCATGCTCAGAAGAACAAAAAGGTCAGCAGCACAAAAGTGGGGATCAGGCAGCACAGCGCCCAGCCGATGTAGCCGAAGAAGCTGGGCATGGTCACGCCGCGTTCTTCCGCAATGGCTTTCACCATGAAATTGGGCGCATTGCCGATATAGCTGTTGGCACCCATGAACACCGCACCGGCGGAAATCGCCAGCAGGGTGCTGGCACCGTGGCCCATCAGTTGCTGTGCATCGCCGCCGGCCAGATTGAAGAACACCAGATAGGTAGGGGCGTTGTCGAGAAAGCTGGACAGCGCGCCGGTGAGCCAGAAGTAGGCGCTGTTCACTGGTGTACCGTCCGGTAGGCTCACCATGCCCACCAGGCTGGCGAAGGCGCCGTGTTGGCCGGCTTTCAGCATCGCCAGCACCGGAATCATGGTGACGAAGATGGCGGCAAACAGCTTGCCCACCTCCAGCATCGGCCCCCAGTTGAAGGCATTGGCCTGGCGGCAGTTGCCCGGCGTCAGCTTGAGCGACAGGCCGGCAATGGCCAGCAGCAGCACATCGCGCACCACGTTTTGCAGTGCGATATCCAGACCAAAAATCTGCCAGCCGATGCCCGGCTTCCACACCCCAGACAGCAGCACTGCGCCGATGATTGCCAGCAGCAGCAACAGGTTGACCTTGCCCAGCAGGCTGACGCGCGAATCCGGTGTCGGGTCCGGTAGTGCCGGCAGGTCGTCTTCCTTGCGGTAGTAGTGGCGGTCCAGCAGGTAGAAGGCCAGCAGCAGGATGGCGCTGGCGGTCAGCATCGGCAGCAGCATGTGCTGCATGGTCCAGCCAAAACCGACGCCTTTCAAGAAGCCGAGGAACAATGGCGGGTCGCCCAGCGGCGTCAGCGAGCCACCGATATTGGCTACCAGGAAGATGAAGAACACGAACACGTGCGTCTTGTAGCGACGGTTATCGTTGGCGCGCAGCAGCGGGCGGATCAACAGCATGGAGGCGCCGGTGGTGCCGGTAAAGCTGGCGAGCAGGGTGCCGATGCCGAGGAAGCCGGTATTCAGCAGCGGTGAGCCGTGCAGGTTGCCGCGCACGTAGATGCCGCCGGCCACGCTGAACAGCGCAATCAGCAGGATGATGAACGGCACGTATTCCAGTGCCAGGGTGTGCGCCATCTCGTGCAGCGTCGGCCCCAGGCCGTGGCTGGCAGCAAACGGCAGGGCAAACGCCAACGCCCAGCCGGCGGCGATCTTGCCGAAGTGGTGGTGCCAAAGGTTGGCCGCAAACAGCGGCAGCAGCGCGATGGACAGCAACATGCCGGCAAACGGCACGGCCCAGAGTGCGGACAGCTCGGCGCCGTTGACGCTGGCATGGGCCAGCAGCGGCAGGCCTGCCAGCGTGGCGGCGGCCGCGCGGGGTAGACGGATAGTCGACATGGGGAATCCTGTGCAGCGGGCGAATGCTGGCGCTCCGGGGGCGCTGCCTAGCCCTTTGTGTTGTGCTTGCTATCGGGCCCGGAAAGGGCGGCAGTTTACCAGCAAGCCCTGCGACGGGGCAGTCGGCGGTCCGGCACTGTGGGGCGAGTTTCCGCTTGCCGGGCTTCAGGACCGGCAGTAAATGCTGTGCGCTTCAATTTCAACCAACAGGTTGCTGCGGCAAATGTCCGCCTGTACGTACACGGCGCGCATACTGGGGCCGATCAGCTGTTCCAGCGCGGTGCGCACTTTGAGGTAGTCGGCGGCATGGCGGATGTAGACCCGGTAGTCCAGTCCGGCCAGGCTGTAGCCGGCAGCCGGTGCCAACTGCTGCGCCTGTTCCACCAGCACGCTGATATTGGCCACGGTTTCCCGCGTCTGTGCCGCCACGTCGCCAAGGTGCACGGTACCGTGCCCGATGATACTGGCGGTGCCGGAAATGAACAGGATGTCATGGCGGCCGCTGCTGGCGAGCGCGGCGCGGGTGAAGGTGGGGCTGCGTGGGCCATATTGCCGCGGGTAGGCGAAGGCGCTGGTCTGGCGCGGATTCTCGATGCAACGTGGGGCATGCCGCGCCGCCAGGAAGGCGATGCTCAGCGGACCGTCCACCACCCCCAGCGCACAGGCGGCCGGACTGCTGTCCACCGGCCGCGCAAAGTCGGCAAATGCCTCGTGGCGGCCGATGTTGAACTGGCGGTAGCGCTCCAGCCCGTGCTCCACTTCGTTGATGCGCGGCACATAGTTCCACACCCGCCACAGGTGCGGGAAGCCTTCGGCCTCCAGCAACGAGAACAGCTGGCGGTAGGCTTGTTCTGCGGCCAACTGCAGCGCGGTACCGGTGTCGGAACCGTGGGTTTCCTCCAGCTCGATCACACCGTAGAGCAGTTCGTCACTGGTGCTGAAGCGGATGTCCTGGAAGCGGCCACGGCGGCAGCTGGCGGCACTGTGCCAGTATTCGTGCAGCTGCTGCACACTGCCGCCCAGTAGCGGGGTGCGTACCCGCTGCACGGGCCAGGGCAGTTCCGGTGCCGGCTGTTGCAGGCTGCTCATGCCGAGGATGCCGGCGGCGGCCGGCAGCGGCTGCCCGCCGGGGGCGCAAGGGTCACACTGGAAAAACTGTAGGCTGGTATCTGGACTCATGATGCGGGTGTTGCGGCGGCAACAGCAAAAGGTGATATGGGGTGATGGGGCCGTGTTCAAGGCGGCGGCAGGCTGGCGCCGAACGCGTGGGCCTTCAGGCCGCTTAGCCAGGCACTGCCCAGTCCCAGCAGGGTACCGGCCACTACGTCCAGCGCCACGTGCTGCTTCACCGCCATGGTGGAGTAGGCAATGGCCACGCACCAGGCGATGTTGAACCACTCCAGGCCGCGGCCCAGCCGTAGCAGGCGCAGGCGCCAGTGCAGCCACAGGCCGGAAAACACCGCGGTGGCCACGTGCAGCGAGGGGAAGGCATTGCCGGCGGTATCGACGTTTTTCAGGAATGCCACACCGGGGTGCAGCCGCCAGTCGATATCGGCCGGCGCGATGGCGTTGGGCCAGAAGTAAAAGATTGCCAGACCGCTGAGGCAGGGCAGGGCTACCTTGAAACCGTAAGCGATGATTTCGCCGCGGCTTAGCATCAGTACCGTTGGCAGTGACACATAGACCCACAGCGACAGGTAGATCGGCAGCGCCCAGGGCTGAAAGCCGATCATTTGGTCCAGCGTGGTGGCGGGAATGATGCTGACCTCGGCGGCAGGGTGCCGCAGCAGGTATACGTAGGCGACAAAAAACACCATGGTGAAGCCCATGGTGCCGAACATCTTGAACCAGAAACGGGTCAGCGCGGTGGCCACGATTCCGGTCTGGGCCAGGCGGTGGCTGGTCACACCCTCGTTCAAAACTGCTCCTTAAGGCTGATGTCTGGTCTGGCGCGGTGGTCGGCCGGGGAGGATATTTGTTATACTCCGCCTTCATTTTCCGCGGGTTAGGTACTCGCCGCGTGTTGTCGGAGTCAGGCGCCAGAGCACTATGTTTTTGGCGTATATCGATAGGCACGGCGATGATACAGAAACTGCGTGACGTTGGCGATTGTCAGCATTTCCCTTAAACAAGCCCTTGTTATCACTTCAAATCATGGAACAACACATCGAGCCGGATCTGGCGCTGGAACGCGAAATTGCCGGGCATATCGTTACCGCGCTGAACCTTGACATCGCTCCCGACGACATTGTTCCCGAGTCGCCGCTGTACGGCGACGAACTGGGTATCGACTCCATCGATATCCTGGAAATCGCGCTGGTGATGTCCAAGCAGTACGGGGTGCAGATGAAGGCGGACAGCGCTGACAACTCCACCATTTTTGCCTCCCTGCGCGCACTGGCGTCCTATATCCGCGAGCATCGCAGCAAATGACCGGGCTCTGGCGCACCTTGCGCCTGGTGCTGCTGGCGCTGCTTGGGGGTGGCTACCTGGTGATGGACTACCTGGCCTCCTCCTCCACGCAGCCGCCGGCCTACGCGGTGCTGATCGGCGCCGCGCCCCTTACCGCCGGGGTGATCGCGGCCTGCTGGAACTCCTCCTTTCGACTGCCCGCCACGCTGTTGTGCCTGGCCGGCCTGTTGACCATGGTCTTGAATCTTGACCGGCTGCTGATGCACGCCGCCTGGCTGTACTTCTTTCAGCACGCCGGCATCATGACCGGCCTTGGCATCATGTTCGGCAGCACGCTGGGTAGCCACGAGGGGGCGCTGTGTTCGCGCATTGCCCGTACCGCCATCGCCGAGCCGCTGGATGCGCGCTACCTGCATTACACCTGGAAGGTCACCCTGGCCTGGACTGTTTACTTCGCCGCCAGTGCGCTACTGTCGCTGCTGTTGTTCGCCTTTGCGCCGCTGGCCAGTTGGGCGCTGTTCGCTTCGCTGCTGACCCCGCTGTCGCTGGGGCTGATGTTCGGCGGCGAATACCTGATCCGCCTGCGCGCGCTGCCGGGGCAGCCGCACTTCAGCATCGCGCAGACCATCCGCTCCTATCGCAAATACACGCAGTGCCGGGACGCCGCCGAGTAGCCCTGCACCGCCGATCCAGATCCGTTCCATGAGCCTGATTCCGCTGCTTCCCGATGCCGACCGCCACGCCCCGTTTGCCTACCGTCATGGCCAACTGTTCGACCGCGAGACTTTTCACGCCCAGGTGATGACGCTGGCCGCTGCGCTGCCGGAAGGGCAGCGGGTGATGAATCTGTGCGCCGACCGTTACTGGTTTGCGGTGGCGCTGTTCGCCGCCATCGCCCGCGGCATGCTCACCGTGCTACCCAATTCGGCGGCGCCGGAACACATCGCCCTGGTGGCGGCCGAGCAGCCGGGGCTGCTGGTGCTGGGCGACCAGGCCGATTGCCCGGTAACCGGGCTGCCGTATTGCCGCATCGACACCCTGTCACCGGCGGTGCGGCCAACCTTGACCGAGATGCCGCTGATCGCTTTCGACCAGCGTATCACCTGCATGTATACCTCCGGCTCCACCGGCACACCGATGCCTCACTTCAAGACCTTCGGCCGCTTGCGGCTGGCCATTCTGGCCGGGGCGGAGCGGGTGTGGGCGGCGGCCGGCGCGCCGTGTTCGGTAGTGGGCACGGTGCCGATCCGTCACATGTACGGGCTGGAATCCAGCGTGCTGCTGCCCATTCTTGCCGGCGGGCGCATGTCGTCGCAGATTCCGTTCTTTCCGGCCGACATCGCCGCCAGCCTGGCAGAAATGCCGGCGCCGCGGCTGTTGGTGATCACCCCGTTCCATCTGCGCAAGTTGCTGGAGGCGGATATCGCGTTGCCGGAAATCGCCGTGATCCTGTCGGCCACCGCGCCGTTGTCCGCCGAGTTGGCCGCACAGACCCGCCAGCAGCTGGGCTGCCCGGTGCTGGAAATCTATGGCTCTACCGAGACCGGTCAGGTCGCCACCCGCGAGACCGCCCGCGAAAGCAACTGGCACACCCTGCGCGGCATCGCGCTGGAGCAGCGGGACGAAGAGTTCTGGGCGGTGGGCGAGGTGTACGAGACGCCGCAGATGCTCAACGACAACATCGAGCTGTTCAGCCCGCAGCTGTTCCGGCTGGTGGACCGCAAGGCCAATATGATCAACGTTGCCGGCAAGCGCAGCTCGCTGTCCTTCCTCAACGCCACGCTTACCGGCCTGCCCGGCGTGCTGGACGGTGTGTTCTGCGTGCCGGAGCGCAGCGGTGACGGCGAAGTGGAGCGCCTGGCCGTCTTCGTGGTCGCACCGGGGCTGGATCGCCCCCAGATTCTGGCAGGCTTGCGTCTGCACATCGATTCGGTATTCCTGCCGCGCCACGTGGTGTTCGTCGACACCCTGCCGCGCGACGGCAACGGCAAGATCCTGGCCAGCACGCTGCAGGCCCTGATTGCACAACATCTTCCCAAGCGGGACTAAGCATGCAGCACGCCATACTTCATATCGCCAGCGATCATCCGGCTTACGCCGGACACTTTCCCGGCCGCCCGGTGCTGCCGGGCGTGGTGCTGCTGGACCACGCCATGCTGGCAATCGAAGATGCCTGCCGGTTGCAGCTGAGCGGCCTGCAGGTGGCCAAGTTCCACCGCCCGGTCAGCCCGGGGCAGTCGTTGCGGCTGGAATTCCGCCAGGATGCGGTAGCTGTGGCATTTGCCATCTTTCATGAACAACACAAGGTGGCGGACGGCAAGTTCGCCATTGCCACGGAGCAGGGCGAGTGAGTCAGCCCGAGGCCGGCGGCCAACCGCCAGCGTGGCTGCAGCAGCGTGAACGCGGTAGCCGCTTCTGGCTGCGCGTCATGTCCACGCTGTCCTGCCTGCTGGGACGGCGCTGCTCGCGCCTGGTGCTGTATGGCATCGCCGCCTATTTCCTGCTGTTCGGCGGCCGCGCGCGCGCCGCCTCGCGGGCATATCTCACGCGCAGCCTGGGCCGGCCACCGCGCTGGCACGAGCAATACCGGCATGTGCTCAGCTTCGCCAGCACCATTCACGATCGGGTGTACCTGTTGCGCGATCGTTTCGACGACTTCCGCATCGAGCTGTCCGGCACCGAAGCGCTGCACGCCTACTGCGACCGCGGCCAGGGCGTGTTGCTGTTCGGCGCCCACCTTGGCAGCTTCGAAGTGCTGCGCAGCATGGCGCGCCACCGCCCCGGGCTGCAGATCAGCATGGCGATGTATCCGGAAAACGCGCGCCAGATCAACCAGGCGCTGCAGGCCATCAACCCGCGCGCACAGCAGGACATCATCGCGCTGGGCACACTGGATGCGATGCTGAACGTGCATAGCAGGCTGGAGGCAGGCGCGCTGGTGGGTATTCTGGCCGACCGCGCCGTCGGGCCGGACCAGTACCTGAGCCGCCCGCTGCTGGGTGCGCCGGCGCGCTTTCCCAGTGGCCCGTTCCGCATGGCGGCGATGCTGAAGCAGCCGGTGTTCTTCATGGCCGGTGTCTATCTGGGCGGCAATCGCTACCGGGTGCATTTCGAGCTGCTGGAAGATTTTTGCGACATCGGGCGTCAGGGACGGGAACAACTGCTGGCTGCACTGCTCGACAAGTATGTAGCGGCGCTGGAGCGGCACTGCCGCGCCTACCCGTTCAACTGGTTCAACTTTTACGACTTTTGGGATGAAAGCTAGACAGAGCATGTGTGCACCTATCATGAGCAGGACTGTGGCCGCCTTGGCCGTATTGCTGAGCGCCGGCCTGTGCCAGGCAGCGGAATTGAGCGTGGCCGACCTGATGCAGATGCTGGGTCAGAAAAAATCCGGTACCGCCACCTTTGTCGAGAAAAAATACATCGCCATGCTGAAGCAGCCGCTGGAGTCTTCCGGCGAGCTGGCTTTCACCGCACCGGACCGGCTGGAAAAACGCACCCTCAAGCCCAAGACAGAATCGGTGGTGCTGGAGGGCAACAAGTTGACGCTGGAACGCAGCGATGGCCGCAAGATGACAGTGGCGTTGTCCGATCGCCCGGAAGTCGCCGCCTTTGTGGAAAGCATCCGCGCCACCCTGTCCGGTGACCGTGGCGGGCTGGAGCGCTACTACAGCCTGGCGCTGAAAGGCGGCAGCGAGCAGTGGCAGCTGAACCTGACCCCGCTCCAGCCGCGCATGCAGAAGGTGATCAGCCAGGTCCGCATCGCCGGCAACCAGGCCCAGGTGAAAACCATCGAGTTCCTGCAGGCCGATGGCGACCGTTCGGAAATGGCCATTATCAGTACCAGCAGTAAATGAAGCCGCGCCAATCCAAGCTGGCGCTGGTGATCTGGCTGGCGTTGATGCTGGCATCGGTACTGGTGATCGTACAGACACGCTTCGTGGCCGACCTGTCCGCCTTCATGCCCAAGGCGCCCAGCGCGCGGCAGCAGATGCTGATCGACCAGCTACGCGACGGCGCCATCGCCCGCATCGTGCTGGTGGGTATCGAAGGCGGCGACGAGGCCGAGCGCGGCCGGCTGTCGCGGCTGCTGGTCAGCCAGCTGGCGCACAACCCGCGCTTCACCGCGGCGCAGAATGGCGACAGCCAGAGCCAGCAGCGCGACCAGCGCTATTTCTTCGACAACCGCTACCTGCTGAGCCCGGCGGTGACGCCGCAGCGTTTCAGTGCCGACGGCATGCGCACCGCCATCCAGGACACGCTGGACGCCATGTCCGGCGACGCCGGCCTGGTGGTGAAGAAAATCCTGCCGCGCGACCCTACGGGTGAAACGCTGCAGATCCTCGACCAGTTCATCGGCGAGAGCCAGCCGCGCAGCAGTAACGACATCTGGGTGTCGCGCGACGGCAAGCGCGCGGTGCTGCTGCTGCAGTTGGCCGAATCCGGGCTGAACACCGATGCCCAGGCCGAGGCGCTGGCCGACGTGCAACAGACTTTCGACCGCCTGCCGGCGCGCCATGTCGATACCCGGCTGGTGATGAGCGGCACCAGCGTGATGTCGGTGGCCTCGCGCAACATCATCAAGAGCGAAGTGGAGCGGCTGGCCACATTGGGTACCGTGCTGGTGGTGGCGCTGCTGCTGCTGGTGTACCGCTCGCTGCCGTTGCTGCTGCTGGGGCTGATTCCGGTACTGTCCGGTGCGCTGGTGGGCGTGGCCTGCGTCAGCCTGGGTTTTGGCCATGTGCATGGCCTGACGCTGGGCTTCGGCACCACGCTGATCGGCGAGGCGGTCGACTACTCCATCTATCTGTTCATTCAGCGCGCCGGCGGCAACGAGCCGCGCCACTTCTGGCGCACCATCCGCCTGGGGGTGCTCACCTCCATTACCGGTTTTGCTGCGCTGATGTGTTCCAGCTTTCCCGGCCTGTCGCAGCTGGGGCTGTACTCCATCAGCGGGCTGCTGTCGGCGGTGCTGGTCACCCGCTACATCCTGCCGGGGCTGATGCCGGCGCGGCTCAATCTGCGTGACCTGAGCGGCCCCGGCCTGCGCCTGCAGCAGGGGCTGGACCTGCTGACCCGCCTGCGCTGGCTGCTGGCGGCGGCACTGTTGGCCGCAGTGGCGGTGCTACTGTTCAAACCGCAGGAGATCTGGAACCGGCAGCTGAGTGCACTTAGTTCCATTTCCCAGGCGCAGAACCAGCTGGATGCCGAGCTGCGCGGCGACCTGGGGGGCAACGATATGCGCTACGTCGCCAGCTTCAGCGCGCCGGATCAGGAAAGCGCGCTGCAACTGGCCGAACGCAGCCGTCGCGTGCTGCAGCAGTTGCAGCGCCAGAGTGTGATTGGCGGCTTCCACACGCCGGATGAGCTGCTGCCGAGCCAGGCCAGCCAGCGTGCACGCCAGGCGGCGCTGCCAGTGGCGGCCGAGGCGCAGCAGCGGCTGCAGCAGGCATTGCAGGGCATGCCGCTGGCAGCCGATCAGCTCCAAGGCTTTCTGGCCGACCAGGAGCGCAGCCGTAGCCAGCCGCTGCTGAACCGGCACAGCCTGCAGGGCAGCGCCAGCAGCGTGCTGCTGGATTCCATGCTGATCAAACGCGCCAACAGTTACCTGGTGTTGATGCCCTTGCGGCCAACGGGTGAAGGCGCGCAGGGCGACCAGATCGATCTGGACAAGGTGCGCGCGGCGCTGGCCAGCCAGCAGCTGGCGCAGGTGACGGTGATCGACCTGCTGGAGGAAACCACCGCCATCTTCGATAGCTACACCCATGAAGCGCTGCTGTTCTCCTCGCTGGGTAGTCTGGCCATCCTGCTGCTGCTGGGCGTTACCTGCGGCTGGGTACAGGCGATGCGGGTGACCATCCCGCTGGGCTGCGCGGTGCTGTGCACGGTGGCGATCTTCGACGCCAGCGGCATCCAGCTCACCATCCTGCATCTGGTGGGGCTGTTGCTGGTGGTGGCCATCGGCTCCAACTATGCGCTGTTCTTCGCCAACAAGCAGCAGCTGGGCAATGCCGCGGAGCAGCGCCAGGTGGAGATTTCGCTGGTGGTGGCCAATCTGGCGACGGTGACCAGTTTCGGCTTGCTGGGCACCTCCAGTGTGCCGGTGCTGTCCTTCATCGGCAGTACGGTGGCGATCGGCGCTTTGCTGGCGCTGGTGTTTTCCGCAATGATGGCGAGGATGCAGCCCCGTGCGCAGCATTGACGATCGCTGGCAGCCGGCAGGGCGGGCGGACAGCCTGTTGGTGCTGCTGCCGCCGGCCAAGGCAACGCTGGAGGATATGGTCGATCAAGGCATGGTGGCGGCGGTGCGGGAGCGCGGCTTGCCACTGGATATCGTGCTGGCTGAGGTGGGCTACCAGCAGGTGATGGCCGGCACAGTGGCCGACAGTCTGCAACAGGTGGTGATTGCGCCGGCACTGGCTGCCGGCTACCGCCACATCTGGCTGGCCGGTATCTCGCTGGGCGCTTTCAATGCGCTGCATTATGCCGCGCTGCATGGCCACCTGCTGGCGGGTATCAAGCTGTTGGCACCGTACCCGGGCACTGCCGACATTCTGCAGGAAATCACCGCCGCCGGCGGGCCGCAGGCCTGGGCCGCGGACCCGGCCACGTCCAGACAGGATGAGCGCATCTGGTGGCATTGGTTGGCCACGGGCGCCGGCGACTGCCCGGTATGGCTGGGACTGTCGCAACAGGATCGTTTTCTTGCCGGCCAGCAGTTATTGGCCGGCCTGCTGCCAGCGCAGCGGGTACAGCGCACCGATGGCGAGCACAGCTGGCCGGCATGGTTGCGGCTGTGGCAGCACTGGCTGGATCATGGCCCGCTGGCCGCGTCGGCATTTGCAGCAAAGGAGCAAGCATGACCACATGGCGGCTGTCGCCGTTTCTCAAGCTGTGCATTGCCCTGCATGGCGTACTGCTGCTGGCATGGTTGGCCGCAGCGCAGTACTGGCCGTGGCTGCTGCTGGCGCTGTTCCTGCTGCACGGCGGCATCGCGCTGGCCGGGCTGCTGCCACGCTGCACGCTGCTGGGGCCGAATCTTACCCGGCTGCCGGCGGCGGCCATCCGCCGCGGTGAAGTGGCCATTACCATCGACGATGGTCCGGACCCGGCGGTAACCCCGGCAGTACTGGACATGCTGCGCCAATACCAGGTGCCGGTTACCTTCTTCTGCATCGGCGAGCGCGCCCAGCGCCACCCGGCGCTGTGCCGTCGCGCGGTAGCGGAAGGGCACGATGTCGAAAACCACGGCCAGCGCCACCGCAAGCATACTTCGCTGTTCGGGCCGGCGGGCTGGCGCGGCGAAGTGGGCGAGGGCCAGGCCACGCTGCAGGCGATTACCGGCCGGCTGCCGCGCTTCTACCGGCCCATCGCCGGGCTGCGCAACCCCTTCCTCGACCCGCTGCTGCAGCGCAGCGGGGTGTTTCTTGCGAGCTGGACCCGCCGCGGCTATGATACGCGCGCCTGCGA
>CAMLGD010000054.1 GCA_946479405.1 uncultured Vogesella sp.
ACAAGAAAAGGTTGGCCGCACTGGTGAACCGCCACCGCGTGCCGCTGATCGAGGATGCGCTATACGCCGAGCTGCAGTTCGGCGACGCGCTGCAGCCGGCGGTGAAAGCCTTCGACCAGGACGGCTGGATACTGGTCTGCGCCAGCTATACCAAGACGCTGGCACCGGATTTCCGCGTCGGCTGGCTGGAAGGCGGCCGTTTCGGCGAGGAGATCAAGAAGCTGAAGTTCGCCAGCTCCATCGCCGAGCCGCTGGTGCTGTGCGAAACGCTGGGCGCGTTCCTGGAATCCGGCGGCTACGACCACCACCTGCGCGCACTCAAGCGCCGCTACGCGCTGCACGTAGACAAGGTGCGCGCGCTGATCGCCGAGCACTTCCCGCCCGGCACCCACGCCACCAACCCCAGTGGCGGTTTCCTGATCTGGGTGGAGCTGCCGGAAGACTACGACACCGTGGCGCTGTTCCACGCCGCCATCGCCGAGCGCATCAGCATCTCGCCCGGCCCGCTGTACTCGCCGGGCGGCCGCTACCGCAACGCGCTGCGGCTGTCCTGCTGCCAACCGCTGGACGAGCGCTACGTCGGCGCGCTGCAACGGCTTGGCGAGCTGGCGCGCACGGTTGCGGGCCGCCCCTGAGCGTGCCGGCAGCGAGTGGCACTTTTCGCACGCCGCGCTTAGCCCATAAAGAAAACCATGCAGAGCAACCAGGCCGCCAACGACATGCCGGACAAGCGCGCCGAAGCGAGGATCAACATGATCGCCAGCCCCACAGCTAGCCCGCAGCAGGAACCATGTTCATGAACGCGTCTTTACTGCTGTGGGGCGTGGTCGTCAGCTCAGTCGGTTTCGGTTATTTCATCTACGGCAAAAAGCAACGCGCGCTGGTGCCGCTGCTGTGCGGCATCGCGCTGATGGCCGTGCCCTATGTCATTGCCAGCAGCTGGCAGCTGGTCGCCGCTGGCGCGGCAATCGCGGCGATTCCGTACTTTGTAAAGATGTAAGTGATGGCAATCGCATACGCCAGTATTCCACCCCCGCTTGGCGCGCCGTCACGCGGGCAGGACTCGGACGGAAAAACTGGCAGCCAAGCGCTATGGCCAGCCATGTCGTAGCAGCCGGGCAAGCGGCCAGGAATTCTTACGGTATAAAAGTCGCTACAATGCCGATTCCATAATCAGGGCAAGAATATGGCTTACTACGGCACCATTACCCGCTGGCTGGATGACAAGGGTTACGGCTTCATCCAGCGCCAGGACACCAAGGAAGAAGTCTTCTTTCACATCAGCGACTGCCCGGCAACCGGCATCCGTCCACAGCTGGGCTGGACAGTTTCCTTCGAGCTGAAACAGGGGCGGGACGGCAAAGCGGCAGCCTGTCAGATACAGGGCAAAGGTTTCGCTGCATCCCGACCCGGGCGCCCCACCCGCCAGCCTGCACGCTCAAAAACCAGCTTCAGCCACATACTGCTTGCTGCCGCAGTAGTCGCCGCACTTGGCTATTTTGGCTATCAGCGCTACCAGGCACACGTCGCAATAGCGGCAGCCGACGCCATTCTGTCACAGCAGACCAGCCCGCTCGAGCCAGTCAGCCAGCAACAATTCAGTTGCGACGGCCGCCAGCATTGCTCGGAAATGCGCTCTAAAGAAGAAGCGCTGTACTTTATCCAGCACTGTCCAAACACCAAGATGGATGGTGACGGCGACGGTGATCCATGCGAAAGCCAGTTCTAAGCGCTGGCGCATGCTGCCGCCAAGGTGATCGGCGCACCCGACCTGCTGTGCCAGTAGCGGCGCAAACGTTGGCCGCAGCAGGCCACCCCGCACCAATCTGCAGCCAATCAACAAAAACGGCGGTCAACCGCATGCGGTGACCGCCATTTGACTACAGGCACAAACTTACAGATAGCGCGCTTGCAGATGGGCGCGGAAATGCGCCGGGTTCAGCGCCTCGCCGGTGGCACGCTGCACCAGTTCGGCGGTTTCCCAGCGGCTGGCCTGCGACCAGATATTGGCGTCCAGCCAGTCCATCACCGGCGCCAAGTCACCGGCGGCGATGCGGGCATCCAGGTCCGGCACGCTGCGGCGGATGGCGGCGAAATACTGCGCCGCGTACATGGCGCCCAGGGTGTAGCTGGGGAAGTAGCCAAAGCTGCCGTCGGTCCAGTGGATGTCCTGCAGGCAGCCGTCGCGGTAGTTGCCGCGGGTGTCGACACCGAGGTAGGCCTGCATCTTTTCGTCCCACAGCGCCGGGATGTCCTCGGCCTCGATGTCACCCTCGATCAGCGCGCGCTCGATTTCGTAGCGCAGGATCACGTGCGCCGGGTAGGTCAGCTCGTCGGCGTCGACGCGGATGAAGCCGGGACGCACGCGGCTGTACATGCGCGCCAGGTTGGCCGCATCGAAGGCCGGTTGCGCGCCCAGATGGTTTTTCACCAGCGGTGCGATCAGCGACAGGAAGGCCGGGCTGCGGCCCAGCTGCATCTCGAACGACAGACTCTGGCTTTCGTGGATGCCCATCGAGCGCGCCTGCCCCACCGGCAGGTGTACCAGCTCGCGCGGCAGGCGTTGTTCGTAACGGGCATGGCCAGTCTCGTGCACAATGCCCATCATGCTCTGCATAAAATCGTCGTCGCGGTAACGGGTGGTGATGCGCACGTCTTCGGCGACACCACCGCAGAACGGGTGCACCGACACGTCCAGCCGGCCGGCGTCGAAATCGAAGCCGAGCAGGCCCATGATCTCCACCCCCAGCGCGCGCTGGCTATCCACGGCGAACGGCCCCTTGGCCGCAATCAGCTGCTCTCCAGCCTGCTTGTCCATCACCTGGCGGATCAGCCCCGGCAGCCAGCTTTTCACGTCGCCGAAGATGCGCTCCACTTCGGCGCTGTTCATCCCCGGCTCGTATTTGTCCAGCAGCGCGTCGTAGCGACCCTTGCCGCTGGCGTCGGCCAACAGCTGCGCCTCTTCACGCGACAGGCGCAGCACCTCACGGAAGTTGCCCAGGAAACCTTGCCAGTCGTTGGCCTTGCGCTGCTCGCGCCAGGCGTGTTCGCAGCGGCTGCCGGCCAGCGCCTTGGCCTCCACCAGCGCGGCCGGCAACAGGTTGGCATGCTGCCAGCTGCGGCGCATTTCGCGCAGCGAGGCCTGCCCGGCGGCATCCAGTTGTTCCTGCTCGGCCGCAGCCAGCCAGGTATCGAGTTGCGGGTCGGTCAGTGTGGCGTGCATCAGTACCGACAGCTCGGCCATGGCGGCACCGCGAGCATCGTTGCCGCCCGGTGGCATCATCGCCGCCTGGTCCCAGCCGGCGATGGCGGCCAGGTGCTGGTAGCGGTACAGGCGGGTAAAGACGGATTCCAGCTGTTGGTAGGCAGAAGCGCTCATGCGGTACTCCAGGTCAAGTCAAGGTTGGCCGCATGATGCCATTGGCAACGCCGGGTGCTCAATTGGCCATCAGGGCAGCTCAGAGCGGCTGGGGCGCACCAAACTGGCCGCGCACGTCGGCATCCGGGAATGACAGCCAGTAGTAGAAGAACTCGCGGGCGATAGTAAGGAAGGTTTCGCTGGCGAAACTGTCGGACAGGTGCAGCAGCATGGCATCCACTGCCATGCGGTAGCTGTCCGGGTGATGCGGTTGGTCGTGCAGCAGGAACAGCAGCGGCTTGAGCAGCTCGCCGCGCTCGCCCAATACGTCTTCTTCCGAGCCCAGCTCATACAGCTGCCCCAGATACAGCTCCAGCGAGGGCGGGAAGCTGTCAAAGCCGGCACCGTGCATGCGCTGCTGCAGATCGTCGAACGAGGCCAACACCGGCAGGCGCACGTGGCGGGTGGTAAAGCCGGAACGGGCGTTCAGCTCGGTAACCTTTTTGACGTCGCCGATCCAGAAGTAGTAGTACTCGCGCGCGGCGGTCATCGCCCCGGGGCGATCTTCCGGTGCACACAAGGACAGCAGCGCGTCCACCGCCGAGCGGAAAATGGTCGTGGTGCGCGGCTGGCCACGCACGATCAGATTGAGCCGGGTCAGTACCCGGCGGCGCAGCGCCAACACCTCGCTGTCCGCTCCCTTGCTCTCCAGCAGGCGCAGGTAGGCATCCAGTGCGTCCTGCGCATCCCCTTTATCGCTTTTAGCGCTTTTTTCGGCACTGCTCATGCGTGGCCTTCTCCTGAGTGCAGACCGGCTGGTTCTGCGCGGTCTGCAGCATAGTGGTTCATGTGTTATCCGACAATTCGCCGGGTGCGCCAAGCGCGAAATCAGTCTGGCCGCGGACGCAGGTTCAGCCGCAGATCGCGGCCAACCATGCGCAGGTCCAGCACGTCCAGCGCCAGCTTGTCCTCCAGCGAGCTCAGCGCCGGCCAGGCAAACAGCCCGCGGGCGGCATCGCCGGCCAGGTACGGCGCCAGGTACAGCACAATCTCGTCCACCAGCCCGGCTTGCAGCAGCGCGCCGTGCAGGCCGGCGCCGGCTTCCACCATCAGTTCGTTGATGCCGGCACTGGCCAGTTCGCGCAGCAATTGCGCCAGATCGACATGACCCGCCTGTGCCGGCAGCGCCAGCACCGTCACGCCACGCGCGCGGTACGGCTGCAGGCGGGTTTCATCCGTCACCGTGGTGGCCAGCCATACCGGCGCCACGGCGGCATCGTAAATGCGGGCGGCGGGGGAAGTCGCCAGCGCACCGTCCAGCACCACGCGCACAGGCTGGCGCAGGCAGGGCGCATCGCGCACCGTCAGCTGCGGGTCATCGGCCAGCACGGTGCCGCTGCCGGTAAGAACGGCACAGTTGGCCGCCCGCAGCGCATGCACGTCGCGACGGGCATCGGCAGAGGTAATCCACTGGCTGACACCGTTAAGCAAGGCGGTCTTGCCGTCCAGCGTGGCCGCTGCCTTCAGCGTGACCCACGGCCGCTGCCGGCTCACCCGCGACAGAAAACCACGATGCACGCGGCGCGCCTCGGCTTCCAGCAGCCCGGCCACCGCCGGAATGCCGGCAGCCTGCAGCATGGCGATGCCGCGACCGGCCACTTCGTGGTACGGATCGACCAGCGCGGCCACTACCCGGCCGATTTTTTCTGCGATCAGCCGGCCGGCACACGGCGGGGTACGGCCGTGGTGGCTGCATGGCTCCAGCGTGACATAGGCGGTGGCGCCGGCCGGGCTCAGGCCGCGGGCGTAGCAATCCTTGATCGCCTGGATTTCGGCATGATCGCCCCCCACCTGCAAGGTGGCGCCCTCGCCGATCACCACACCGTCGCGCACCAGCACGCAGCCGACGCCCGGATTGGGGGCCGCGCGGCGGGTGGCGGCTTCGGCCAGACGCAGCGCCTGCTGCATGTAGCGGTGATCGTCGGCGGAAAAGTTCATGGCGCCGCGTTCCATTCCTGCGCCAGCAGGCTGTAAATACGGGCATCCCAATGCCGACCTCGAATGTACAGATAGCCGCGCAACACGCCCTCTTGCTGGAAGCCCATGCGCTCGGCCACCGCGCAGCTGCGCAGATTGGCCGCAGCGGTGATGATCTCGGTACGGTGCAGGCCCAGCTCCTGATAGGCGATGGTCAGCAGCTGCTGCAGTGCCTGCGGCAGGATGCCGCGGCCAACGTAGGCATCGGCCAGCCAGTAGCCGATGGCGGCGCGGCGGTCATGGTGGCTGATGCTGTGCAAATCGCAGACCCCGACCGGCTGGCCATCCATTTCGATCAGGCAGGTACGCGATGCGCCCAGGCGCCGTTCGCAGTCACGCAGCTGCAGAAACTCTCGCACCTGTACTTCGGTCTGCGAGGTCTCGACCCACGGCAGCCACTGCCCGAGGGCGTCGCGACTGGCGTTGACCAGCGCAAAAAGCTGGGCTGCATGCTGTTCTTCGGCATCACGCAGAGTGATCTGGGAACTCGTCATCTACTGCCTCCACGCCTGCACTCCGCCGGCAGGCATCAGGGTTTTTTCTGGATTTCCTTGATGGCATCGCTGAACTCGGCGATATCCTGAAAGCTCTTGTACACCGAGGCAAAACGCACGTAGGCCACCTTGTCCAGCTTGGCCAGCTCGTTCATTACCATTTCGCCGATCTGGCGACTGGATACTTCGCGCTCGCCCAGTTGCAGCAGGCGCTGGCAGATACGGTCGATGGCATCGTCCACCAGCGGGGTGGATACCGGCCGCTTGTGCAAGGCGCGCAGGAAGCTGGTGCGCACTTTTTCCACATCGAACTCGGTGCGGTGACCGCCGGTCTTGACCACTTGCGGCATGCGCACGTCGGCGGTCTCAAAAGTGGTAAAGCGCTTTTCACAGCCCAGACAGCGGCGGCGGCGGCGGATGGTGCTGCCATCGTCACTGACGCGGGAATCCACCACCTGAGTATCGATACCGCCGCAGAAAGGACATTTCATTGTTTTACGTCTCGCTTGCTTGCCATAGCCGGATGTTATCAGCAAACCCATCGTCAATTTAAGCCTTGCCATCAAGGATGGCGGCAATTTGCCGCTTTCACGGTCACGGACAGCAAAACGGGCTGCCCAAGGCAGCCCGTAAACGTGCTTGCGGCCAACTTGTGGCAGCTTAGCGGCTCATCAGCCAGTCCACGTAGCGATCCACCCCCTGCTCCACGGTGAGCATCGGCTCCTGGTAGCCGGCTTCACGCAGCTGGCCAATATCGGCCTGGGTGAAGCTCTGATACTTGCCCTTGAGCGCATCTGGGAAATCGATGTATTCCAGAATGCCCTGCTGCACCAGCTCGGCCAGGCTCAGCGCCGGCTTGCCTTCATGGCGGCGGCAGGCGTTGACGGTGGCGACCGCCACGTCATTGAACGGCTGTGCGCGACCGGAACCCAGGTTGTAGATGCCGCTCTGCTCCGGGTTGTCGAGGAAGTACAGATTCACCTTCACCACATCTTCCACCGATACGAAGTCGCGGCTCTGCGTGCCGTCGGCGTAGCCATCGTAGCCGCCGAACAGCTTTACCTTGCCGGTGTCGCGGTACTGGTTGAAGTTGTGGAACGCCACCGAAGCCATGCGACCCTTGTGCTGCTCCTGCGGGCCATAGACGTTGAAGTAGCGGAAGCCGGCCACTTGGGCGGTAAGGCCTTCGCGCATGCGGCGGCGCAGTACCTGGTCGAACAGGAACTTGGAGTAGCCGTAGACGTTGAGCGGGCCTTCGTGCTGGCGCTCTTCCTTGAACACGCTGCCCTTGCCGTAGGTGGCGGCACTCGATGCGTACAGCAGCGGCACTTCCTCGGCTTGGCAGAATTCGAACAGCTCCAGCGTGTACTGGTAGTTGTTCTCCATCATGTACTTGCCGTCGTGGTTCATGGTGTCCGAGCAGGCACCCTGATGCAGGATGGCACGGATTTCGCCGTCGAAGTCACCGCTGCCGATCAGGTTGATGAAGTCCTGTTTGTCCAGGTAGTCGCTGATCTCGCAGTCCACCAGGTTGGCGAACTTGTCGCCCTTGGTAAGGTTGTCTACCGCCAGGATGTCTGTCTCGCCACGTGCATTCAGCGCCTTGACGATGTTGGAACCGATGAAGCCGGCGGCGCCGGTAACGACGATGGTCATGTGTATTCCTTGTTGACGGACTGGCCTGCGGCCAACCCGGTTATATGTTCTGCGCGGGGCCAGCCCCGGCGAGTGCGCTCAAAAGCTGCTACCCGGCTGCTGCAGAAAGAGGGTTTCTTCCGCCGTATTGTCACGCCCCAGAGCTGCATTGCGGTGCGGGAAGCGACCAAAGCGGGCGATGATGTCGCGGTGACGCTGTGCATAGTCCAGTACGCCAGCATAGCCGGGACTGTCCGCCGGCAGCGCGGAAAAGCAGCGTACGCAGTCGTTCTGGTCGCTCAGTCGCTCACTGTGCTCCAGCGGCAGGTAACAGAACCAGCGTGCCACCGGCGGCAACTGTGCATCCAGTCCGGCCGCCAGCATGGCATGTGCCACGTCGCGCGCCCGCGCGTCGCTGGCAAAGGCACGTGCATCGCCGCGAAACAGGTTACGCGGGAACTGGTCGGCCACGATCAACCAGGCCAGGGTCTGGCGCGCATTATCCAGCGGCGGCGCCAGCCTGTCGGCCTGCAGCCCGTCCACCAGCGGCAGGAAGCGTTCGCGAATGATGGTATCGAACACTTCATCCTTCTTGAACCAGGCATCGCGCGGGATCGCCAGCATCTCGTCGCTGCTGCCACCAAACCAGAACTGCAGGACTTCTTCGTGCCACAACATGCGTGCCTCGCTTTCCTGCTGCAAATGGGCGCTGCTTACAGTGCAAACAGCTCGCGCTGATGGCACACGGCCGTGCCGAGCTTGGCCACCACGATGCCGGCGGCGGCATTGGCCAGGCTCATGGCCAGCGGCATGTCCAGCCCGGCGGCCAACATCAGGCCCAGAGTACCGATCACGGTATCGCCGGCACCGGACACGTCGTAGACCTCTTTCGCCAGTGTCGGTTCGTGCAGCGCGCCTTCGGCGCGGAACAGGGTCATGCCTTCCTCGCTGCGCGTCACCAGCAGTGCATCGAGATTCAGCTCGCTGCGCAGTGCCTCGGCCTTGGCGTTGAGCTGTTCCTCGTTCTGCCAGCTGCCAGCCACCTGGCGGAACTCGCTGCGGTTCGGGGTAAGCAGGGTGGCACCGGCGTATTTGCTATAGTCATCGCCCTTGGGGTCGATCAGCACCGGTTTGCCGGCAGCACGCGCCAGTTCGATCATGCGCGATACGTGCGTCAGGCCACCCTTGCCATAGTCGGACAGGATCACCACATCATGCTCGGCAACGATGGCGGCGTACTCGTCCAGCTTGTCAGCCAGAATCTCGTGGCTGGGCGCGTCCTCGAAATCCAGGCGGATCAGCTGCTGCTGCCGCGCCACTACGCGCAGCTTCACGGTGGTGGAGATTTCCGGATCGCGCTTCAGCGAGGCGGTGATGCCATCGGCGGCCAGCAGCCGCGCCAGCGCGCTGGCGGCTTCGTCGTCCCCCACCACCGACAGGATGGTGGCCTTGCCACCGAGGCTGGCGATATTGCGCGCCACGTTGGCCGCACCGCCGGCACGCTCTTCCATGCGGTTGATGCGCGCCACCGGTACCGGCGCTTCCGGCGAAATGCGGCTGACATCACCGAACCAGTAGCGGTCCAGCATGACATCGCCTACCACCAGCACGCGACTGGCGGCCAACTTGCTTCCCAGGGTTTCGGGCGCCAGGCCCAGTTGCTGCAACAGGCTCATGTCTGTCCTCCGCCCGTTCAGGCCTGGCCTAGCTGCCAGGCTCGGATGTCGGCATTGATACCGGCCAGCACGGCCAGCGGATCCACTGCTTTGGTAATCGGACGGCCAATTACCAGGTAATCGGCACCGGCCTGCAATGCGGCCACCGGCGTCATCACGCGGCGCTGGTCATCGGCAGCGCTATCAGCCAGGCGGATACCCGGCGTCACCAGTTTGAAGTCTTGGCCGATCTCGGCCTTCAGCAGCGGCGCTTCCTGTGCCGAGCACACCACACCGTCAAAGCCGCTGTCGCGGGTCAGCCGCGCCAGGCGCAGTACATGCTCCTGCGGCGGCACGGTAATGCCGATTTCGGCCAGGTCGGCGGCTTCCATGCTGGTGAGCACGGTGACGGCGATCAGCAGCGGACGCTGGCTGTAGTTGGCCAACGCCTCGGCGGCGGCAGTCATCATGCGACGGCCACCGGAGGCATGCACATTGACCATCCATACGCCGATGTCGGCGGCCATCTTGCAGGCATGGGCCACGGTATTGGGGATGTCATGGAATTTCAGGTCCAGGAACACCTGGAAACCACGTGCGGCCAACTGCTCCACCAGTTGCGGGCCAGCAGCGGTAAACAGCTCCTTACCCACTTTCAGCCGGCATTGGCTCGGGTCCAGACGGGCGGCAAATGCCAGCGCGGCATCGGCAGTGGAGAAGTCCAGTGCTACCAGCACCGGCGAGGCCACGTTGGCCGCGGCATTTTCAAGGATCAGGGGATTCATGCTTGCTGTCGTATCGGTGAATTCAATTGGTTTCCGAGCGGTTGGGCGTAAAGCTTTCCCACTCGCCGCAGGCCGGGCAGTGCCAGAAGAATGCCCGCGAGCGGAAATTGCATCGCTTGCAGCGATGCACGGTCAGTTTCTGCGCATGCTTCATCACCAGCGCGCGCGCCACCTCTGCATCCATGCGCCCTTCCGGGCTCAGTTCGTCCATCTGCGCTTCGATCAAGCGATAGACACCCAGCAGATTTGGCCGGGCATGCACCGCCTCGCGCACCGCTTCCAGTGCCTTGGCTTCACCCTCGTAGGTCGCCACTTTCTGGTACAGCAGATCGGTCAGTTCCAGCTGCGAAAAGGTCCGCTGGTAGCCGCGCAGCAAGGAAATGCCTTCCTGCGACTTGCCCAGTGCCTCGTGGGCGTCGAACAGCCGCTCGGCCACCATGGCCAGATATTCGTAGTTCTGCTTTTCGATGGCTTGCCACGCGGTGATGGCGGCCTCCAGCCGGCCTTCAGCTACTTCGATATCGCCCAGCAGAATACTGGCGCGCACGCACTTGCGGTTGGCCGCAAAAGCCTCCTGCACGTAGTGCCGGGCCTTGTCGTAATCGGACTGGTACAGCGCAGCCTGCGCCAGCTCGCAGAAAAACTGCGCCACTTCATGCTGGAAGGAATGCGCATCGCTGCGCAGCTCGCGCGCGGTGGCAATAGCCTTCTCCCAGTCGCGGTCCTGCTGGTAAATGCTCAGCAACTGTTCGCGGGCCGACTTGCCCATATGGTGGCTTTTCAGCAGGGTCAGCAGCAGCTCTTCGGCGCGATCCACCAGACCGGCCTTGTGGAAGTCCTGCGACAGCTCGAAGCGTACCTGCGCTTTCTGCTCGGCAGTCAGGTCCGGCAGATCCAGCAGTTTCTGATGCAGGCGGATGGCGTGATCGTTCTCGCCGCGACGGCGGTACAGCTTGCCCAGGCTCAGCTGCACATCCAGTGAATCCGGATGCGCGCGCGCCACTTCGGCCAGCGAACGCGAGGCGACGTCGGTACGGTCATCCACCAGCGCATCCAGCCCCTTATAAAACGCGGCCGGCACTTCCTTGGCCTGCTTCAATACAGCGCGCATGTCCACGCGCGCGGCCAGCCACCCCAGGCCAAAGAAAGCCGGGAACAGCAACAGCCACCACAGATCTAGATCCAACATTCAACCTCGGACAGGGAAAACCGCTGGCTCAATCGGCCAGGGCATCGCTCGGATCAGTCACCACCTTGCTGGCGGCCTGACGGGAACGCAGTTCTTTCTTGAGCTGCGACAGCTCGCGACGAACGCGCAGGGAATAGGCAAACGTGGCCAGCAGGCCGATGACGGCGCCAGCAACGAAAAAAATCAGCAGCAACAGGATCAGCGGCACTTGCCAGCTGTGGCCAAAGAACAACTTGAATTCGACCACGGTGCTGTTCTGCACGGTGACCGCAACCAGCAACACGAGCAGTAGCAGCTCAAACAAGCGGAACAGGTAACGCATGGGACTCTCACTTGGTTCGCAACACAGACAGGTTGCCGATGACATCACGCCAGCGACAAAACGACCAGCGTCGCAAGTTTAAACGAAAGCACGATAGCCCCCAAGCGCGCATGGCATAAAAAAACGCTGCGACCGGTGGTCGCAGCGTTTTGCTAGACAGACAACAAGCAACTTATTGGTCAGCGCCGTCCTCGAGATCAACTCGCTCGCGCAATTCCTTGCCTGCCTTGAAGTGAGGCACGTATTTCTCAGGAACGACAACGCTGCTGCCAGACTTCGGGTTGCGGCCAACCCGCGGCGGCCGGTAGTTCAGATCGAAACTACCGAAGCCGCGAATCTCGATTCGCTGCCCCTTTGCCAGGCTGCCGGCCATCGCATCCAGAATGGTTTTGACGGCCAGCTCAGCATCTTTGGCGACCAACTGAGGATAACGCTCGGCAAGCCTAGCAATAAGCTCAGATTTGGTCATGTCCATAAATTACTCGTTGCCGCCGGACAGTTTGGCTTTCAGCAGCGCGCCCAGGCTGGTGGTACCAGCAGACACGTTGGCATCGGAGGATACGGCTGCCATAGCAGCTTTCTCTTCCTGCATATCCTTGGCCTTGATGGACAGGCTGATGGAGCGGGACTTGCGATCCACGGCGATGATCACGGTTTCAACTTCGTCACCCTCTTTAACGTGGGTGCGGATGTCTTCAACGCGGTCGCGGGACACTTCGGAAGCACGCAGGTAGCCTTCAACGTCGGCTTCCAGCTGGATCACGGCGCCCTTGGCATCAGCGGACTTAACGATGCCCTTCACCAGGGAGCCCTTGTCGTTCATGGCAACGAAGTTGTTGAACGGATCACCTTCCATTTGCTTGATGCCCAAGGAGATGCGTTCTTTTTCCACGTCGATGGACAGAACCAGTGCTTCAACTTCGTCGCCCTTCTTGAACTTGCGCACGGCGTCTTCGCCGGTTTCGGTCCAGGACAGGTCGGACAGGTGCACCAGACCATCGATGCCGCCCGGCAGGCCTACGAACACGCCGAAGTCGGTAATGGACTTGATCGCGCCCTTCAGCTTGTCGCCCTTCTTGAAGTTGTCGGCGAATTCGTTCCACGGATTGGCTTGGCACTGTTTCATGCCCAGGCTGATACGACGACGCTCTTCGTCGATCTCCAGGATCATCACTTCAACTTCGTCACCCACCTGAACTACCTTGGACGGGTGTACGTTCTTGTTGGTCCAGTCCATTTCGGACACGTGTACCAGACCTTCGATGCCCTGCTCGATTTCCACGAACGCACCGTAGTCGGTCAGATTGGTTACCTTGCCGAACAGACGGGTGCCGGACGGGTAGCGACGGGACAGGCCCACCCACGGATCTTCGCCCAGTTGCTTCAGACCCAGCGATACGCGGTTCTTCTCCTGGTCGAACTTCAGGACCTTGGCTTCTACTTCGTCGCCAACAGCCAGCACTTCGGACGGGTGCTTCACACGACGCCATGCCAGGTCGGTGATGTGCAGCAGGCCATCGATACCGCCCAGGTCAACGAACGCGCCGTAGTCGGTGATGTTCTTGACGATACCCTTGATCACTGCGCCCTCTTTCAGGGTTTCCAGCAGTGCTTTGCGTTCTTCGCCCAGGGTCTCTTCCAGTACCGCGCGGCGAGAAACAACAACGTTGTTACGCTTGCGATCCAGCTTGATAACCTTGAACTCGACTTCCTTGCCTTCGTACGGAGTGGTGTCTTTCACCGGACGCACGTCAACCAGGGAACCCGGCAGGAAGGCGCGGATGCCATTAACCATAACGGTCAGACCACCCTTAACCTTGCCGCTGATAACGCCGGACAGAATCTTGCCAGCTTCCAGCGCTTCTTCCAGGTCAACCCAAGCAGCCAGACGCTTGGCTTTTTCACGGGACAGCTTGGTTTCGCCGAAGCCGTTTTCCAGGGAGTCAATCGCTACGGTCACGAAGTCGCCGATTTGCACTTCCAGCTGACCGTTGTCGCTCTTGAATTCTTCAACCGGGATCAGGGATTCGGACTTCAGACCGGCGTTAACGGTCACGAAGTTGGAATCAACGCCAACCACTTCAGCGGTGATCACTTCACCAGCGCGCATTTCCTGCAGGGAGAGGCTTTCCTCAAACAGCGCGGCAAAGCTTTCCATTTCGAAGGTAGTCATTCGTATACTCACATAAGCGTGCCTTGCGTCACACGGGTCAAGTTGAAATACGCAGCCAGCGCAAGGAGTTACAAGCTGCGTTTACAAAAAATTAATGGCCGGGCCACGGCATTGCGGTCATCGCCTGCGGCCTGAAAAAATCAGACTGCGGCGAACCACGCCAGCACCTGATCGACCGCCTGGTCGATAGTCAGGGCCGAGGTGTCCAGCAAGCGGGCATCCGGCTCTTGTCGCAGCGGGGCAACCGGGCGGGCCGCATCGCGCGCGTCACGCTCGGAAATATCCAGCTGAATCTGAACGAGATTAGCAGATTCCCCTTTTTCGATCAACTGCTTATAGCGTCGCTCCGCCCGAACTTCCGCACTGGCGGTCAGGAAAACTTTCAGCTCGGCGCGCGGAAACACCACCGAACCCATGTCGCGACCATCCGCCACCAGACCCGGCGGCACCAGAAAAGCACGCTGACGCGCCAGCAACGCGGCGCGCACTTCCGGCAGCGCGGCTACCTTGGAGGCGCCCATGCCGATATCTTCGGCACGGATCGCCGCGCTGACATCGCGATCATCCAGCCACACTTTGCCATCGCGGAATGCCGCTGGCAGCTGTGCGGCCAACCTGGCCACGCCCTGCGCGTCTTCCCAGCTCACGCCCTCGCGCAGCGCATACAGCGCGGTCAAGCGGTACAGCGCGCCGGAATCCAGGTAATGCAAGCCCAGCTTGTCCGCCACCAGCGCAGCCACAGTGCCCTTGCCGGACGCGGACGGGCCATCGATGGTAATTACAGGTTTCAACGTAGGCATGTCTTATCGCCCCGAATCAAAACCAACGATTGTAACGCAGCTGACAGCCATGCTGCAGGTTTGCGTCGCAGTGCACAAAAACGGTACAGTCGCTGCACGAGATCACCCCGCGCGGCGCACTGCCGCACGCCAAAAAGACAAGACCATGGAACAACTCACGCTACACCCGACTCCCCGCCTCACCGGCACGGTAAAGCTGCCCGGCTCGAAGAGCATTTCCAACCGCACCTTGCTGCTGGCCGCGCTGGCCGACGGCCCGACCCTGGTGCGCGAGCTGCTGGACTCCGACGACATCCGCCGTATGCTGGAGGCACTGGCCACCTTGGGCGTTAAAGTGGAACAGCAGGGCGACAGCCGTGACTTTCTGGTGCATGGCACCGGCGGTGCGTTTGTTGTCAAAGAAGCTGACCTGTTCCTCGGCAACGCCGGCACCGCCTTCCGCCCGCTCACGGCGGCACTGGCGCTGATGCAGGGCAACTATCACCTGCATGGCGTGGCGCGCATGCACGAACGCCCGATCGGCGATCTGGTGGACGCGCTGCGCGTGGCCGGTGCCGACATAGCCTACCTGGGCAACGACGGCTTCCCGCCGCTGCAGATTCGTCCGGCCAGCATTAGCGCCGGCAAGGTGATTCCGGTGAAGGGCAATGTCTCCAGCCAGTTCCTCACCGCGCTGTTGATGGCACTGCCGCAGACAGGAGAAACAGTCACCATCGAAGTGGTGGGCGAGCTGATCTCCAAGCCCTATATCGAGATCACCCTCAACCTGATGGCGCGCTTCGGCGTCACCGTCGAGCGCCAGGGCTGGCAGCGCTTCACCATCGCCGCCGGTCAGAGCTACCTCTCGCCGGGCGAGATCCACGTCGAGGGTGACGCCTCCAGCGCCTCCTACTTCCTTGCTGCCGGCGCCATCGCCGGCGGACCGGTGCGGGTGGAAGGCGTCGGTCGCGACAGCATCCAGGGCGACGTGAAGTTTGCCGACACGCTGCGCGAGATGGGCGCGACCATCAGCATGGGCGACAACTGGATCGAGGCCAGCGCCCCGGCCGGCGGCCTCAAGGCGCTCGACGTCGACCTCAACCACATCCCCGACGCCGCGATGACCATCGCCGTGGCGGCGCTGGCGGCCGACGGCACCACCACCATCCGCAACGTGGAGAGCTGGCGCGTCAAGGAAACCGACCGCCTGTCGGCCATGGCCACCGAGCTGCGCAAGGTCGGCGCCACGGTGGAGGAAGGCCGCGACTACATCCGCATCACCCCGCCGGCGGCGCTGACGCCCAACGCCGAGATCGACACCTACGACGACCACCGCATGGCGATGTGCTTCTCGCTGGTGGCGCTGCTGGGCACCCCGGTAATCATCAACGACCCCAAATGCGTAGCCAAGACCTTCCCGGACTACTTCGAGGTTTTGAGCAAATTAGCCGCCGGCTAAGCCCTGCCGTCCGTTCACCCAAGCCGCTGCCCTAGCAGCGGCTTTTTCATGCCTGCGACTTGCCAAACGGCATGACAAAACACAAAATATTGCGCTTTAAAAGCACACCAAACACAAGATGAGCAACCCATTCGCCCTGCGCCGCGACTTCATGCAACGCTTCGACATGCAGCTTCCCGCCCAGCCGCAGTATCACGCCGAAGCGCTGACCATGTGGCAGAACATGCTGCAGGAGGAATGGCAGGAATTCATGACCGCACTGCACGACTACCTCCGTCTGCCGCAGGCCGGCACGGCCGAGCAGACCCGGCTGCGCGCCGAACTGGCGGCCGAGGGCGTCGACGTGCTGAATGTGCTGATCGGCCTGCTGCTGTCGCAAGGCCTGCCACTGGAAGAGATGTTCGCAGCCATCCATGCGGCCAACCTGGCCAAGTGCGTGGACGGCAAGGTGGTACGCCGCGAAGACGGCAAGATACTGAAACCGGCAGGCTGGCAGCCGGCGGACAAGGAGGGCGTGATTCGCGCCAGCGGCGGCTGAACCCCGCCAGCCCGCTCCGCACCAGAAACGCGGCAGTGGCGCGTCATCGTAGCCTTACCTGCGCTAGACCGTAGCTCGGGTTTTCTTGTGAGGTCGTGCTGCCGGCACCGCTCACACGGATGCAAACAGGCTGCTGCGCTAGCGTTTTGCGGCCAACTTGTGTAGCAGCTTGTCCAGCTGGGCGGCGAAGTTGGCGCGATCGCGCTGGCTGAAGGCGGATGGCCCGCCGGTTTGCACGCCGCTGTCGCGCAGTTCGGTCATGAAGTTACGCAGCGCCAGCGCTTCGC
>CAMLGD010000055.1 GCA_946479405.1 uncultured Vogesella sp.
GGTGGCGTCACCGTTACCAACGCCACGCTGCACAACGAGGACGAAGTGCGGCGCAAGGATGTGCGCGTCGGCGACACGGTGATCGTGCGCCGCGCTGGTGACGTGATACCAGAAGTGGTGTCGGTGGTGCTGGCGGAACGTCCAATGCGGCCAACGTCCGGTGGCGATCTGTTCAGCGGTAGTGAGGAGCCGATGTACCCGGCCTACCGCCTGCCCACCGTCTGTCCGGTATGTGGCAGCCACGTGGTGCGCGAGGAAGGCGAGGCGATCGCACGCTGTTCCGGCGGGCTGGTGTGCAAGGCGCAGCGGGTGCAGGCGATCCAGCACTTTGCCGGCCGGCGCATGATGGACATCGATGGCCTGGGCGAGCGGTATATCGAAAAGCTGGTGGAGTACGACTACGTGGCCAGCGTGGCCGATCTGTTCCGGCTTCAGCTAGCCGACCTGCTGGAGATGAAGCGTCGCGCCGACGAGCAGGAGGGCATTACCCCGGAAACCGTCAAGGCGGGGAAAGTGGCCACCAAGTGGGCGGAGAACCTGATCGAGGCGATCACGCTAAGCAAGACGCCGCCGCTGGCGCGGCTGCTGTTTGCGCTGGGCATCCGCCACGTTGGCGAATCCACGGCCAAGACCCTGGCCGACTGGCTGGGCACGCTGGAAAACGTACGCCGTGCGCCGCGTGCGGTGCTGGCGGCACTGCCGGATATCGGTGGCGTGGTGGCTGATGCCATTGCCGAATTTTTTGCCGAGGCGCAGAACGAGCAGGTGATCGACGCGCTGCTGGCTGCCGGCGTGGCGCCGGCTGACGAGCATGCGCCCAAGGCGCAGCTGCGCGACAAGCTGGCTGCGGCCAACCTTTACGCCCGCCTCGGCGTGCCGCGGCTTACCGAGGTGCGCGCGCAGCAGCTGGCGGCGCAGCAGGGCGAACTGGCAACGTTGGCCGCACTGCCACGCGTTGACGTGATCAAGCTCGACCTGCCGGCCGAAGTGATCAACGCGCTGGCCGACTGGCTGGACGCCGCCGGCAACCGGGCGGCACTGCAGGCCATTGCCAGCTACTGTGGTGACATCCTGGCCGCCGCACCGCAGGTGGAGGCTGCGGCTGATAACGCCGACGTAGCGGGCAAGACTTTTGTGCTCACCGGTACGCTACCCACCATGGGCCGCGATCAGGCCAGGGTGCTGATCGAGGCGGCCGGTGGCAAGGTGTCCGGCAGCGTGTCGAAGAAGACCCACTACGTGGTGGCCGGGACCGAGGCGGGCAGTAAGCTCGACAAGGCGCTGGAGCTGGGCGTGACGGTGCTGGACGAGGCCGGCCTGCTGGCCTTGCTGGAGAGCAACAACTAAAACGCCTACAATGGCGGCCATTCGTGACTGCTTGTGTCGAGAAATCAAGCCAATATGCAAAAAATCACTAAAGCTGTATTCCCGGTTGCCGGCATGGGCACCCGCTTTTTGCCGGCCACCAAGGCTAGCCCGAAGGAGATGCTGCCCATCGTTGACAAGCCGCTGATCCAGTACGCGGTGGAAGAGGCGGTGGCCGCTGGCATTACCGAGCTGATCTTCATCACCGGCCGCAACAAGCGCAGCATAGAGGACCATTTCGACAAGGCCTACGAGCTGGAAACCGAGCTGGAAAACCGCAATAAGAAGAAGCTGCTGGAGCTGGTGCAGGGTATCGTGCCGGACAACGTCAGCTGCATCTACATCCGCCAGACCGAGGCACTGGGCCTGGGCCACGCCGTGTTGTGCGCCAAGCCGGTGGTGGGCAACGAGCCGTTTGCGGTGATCCTGGCCGACGACCTGATCGACGGCGAGCCGGGCGCGGTGGAGCAGATGGTGCGCGTGTTCAATGAGACTCACAGCTCGGTGCTGGGGGTGGAAACCGTGGCGCGCGAGGAAACCGGCTCCTACGGCATCGTGGAGATCCAGCCGAATGCGCAGGGCCGCGAGCAGGTGACCAGCATCGTGGAGAAGCCGCACCCGGACGTGGCGCCGTCCAACCTGGCGGTAGTGGGGCGCTACATCCTGACGCCGCGCATCTTCGACAAGCTGCTCAATACCCCGGCTGGTGCCGGCGGCGAGATCCAGCTCACCGACGCCATTGCCGCGCTGCTGAAGGAAGAGCCGGTGCTGGCCTATGCCTTCGACGGCGTGCGCTATGACTGCGGCTCCAAGATCGGCTACCTGAAAGCCACCGTCGAGCTGGGTCTGAAGCATCACGAGGTTGGCCGCGAGTTCGCCACCTATCTGGCCGCGCTGCCGCAAAAGTAATCTACATTGACTTTTTGCGCCGCCTTGTCCATAAAGGCGGCGCTTGTATTTTGAAAGGAATCATCATGCCAAACGTCGCCGAAGCACGCGGTATTCTCAATAGCTCCGACATCCTGTTCTCCGCCGAAGAAGTGAACGCCGCGGTAGACCGTATGGCGGCCGACATCACCCGCGAACTGGGCGAAACCTACCCGCTGGTGCTGTCCGTGATGGGCGGTGCGGTAGTGTTCACCGGTCAGCTGCTGCCACGGCTGATCTTCCCGCTGGATTTCGACTACGTACATGTATCGCGCTATGGCGACAAGACCCAGGGCGGCGAGCTGGTGTGGAAAACCGCGCCGAAGGAAGACGTGCGCGACCGTGTGGTACTGGTGCTGGACGACATCCTGGACGAAGGCCACACCATGGCCGCCATCCGCGACAAGGTCATGGCCATGGGTGCCAAGGCGTTTTACAGCGGCGTGTTCGCCAACAAGCTGATCAGCAAGGAAAAACCGATCGCTGCTGACTTTGTCGGCATCGATGTGCCGGACCGCTATGTGTTCGGCTACGGCATGGACGTGCGCGGTGCCTGGCGCAACCTGCCAGCGATCCACGCGCTGAAGTAAGCCTGCGATTCACCTGACATGCCCGCGTTTGCGGGCATTTTCATTTTGCTTTCCCGCCGGGTATGCCAAGCTGGAACCAGGAACACTCAACCGCAGAGAGATGACGATGTCGCAGACAAAGATGCTGGAAGTGGTGGCCCCCACCTATCTGGAGAAGTTTTCCTGCCTGGGGGCTGCATGCCCGGATGATTGTTGTCATGGCTGGGCAGTCGGTGTCGACCACGATACCTATGTGCGCCTGAAGGGGCTGCCGGACAAGGAACTCAAACCGGTGATCCTGCACGCTTTGCAGCGTGGTGCAGGCAAGTCCGGCAGCAGTGACTACGGGTTTCTTGCCAAGCAGGACGACGAACGCGGTAACTGTGAGTTGCTTAATGCTGAAGGGCTGTGTCGCCTGCAGCAGAAGTGTGGCGAGCAGATGCTGCCGGATGTTTGTTCCACCTTTCCGCGGCTCACCAAGTCGCTGGGCGGCCAACTGGAGCAGTTTGCCTCGCCGGCCTGTCCGGAGATCGCGCGGCTGCTGCTGGCCGATGACGATGCGCTGCAGCTGCAGCTTAGTCAACAACCGGTGCGGCAGCAGATGATCGGCAAGGGCCGCCCGGAGATGGAGTGGCCCGCCTCGCGCCAGGTGCGCGACTTTTTCCTGACCGTGCTGGCCACGGCGGAGCTGCCTACCTGGCAGTCGCTGGCGGTATTGCTGCTGTTGGCGGAGGCATTGCAGCCATTATTCCACGATGGTGGAGCCGATGAGACTCAGGTGGCGACAGTGCTGGCAGACTGGGAGCGGCAACTGCTGGATGGCAGTCTGTTGCAGGAACTGGCAGCGCTGCGCCGTCACGACCTGTTGCATGTCAAGGCGTTGGCCGCCGCCAGCCGCGTGCGTGCCGATCTGGATTTCCGCAGTCCGCGCTACCTGCAGCTGATCGAAGAGGCGCTACAGGGGTTGGCTGTTGCTGCTGGTGACGACGGAGATGCTGGCATCGCTCGCCAGTTTGCCGCCAGCGATGATATTGATGCCATCGACAGCATGTTGCGGCGGGTGCTGTTCAACCATGCGGCCAGCGCGCTGTTTCCGTGGAGCAAGAGTCTGCTGGGCGAGGTGCAGATCATGTGCATCGAGTACCTGGCCCTGCGCTTCTGGCTGGTCGGGCTGGCGCAGGCGCGTGGCCGAGCGCTGGAGCAGGACGAGATCGTCGAACTGATCTATCTGTTTTACCGGGTCAACATCCATATGCCGAGCTATCTGGAGCAGTGCAGCCAGGCTTTCCAGCAGGCCGGCATGAACAAGGTGGAACACTGGCTGCTGCTGTTGCCTGCGCGTGCCGCTTGACGTTTCGGTATGCAGCTCTGAATAACAAGGAAAAATCATGCTTGCCATTATTGGAGGCAGTCGCCTCGCCCAGCTTCCCATTCTGCAGATCACGCACCGCCAGGTGGTGCGCACCCCGTTTGGCGACCCATCGTGTGCATTGACTTTCGGCCGTGTCGGCGCACAGAACGTGGTGTTCATGGCCCGTCACGGTTACGGCAACTCGATCGCGCCGCATGAGCTGAACTACCGTGCCAATATCTGGGCGCTGCACAGTGTCGGCGTGAAAAGGGTTCTGGCTATCGGTAGCGTGGGTGGTATTCGCCCCGATATGGCGCCGGGCATGCTGGCGGTGCCGGACAACATCATCGACTACACCTGGGGGCGTAAACATACTTTCTATGAAGGGCCTGATCGTCCATTGGTGCGCGTGGACTTCACCCTGCCTTATGACCCGGAGCTGCGCCGCGCGGTATTGGCCGCAGCGGGGGATAGTGCCGTGCCCTGCCTGGATGGTGGCGTGTATGCGGTGACCCAGGGTCCAAGGCTGGAAACCGCCGCCGAAGTGTTGCGTCTGCAGCGCGACGGTGCCGATATGGTGGGTATGACGGGTATGCCGGAAGCGGCGCTGGCACGTGAGATGGGGCTGCAGTATCTGCATGTCTGCCACATTGCCAACTGGGCCGCGGGCAAAGGCGCTAGCCGCGAGCGTATCCAGTTTGCTGACGATGCGCTGGCCGATGGCATGGCGAAAGTACAGGCGCTGCTGACGGCATTCTGTGCACAAGGCACTTAGACTTGCCTGTCGCGACGCCTGTCATTCGTGCCTATAACGAGGGCAGGTGCCGCACTGATAAATGCTGGCTTGCTACAGTGGCAAGCATTTGCTTGAAGGTGATCGGAAAATAGACTGCTTTCACCGCAAAAAACTTGTTAATCACCCCTAAAGTAAGCGTGGGTAGCGACGATATACATCATGAAGGCGGTAGCATCGGCATGGGGCCGACAGCTCAACGCCCCTCTGAATGAAGATCAAGGAGCACTACCATGCTGACCATCAATACCAACGTTGCCTCGCTGAACGCACAACGCAACCTGTCCGGCTCCCAGAACGCTCTGGGTACCACCCTGCAGCGCCTGTCTTCCGGTCTGCGCATTAACAGCGCCAAGGACGATGCTGCCGGTCTGGCCATTTCCGAGCGTATGTCCAGCCAGATTCGCGGTATGGATCAGGCCCGTCGCAACGCCAACGATGGTATCTCCATGGCGCAGACTGCCGAAGGTGCCCTGGCTTCTTCTGGTGACATCCTGCAGCGTATCCGCGAACTGGCCGTGCAGTCTTCCAACTCCAGTAACTCCGCCACTGACCGTCAGGCACTGCAGTCTGAAGTTGGACAACTGACTTCGGAACTGGATCGTATCTCTCAGACTACCGAATTCAACGGTCAGAAACTGCTGGATGGTACTTCTGGCTCCCTGACTTACCAGGTTGGTGCCAATGCTGGCCAGACCATTACCGCTACCGGTACCAACTTCCGTACCAGCAACTACGGCAATAACTCGGTTACTGCAACTGCTCCTGCCGTGAAAGCATTTGCTGCCGCAGCAACCAATCCGATTACTGCTGCTAAAACCATCCAGATTGATGGTGGCTTGGGTTCTTACACCACAACTGCCACTACTGCGACTTCCTCTGCGCAGAGTGTGGCCGCCGAAATCAACGCCAACACCGCCAAGACTGGTGTGACTGCCAGTGCTACTACCACCGCCAATATGGCTCTGCAAGGTGGCAAGAACTACACCCTGACGCTGCAGTCCGACAACAGCTCTGCCGTGACCGTTGCCGTCAGCATGGGTGCGACCGCAGCCTCCGCTGATGATTACGCCGGTGCGATCAACGCCATCAATGCCCAGACGGGTAAAACTGGCGTGACTGCCGAGTACGACAGCACCAACGGCGGCATCAAGCTGACTAACCAGAACGGTAACAACATTACCCTGGGTACCACTGCTGCTTCGACTGGTACGGTTGTTGTGGATACCTACAAATCGACTGGCGCGCTGCTTGGTTCCGCTCAGACTGGTGCCGCCGGTGGCGCGACTCAAACCATGATCGCCGGTCAGCTGTCGCTGAGCTCCGACAAGAGCTTCGGTATTACCGACTCGGGTACCGGCCTGACTTCTGACGATGCCGCTGCAGCGATCACCAACTCCAAGCTGGATTCGGTACAGTCGCTGGATATCTCCAGCTTCGCTGGCGCCCAGAAAGCACTGAAGATTGTTGACTCGGCCCTGCAGTCGATCAACGGCCAACGTGCCCAATTCGGCGCCCTGCAGTCCCGCTTCGAAAACACCATTTCGAACCTGCAGACCTCGTCCGAGAACCTGAGCGCATCGCGCAGCCGCATTCAGGATGCCGACTTTGCTTCCGAAACCGCCAAGCTGACCAAGAACCAGGTGTTGCAACAAGCTGGTACTGCGATGCTGGCCCAAGCTAACCAGCTGCCGCAGGGCGTGCTGTCCCTGCTGCGTTAAGCCAGCCGGTAGGATCGGTATGATTAAACCCGGCAGCCAGGCTGCCGGGTTTTTGCCCATGGAGAGTGATGATGAATATTCTGGGTAATCTTCCTGGCCCGGGCGTGCTCCCGACCTCGAGTGGTAATACTACTGACCTGGCCGCGCGTAGCCAGGCACTGTCTTCACAGCGCTCTGCCGCCGTAACGGTATCCCCACAAGCGGTACAGGCGGCAGCTACCGTAGAAAAAGGGCGGGATACTGCAGCATCTGATGACGAGTTGCGCAAGGCGGTGGAGAAGGTCAGTTCTGCCATGCAAGCTTATGGCCGCGAGTTGAACTTCAGCATCGATGAAGACTCAGGCATTCAGGTGGTTAAGGTGCTGGATACTACTAACGATGAAGTCATCCGCCAGTTTCCTTCCGAAGAGGTACTGCGGATCGCCAAGAATCTGGACAAGGTATTGGGCGTGCTGTTTGAAGAGCGTGCGTGATACAGGAGTAATGTAATGGCTACTTTGAGCTCTGCAGGTATCGGTTCCAACCTGCCCATCGATAACATGATCAGCCAGCTGATGGCGGTCGAGTCCCGGCCATTGCAGCAGCTCAATACCAAGGAAGCGAATGTCCAGGCGCAAATTTCCGCCCTAGGGCAAGTCAAGGGGGCGCTGTCTTCATTCCAGTCTGCGACAAAGGCATTGCAGGACAGCAGTAAATTCAATGCTATCCAAGCAAGCAGTTCTTCGGAAGACAATGTCAAGGTTTCTGGTACTAATGCAGCAGGTACTGGCAGCTTTTTACTGCGTGTCAATCAACTGGCGCAGAGTCAGAAATTGGCTACAACAACCTTCGCCAGTACCACTACGGCGATTGGTGGCGGCTCTTTGACTTTCAGTTTCGGTACCACCGCGGGGGCCACTTTCGCGCTGAATCCGGAGAAAGTCCCCCAGACGGTAAGCATCCCCGCCGGTTCTAGCCTCAGCGGTATCCGTGATGCCGTGAACAAGGCCAATATCGGTGTCACTGCCAGTATCGTGAATGACGGCACGGGCAATCGGCTGGTGTACACCACGGCGACTGGGACGAAAAGCACGCTGAAAGTCGAGTCCAGTGACGCTAGTCTGGCTGCGTTTACCAATGATCCGGCCGGTACCAAGCTGACCGAGGTACAGCCCGCGAAAGATGCTATCTTCGAGTTGGATGGCATGACCATCACCAAGCAGAGCAATACCGTCAGCGATGCGGTGGATGGTCTGACCTTTACCCTGGTAAAGGTACATGCCGCCACAGATTCGGCTGCCAAGATCGATGTAACCCGTAGCAGTTCCGGTATCAGCAAGGCGATCCAGGATTTCGTCAAGAGTTACAACGAACTGGAGAAGATGCTGAGTGATGTCAGCAAGGTGGATACCAGTGCCAAACCGGCCAAAGGCCAGCAGCGTACGGCGCCACCGCTGGCAGGGGATGCCAGCATCCGTGCGATACGCAATCAGATTCGTACTGCTTTTTCTGCCGTGCAGAACATCGATGGTGCTTTCACTCGTCCGGCAGAAATCGGCTTGGCGTTTGACAAGGAAGGCAAGCTGGCGCTGAACACGACCAAGCTGCAAGACGCTATTGATAAAAACCCTGACGATGTATTGAAATTGTTTGGCTCGGTGGGTACGCCAACGGATGGCAATATCAAGTTCTCCGCGGCAACCGGTAATACCCAGACTGGCAATTACGCGATCAACCTGACTGCCGTGCAGAACGGTACCCTGTTGGGTGCCACGGCACTGGGCAGTTCCATCGTGGTGACGGCGCCGGCCAGCTTCAGTGTCAAGATCAATGGCGACAGCACGGCAAGCCTTACCTTGCCGGCGGCGACCTACACACCGGCAACACTGGCTAGCAAGCTGCAGGAGGTGATTAATGCCGATAGCACGCTGACTTCCAAAGGCGACAAGGTGACGGTGTCGGTGGATAGCTCCGGCAAATTACTGTTGAGCTCGACCAAGACCGGTACCAGCTCCACGGTTGAGGTGATCGGTGGTCTGGATAGTGTAACGACCGATACAGGGAGTGTGAGTCTATTCACTACCGGAGCGGGTGTTGCCGGTTCGGACAAAGTGTCCGGTACCATTGGTGGTTACTCTGCATTGGCAGATGGCAACAAACTGACTGGTGCCAGTGGTACCCCGGTGGAAGGGCTGTCAGTCACCGTGAATGGCGGTACTATTGGCGATCGTGGCACGGTAGAGTTCAGCAAGGGTTTTGCCTTTGCGCTGGATGGCGTGTTGACAAGCTTGCTGGCAAGCAAGACCGGGGTGATTGATGCCAAGACTGATGGGCTCAACACTACAGTCAAGCGTATTGGCGAACAGCGTGATCGCATGAGCGATCGTCTGACCAAGACGGAAGCGCGCTACCGTAAACAGTTTAATGCGCTGGATGCCACCGTCAGCCAGATGCAGAGCACTGGTAACTACCTGACACAGCAACTGGCCGCACTCACAAAATCGAGTTGACGTAATACATGAATAGACATGCGCTGAAGGCATACGGACAGAAAAGCCTGGAGCTGGAAGTAGAAAGTGCTTCACCGCACAAGCTGATCCTGTTGTTGTTCGATGGCGCTATCCAGGCCATCAAGCAGGCACGTTTCCAGATGGAGAACGGTAATGTCGCCGAAAAGGGGCGGTTGATCAGCAAGGCGATTGCCATCGTGGACGAAGGCCTGCTGCTGGCGCTGGATCGCAATGCAGGCGGCGAGCTGGCCGAGAATCTGGCGGCGCTGTATACCTACTGCTGTGAGCGTCTGTTTGTGGCCAACACCAAAAATGATGTCGCCGCGCTGGATGAAGTTGCCAGCTTGCTGGGCGAAATCAAGGGCGCTTGGGAAGAGATCGGCAAACCGCAAGCCGGCGGTAGTGACGGCGGTAAATCGGGCCTGAATTATGGTGCCGTCTGATTCGCAGCAGCGTACGGTGGCAGTAAGGCTGCTACTTCCCCTGTTACAAGAAATGCTGCTGCTGGCCCAGCGTGGCGACTGGGATGGTTTTGCCGAGCGGCGCGAGCAGTTGGCCGCACTGGATTACCGCATACTGTCTGCCGAAGAGGTGTCGACGGCAGAGGCTGATAGTTTGCGTGCCGAACTGCGGCAGGCGCAGCAGCTGCTACAACAGTTGACTATGTTGGCACAGCGGGAACAGCAGCAGCTGTCCGGTCAGCTGGTGACGATGAGCAACCAGAACAAACTGGACGCCACCTACGGCCAATAAAACGCCTCCTTCTTTGTCGCGTTTTCTCGCCACCGGGGCCATCTGGGGGTGCTAGATTTCAGTATGAGCTCCCTTCACTGTCCAGAGGTGTGAGATGGATTACATCATTTGGGTTCTGGTTATCCACTCCGCCGTGGTGGCCTACCTGCTGTATCGTGCTTATCGCAAGATTGCCTACCTGGAATTCAGCCAGCAACACATGGAAGAATTGCAGCGGCAGATCAGCCACTTGCAGCGCGGCTTGCAGGATGTGGCGCTGATCGCCCAGCAACAACTGCAAACACCGCGTACCCAGCGTAGCGGCCAACCTTTGGCCAGCAGCGAAGGCGCCAGCCCCTACAACCAGGCGATAGAGCTGTTCAAGCGTGGTTTTAGCCCCGCCGATGTGGCCGAGCGTTGCGGCATCTCGCGCAGTGAGGCCGAACTGATCCTGTCCTTGTATCGCAATAGCTCTACCTCATGATTTCACCGTTGCTTCCTGGCGCCTCCTCCGCGCGCGATACCACGCTCAGTCCAGCGCAGAACGCACGTCTGGAGCGCGAGCAAGGCCGGGTACTGATCGAAGTCAGCGGCACACCGGCCCGGTTGCCGGATTTGGCCAATGGCGAGCGCCTCGCCGCTGCCGTCAGCGAACGGCTACCGGACGGCAAACTCGCCACCCAAATCAAGGGCGAAACCTTTCTGTTGAACATGCCGGCCGGCAGCCAGGCCCAGGCGGGCAATGTGCTGAGTCTGCGCGTCGCCTCATTGCAGCCACTGGCTTTTGCATTGGTGGATTTGCAGCAGGAAACGCCGGCGGCTGCATTGCAGGATGCGCTGCGGCTGGCTGCCGGGCAGGAGGAAACTCCGCTGGCAACGCTGAGCCAACCTGCAGGCAAAATGCCTGCCTTCCAGGCTGGTGAATGGGTGCATGCACGTGTTGCCGAACGGCTGGCTGACGGCTCCGCCGTAGTGCTGGCCAAGAATGCCGCCTTCACGCTGCAGGCACCCCCCGGCTCCAAGGCACTGAATGCCGACCCCTTGCTGCTGCGGGTGCGCACCACCGAGCCAGTAGTGAGTTTTGCCCAGGTGACGCTGGAGCAGGATCCGGACATGGCCAAATCGGCCCCGGTTTCGCTGAGTGCCGCTACCCGCTACCTCAGTACCTTGCTGCAGGCAGCCAATCAGCAAGGTGGGCGCCTGTCTGCCACGGCGGCAGCGTTGGCCGCCGCTTATGATACCGACGGTGACAAAGTGACCGGTAGCGGCAAGGCATTGCTGGATAACCCGGGCCAGTCCAGCAGTGAACACAGTGCCAGCCTGCGTCAGACGGTAGAAAAAAGCGGCTTGTTTTACGAGTCGCACCAGAGGGCCTGGCTGGATGGCCGTTTGTCACTGGACGAGCTGCGGCAGGAGCCGCAAGCCAAGCTGGGGGATGCGGCCAAGGCGCATGGGGAAATGGGGCAGCTGGTGCAGCGGCAACTGGAAACGCTGGAGCAGCGCCAGTTTGTCTACAACGGCCTGGCCTGGCCCGGTCAGCAGGTGCAATGGCAGATTCAGGCCGAGGATACGCCGGAGCGCGAGGCAAGCGGTGCCGATGACATGCGTGCCTGGCATACCCAGCTCAATCTGCAGCTGCCGGCACTGGGCGGCGTGGCGGCCCGGCTGCGCATGGTAGGCAATCAGGTGCAGCTGGTGTTTGCTACCGACAGCAACGAGGCTGGCGGGGTGATCGAATCTCATCGCCTGCAACTGGCCGGCGCGATGGAGGCTGCCGGGTTGGCGCTGGCCAGCCTGCAGGTAAAGCATGAAGCAGAGCCGTCCTGATCATCGCCGCTCGGCGGTGGCACTGCGCTACCGCGAGGGCGACAATGCGCCAAAAGTGGTGGCCAAAGGTTATGGCCAGATGGCCGAGCGCATTATCGAGCAGGCCAAGGATGCTGGCGTGTTCGTGCATGATTCACCGGAATTGATCAACCTGCTGCTGCAGGTGGATCTGGACAGCCACATCCCGCCCGAGCTGTACCGCGCGGTGGCGGAAGTGCTGGCCTTCCTTTACTTTCTGGAACAACAGGCCAAGGGCGAAAGCGTGGACTTCACCCAATGGCTGGCGCTGCGGCAGCCGCCGGCTGCGGCAGTGCAATCCTGACGCCTGTCATGGGCATTGAAACAAGGGGCAACAATGAAAGTCGGCTATATCGGTCTGGGCATCATGGGGGCACCGTGCGTGCGCAATCTGCTGGCGGCGGGGCATGAGGTAACGGTGTGGGCGCGTCGCCGGGAATCGGCGCAGACGCTGCTGGATGCCGGTGCACAGTGGGCGGATAGTCCGGCCCAGCTTGCGGCCAACGTTGAATTGGTGGTGACCAATGTTTCCGATACCGGCGATGTGGAACAACTGTTACTGGGCGACAACGGCATCGCCCAAGGCGCGGCGGCCGGGTTGGTGTGCGTCGACATGAGCACCATCTCGCCGCTGGGCGCGCGTGACATTGCCACCAGGTTGGCCGCAAAAGGCATCGATTTTCTCGATTGCCCGGTATCCGGAGGCGAAGTAGGTGCCATCAACGGTACGCTGACTATCATGGTGGGCGGCCCGGCCGCGGCGCTGGAAAAAGTGCGGCCAGCACTGGCGGCAATGGGCAAGACCATTACCCATATCGGCGACAGCGGCGCCGGGCAGGTGGCCAAGGCCTGCAACCAGATCGCCGTTGGCGTCGGTATCGCTGCGGTGGCCGAGGTGATGAAGCTGGCCCGTGCCTGTGGCGTGGACCCGGCACCGGTGCGCGAGGCGCTGCTGGGTGGTTTTGCCGCCAGCCGCGTGCTGGATGTGCATGGTCAGCGTATGATTGACGATAACTACGCACCCGGCTTCAAAGCCAAGCTGCATCAAAAGGATATGGGCATCGTGCTGGATACCGCCCGCTCGCTGGGCATCAAGTTGCCGGAAGCCGAGCGTGTAGCCGGTCTGATCGGCGAGCTGGTGGCGGAAGGTGAGGGTGAGCTGGACTCGTCCGCCATTGCCCGCCTGATCTGGGCGGACAACAACTGAACTGACGCTGTGCCAAGTATCGTAAACCGCCCGGGAGGGCGGTTTTTTTATGGCTGGGCGGTTGGCGGCGGCGCGCCACGGCGGTAGATCAGGTAGTAGACCAGTGCCACCAGCACGCTGCCACCCAGCAGATTACCGGCAATCACCACTGCCAGATTGCGCAACATGCCGGCTACGCCCAGCGCCGGCGAGACCAGCTCGGGCGGTACACTGTCGCGCAGCAGCAGCGCCAGTGGGATCAAATACATATTGGCGATGCTGTGTTCGAAACCGGCGGCGACAAAGGCCGACACCGGTACCACGATGGCGATGAACTTGTCGGTGACGCTGCGTCCGGCTAACGCCATCCATACCGCCAGGCACACCAGGATATTGCACAGCACGCCTTTCCAGAATAAGGCGGCCACCGGTGCCGCGCATTTGGCACCGGCCAGCTGTACCACCAGCATGGCCACATGGCCGTCGTTCATCGCCGGGTGGCCGGACAGCCAGACCAGCAGCGCCATGCCGGCAGCTCCGGCAAAGTTGGCCGCAGCCACCAGCAGCCAATTGCACAGCAGTTCACGGCTGCTGATGCGGCCATCGGCCCAGGCCATGGCCAGCAAATTGTTGCCGGTGAACAGTTCGGCGCCGGCCACCACCACCAGCAGCAGCCCCAGCGAGAACACCACTCCACCCAGTACGCGACTGGCGGCAAAGCCCAGCGTGGCATCGCTGGCCACCAGCACGTAGTACATGGCCCCCAGCGCGATGAAGGCGCCGGCCAGCATGCCCAGCAAGAGCATTTGCGGTAATGGCAACCGTGCCTTGCTAACGCCAACTTGCTCGACCTTTTCGGCAATCTGTGCCGGAGAGAAGGCATCAAAACCGTACAGGGCCATCAGATTTCCTCCGTACTGGCGTCAAGGCGAGATGCGCGCCGATGCGTTTGCCGGCGGTGATTGAGTCGAAAGAGGAGGGCACGCATGCATACGGTGATAGATGCATCCGTTCTTTATAGCGCCTGTGCCTGAGGCGACAACCGTCACCGCCGCGCGAACAAAAGAAAAGCCACGCGGAGCGTGGCTTTGATCTGCGGCACGGCATTGCACGCGACCGGGAATTACTCTACGTTCTGAATCTGCTCACGCATCTGTTCGATCAGTACCTTCAGTTCCACTGAGGCTTGAGTGGTGTCGGTGGACACCGACTTGGAGCCCAGGGTGTTGGCTTCGCGATTGAGTTCCTGCATCAGGAAGTCCAGGCGCTTGCCGACCTGTCCGCCGGTTTTCAGGATGCGGCGTACTTCGGTCAGGTGGGTGCTGAGGCGTTCCAGCTCCTCGTCCACGTCGATTTTCTGGGCGAACAGCGCGAACTCCTGCTTCAGGCGGTCGTCATCGACATTGCCCAGCGCTTCTTGCAGGCGGGTGGCCAGCTTGTTGCGGTAGGCTTCCAGAATCTGCGGCAGCTTGGGTTTGACCGCGCTGACGATGGCATCCATGCCGCTGATGCGGTCCAGCAGGATAGTGGACAGTTTGTGGCCTTCGCGACCGCGGGTGGCGCGAAAGTCTTCAAGTACCACGCCAAGGCCGTCGATACAGAGCTGTTGCAGTGCTTCCGGCGGCAGCGAGTTGGATTTGAGCACGCCGGGCCAGCGCAGCACTTCGCCCATGCCCAGGTCGCGGATGCCCGGGGCCAGGGTACGCACTTCGTCACACACGCTCAGCAGGCGTGCGACTGTATCGCGGTTCAGTTCCAGTTGTGGGGTATCGTCGGCGGTCTGGTTCAGACCGATGCGGCACTCCACTTTGCCGCGTGTTACGCGGCCGGCGATCAGTTCGCGCAGTTGTGGTTCAATACTGCGCAGCTCCTCGGGCAGGCGCATCTGCACGTCGAGATAGCGGTGGTTGACCGCACGTACTTCGATGGACATCAGTCCACCCGGGAACTCGCGGGTGGTAGAGGCAAAGCCAGTCATGCTGAGAATCATCGGGGGCTCCAGAATGGCGTTTTTAAAGGGATACGACCCCGAATCGCAGGCATGATTCCGGGGCGGGCACACTATAACAATGGACAGTACACAATCCAAGTCACGTTCTCTCGTCCCCGGCAGCCGGCTGGAGGAGTACACCATCGTGCGGGTGCTCAGCTCCGGCGGCTTCAGCGAAGTTTACCTGGCGCTGGACGGTCACGACCGCAAGTACGCGATCAAGGAATACCTGCCGCGCGACATGGTTGGCCGCAGCGATGTCGGCGACGTCACCGTGCTCAACGAGCTGGATCGCGAGGTCTTCAAGCTGGGTCTGAAGTGCTTTTTTGAAGAGGCGCGCGTGCTGGCCGGCATTCATCACCCCAATGTGGTGCGGGTGAGCAATTTCTTTCGTGCCAACCAGACGGTGTACATGGTGATGGAGTATGCCGATGGTCGCTCGCTGGCGCGCGAGCTGGAGTTGAGTGAAGGCAGGATGCCTGAAGCCAGGCTGCGCAAGCTGTTTGCCGAGCTGATTGCCGGCCTGGACGAAGTCCACAAGCAGCACCTGCTGCATCTGGATATCAAGCCGGGCAACATCTATCTGCGGCGTAATGGCAGCCCCATGCTGCTGGATTTCGGCACCGCACGGCAGGTGGCGCACGAAATCCACTTCGCCGCGGCGATGATCACCCCGGGGTTTGCGGCGCCGGAGCAGTACAACAATGGCGAGCCGCTGGGGGTGTGGACCGACATCTATGGACTGGGCGCCAGCATGTACCTCGCCATGGGCGGTGGCCGCCTGCCTGCGGCCAACCTGCGGCTACGGCAGGACACGCTGCCGCCGGCGACACAGTTGTTTGCCGGCAAGTATTCGCCGCAATTGCTGCAGCTGGTGGAGCAGTGCCTGGCGCTGGCGCCGACAGCTCGCCCGGGCAGCCTGGGGCTGGTGCGGGAGCAATTGCTGGCTCCTTACCAGGAAATTGTGCCGCCAGTCAGCAAGCGCTGGCGGCGCTGGTTGGCCTGCCTGGGTGGGAAGAAATCCAGATGAAATTTGCCATTGCAGCCGAGTCCCGGGTCGGCGGACGTGAACACAATGAAGACCGCCAGGGCGTCATCTGGTCGGCACAGTCACTGTTGCTGGTGGTGGCCGATGGTATGGGGGGGCGTGAGTACGGCGAGGTGGCGGCGCAGATTGCTGTCGATGTCTTTCTGGAAAACTTCCGTCGCTCCGCTCATCCGCGGCTGCTGCGGCCGGTGCCGTTTCTGCAACGGGTGATGGCGGAGGCGCATGAGGCGATTCTGGCGCAGGCACTGCAGAACCGGCTACTGGAAGTGCCCAGTACCACGCTGGTAGCCGGGCTGGTACAGGATGGAAAATTGTATGTGGTGCACGCTGGTGATTCGCGCCTGTATCTGCTGCAGGGCGACCGTCTGCGCTACCGCACCCGCGACCACAGCCAGGTGCAGCGGCTGATCGACAGCGGGCAACTCAGCGAAAAGGATGCGCAGACCTACCCGGGGCGCAACCATATCTATAACTGCTTGGGCGCGATGATCGACCCGGAGATCGAGGTCAGCGAGCCGATTCCGTTGCAGGGTAATGAAACGCTGCTGCTGTGCTCCGATGGTTTGTGGGGGCCGCTGCTGGATGAGGAAATCACCCGTATCTTCAATGGCCGCGAGCCGCAGCTGGTGTTGCCGGCGCTGATGAACGTGGTGGAGAAGCGTGCCGGCACCGGGCGCGACAATCTGA
>CAMLGD010000056.1 GCA_946479405.1 uncultured Vogesella sp.
GAGGACGCCTGATGTTCCAGATGCAATCTATCGAAATGGTGCACTGGGACTTCTGGCAGCGCCTGTCCGTGCCGCTGGACGCGCAGATCGTCACCATCATCGGCCCCAACGGCTCAGGCAAGACCACGCTGCTGGATGCGCTGCGCACCCTGCTGGCCATCAAGTGTTCCGGTAAGCGCGACTACAAGCGCTACGTGCGCAACAACCGCGAGCCTTTCGCCTACCTGCGCGGCGTGGTGGACAACCCGCGCCGGCTGTCCGGGCTGTATCCCACGCCGTTCTTCCCGCTCACCAGCGAGCAGGTCACCCTGCTGTGCCGTATCAAGAAGCAGGGCGGCGACTGGGTGCGCCACTACGCCATTGCCGAAGGCGATGTGGCGCTGGACGTGGCGCTGGCCGACGAGGCGCTGCAGTGGTTGGGGGTGAACGAATACAAGCGCCGGCTGGAAGCCGCCGGCCTGACCGCCGCGGTGGGCGAGGTGCTGGCGCTGGAGCAGGGCGACACCGACAAGCTCACCGAATACAGCCCGCGCCAGCTGCTGGACCTGGTGTTTCAAGTTTTTGGCGACAAGGACGTGCTGGCCAACTACCAGCGCGCCCGCGACGAGCAGAAGGCCGCCGAGGCCGAACTGGCGGCGCTGGTGCGCCAGCAGGAGGCGCTGGATACCCGCGTTGAGGCGATGAAGAGCCGCGCCGGGCGCTACCTGGAATGGCAGGGCATCCAGAAACGTGCCGCGCGGCTGCGTGACGAGGCGCTGCCAGTGCTGGGGCTGCTGGATGGCCGCGTCGGCGTGGGCAAGGGCTGGCAGGAGTATCGCCGCGCGCAGCACGGCTTCCACGACATGCTGCGCCAACGCCGCGACACGCTGGCACTGGTGGCCACCCTGCATGATGCCGAGGTTGCCGCGCAGGCGGCGCGCGATGCCGCCGAGACGGTGCGTGTCGAGGCGCAGACGGCCTTCATGCAGGCGCGCGACGCCGAGCGCGACGTGGCCGGCCAGCTCAAGGAGCGCGACCGCCTGCAGGCGCTGTCCAGCCGCGAATACGGCGAGGACGCCATGGCGCTGTCGCACAAGCTGGCCGGGCTGCGCGACAACATCGACAAGCTCAAGGACGAACTCAAGGCGCACAAGCTGCAGCGCGACGGGCTGATGGGCGAGCTGGCCGCGCTGGAAGGCGGCAAGCAGCGCGCGCCGGAAGACGTGCGCGCCTTCCGCGCCGAGCTGGACGACGCCGGCATTGGCCACACCATGCTGGCCGACATTGTGGAAGTGACCGACAGCCGCTGGCAGGGCGCGGTGGAAGCGCTGCTCAAGCCCTACCGCCAGGTGGTGCTGCTGAGCGACCCCGCCGACCGCCGTGCCGCCTGGCAGCTGGGCGAGAAGCTGCGCTACCGCCACTTCGTGGTGCCGGACACCGCCGCCGCGCCGCGTGCGCGCAGCGGCAGCCTGCTGGAAGTGGTGCGCTTTGCGGCCAACGCGCCGGAGTGGCTGCACTCGCAGCTGAATCGCGTCAGCCGCGTGGCGGATGTGAAAGAGGGTGCGCAGCAGGACGGCGACTGGATCACGCCGGAAGGCTACTTCCGCGAACGCCGCGGCGCGCGCCACATCGGCGTGCCGGCCTACGACTACGCCTTTGGCGAAGCGGCACGCCAGGCGCGCTTGCTGGGCCTGCGCGACGAGCTGAAGGCGCTGAACGTGCGCGTGCTGCGCGACGAGGAACAACTGGTGGCCGCCAGCCGCGAGGCGGCGCAACTGGCCGACTACCTGTCGGGCATGGACGCCATCCGCCTGCTGGACAGCCGCGCCGAGGAGTTCGCCGCACTGGCTGCACAGGCCGAATCGCTGAAACAGGCGGTGGCCGAGGCCGGCGAAAGGTTGGCCGCAAGCCAGGCCGAACGCGATGCCGCCGAGCAGCGCTACGGCGATGCCCGCCTGGCGCACGACCGGGTCTGCCAGCGCGAGCAGGACGGCCTGAACAAGCTGGCGGCCGCCCGCAGCGAAGTGGAGCAGGCACGCCGTAGCCTGCGCCGGGGGCTGGCCGAGCTGCGCGAGTGCCGCGCCCACCTGCCGGCCGCCGCGCAGGACGAGGCCTACGTGGCGCAGCTGGCCGATGAGTTCGAATCCGCCGCCGACGTGCGCCACGAAATTCACTACCTGGAAGAAAAACTGGCCAGCGGCGACTGGGAAACCGACGACGCGGTGCTGCAGCTGAAGGACAAGCTGCAGGAGGACCTAGTCAGCCTGACCCGCGACTGCCAGCGCCGCCAGGCCGAGGTGGAGCGCGCCGCCGGCCTGACCCACGATGCGCGCGATGCCTACATCGGCAAGCTGCGCGCCACGGTGCGTGCCTATGCGGCCAACGTCAAACGGCTGGGCGAGCTGGCCGGCATCGGCGTGGAAGTGGAGCTGCCGCAGCTGTCCAACGACGACACCGTGCTGGCACAGGCCGGGCTGGTGCTGAAGTTCAACTTCGACCAGAAGGGCATGATGGGCATGAACGACGGCGAGGCGTCCGGCGGCCAGCAGGTGATGAAGTCGCTGATCCTGCTGATCGGGCTGATGATGGACGAGGCCAACCCGTCCGGTTTCGTGTTCATCGACGAGCCGTTCGCGCATCTGGACATCTTCAACATCGACCGCGTGGCCGGCTTCCTCAAGGCTACCGAGGCGCAGTACTTGATCACCACGCCCAACACCCACAACATCAACATCTTCGCGCCTTCCGGCCTCACCCTGGCCACGCGCAAGAAGCGGCCGGGCGAGCCGTGGGCGCCGCCCATCCTGCAGACCCGGCGCCGCGTGGAAGCGGCGTCGTAATGCACCACGCCCCGGCTTGCCGGGGCGTTTTTGTATTGTGCCAAACGCTAGTCTTTTCTCATTTTATTGATCTGATAACTTTGCCGTTGGTATATCTGTATGCCATGATGCGGTCCCGATTATGAAGAATGGCTAACAGGTAGCAGCCTGCTACCAATAAATTGAAGGGTGAAATGATGAGAAAAACAGTGTTGTCGCTCAGCTTGCTTGCCGTTGCCGCCATGACTGCCGGTTGTGCTGCCACCGAGCATTCCCGCACCCTGGAGGTGGCCAAGGTTGCCTCCGCCGGCAAGGTCTATCAGGGGCCGCGCAGCCTGATTTCGGTTGGCAAGTTCGATAACCGCTCCAGCTATATGCGCGGCATCTTCTCTGATGGCGTCGATCGTCTGGGCGGCCAGGCCAAGACCATTCTGATCACCCATCTGCAGCAGACCGGGCGCTTCAACGTGCTGGACCGCGACAACATGAGCGAAATCAGCCAGGAAGCCAAGCTCAAGAATCAGGTGCAGAAACTCAAGGGTGCCGATTTTGTGGTTACCGGTGACGTAACCGAGTTCGGTCGCAAGGAAGTGGGCGACCACCAGCTGTTCGGCATTCTCGGCCGCGGCAAGGAGCAGATTGCTTATGCCAAGGTGAATCTCAACATTGTGAATGTGCAGACATCCGAAGTGGTGTTCTCGTCTCAGGGGGCTGGCGAGTACAGCCTGTCCAACCGCGAAGTGATTGGCTTTGGCAGCACCGCCAGCTACGACTCCACGCTTAACGGCAAGGTGCTGGACCTGGCAGTACGCGAGGCGGTGAACAACCTGGTGACCGGCATCGAATCCGGTGCCTGGCAGCCGGCGCAATAAGGGGTACCGCGATGATCACACGTCGACTTACGCTGAGCGCACTGCTGCTTGCCGCCGGGTTGAGCGGTTGTGCCGGCCAGCAGGCCAAACCGTTGTATCACTGGGGCGTCTACCAGCCGCAGGTGTACGAATACTTCAAGGGTGACGGCGCTAGCCACGAAGCGCAGATCACCGCGCTGGAAGCGGATGTGCAGCAGGCCCGCGCCAAGGGTGAGGCGCTGCCACCGGGCTACCACGCGCATCTGGGGCTGCTGTATTCCCATACCGGCAAGCTGGATCAGGTCAAGCAGGAGTTCACCACCGAGAAGACCCTGTATCCGGAGTCCAGCGCCTTCATGGACTTCCTGCTGCGCAACTTCAAGAACTAAGGGAACACTATGCGTTTTTCTACCCTGCAAGGGCTGCTGGCACTGCTGGCTGTGGTGCTGCTGGCAAGCGGCTGCGCGACCCCTAAGCCCTATGACTACTCCGCTTACAAGCAGAGCCGTCCCAAGTCTGTACTGATTCTGCCGCCGCTGAACAGCTCGCCGGAAGTGAAGGCCAGTTACGGCATGCTGGCGCAGCTGAGCCACCCGCTGGGTGAGGCCGGCTACTATGTATACCCGGTGGCGGTGGTAGACGAAACCTTCCGCCAGAACGGCTTGAGCAGCGCGGGTGACATCCATGCGCTGCCGGTGACCAAGCTGCACGACATCTTCGGCGCCGATGCCGCGCTATACGTGGAGGTAAAAAAATATGGCGCCACTTACACGGTGTTCGACAGTGCGGTGACGGTGGCGGCGGACGCCCGTCTGGTGGATCTGTGCAGCGGTCAGTTGCTGTGGAACGGCAGCGCCATGGCGTCCAGTGCAGAGCAGAACAACAGCAATAGCGGTGGTCTGGTCGGGATGCTGGTAACGGCGGTAGTGAAGCAGATCGTGCATAGCCTGAGCGACGATAGCTACCAGTACGCGGGCATCGCCAGCCAGCGCCTGCTGACACCGCGCCCGAACGGCCTGCTGTACGGCCCGCGCTCGCCGCGCTATGGCCTGGATGACGCCCCGGCGCAGTAAACGGGGTTGCCGGTAGTCAAAGGTTGGCCGCACATCTTGGGGTGTGCGGCCATTTTCATGGCGGCATGGCTAGCCGGCGGCGCGCAGGTGGTATTTTATTTTAATGTCATTGCCAGTTGCTATCGGCGTCCTTACAATGCGCCGCTTCTGCAACCCCTCTCATGACATCAAAATGAAAAAGCTCGCTGTTGCTGTTGCGCTGTCCGCCGTACTGTCCGGCCCGGTGCATGCTTTCGGTCTGGATTCGCTGCTCAGCGCCGGTACCGATCTGGTGAAATCTGCAACCTTGTCGGATGGCGAAGTACAGGCCATGGCGGCAGAGTCCAGCAAGGTGATGGACAAGGAAAACAAGGTAGCGCCGGCCGGCAGCGCCTATGCCAAGCGTCTGAACAAGATCGTGCAGGGGTTGAGCAGCGAAGACGGTCTGAAGCTGAACTTCAAGGTGTACCAGAGCCCGGAGGTTAATGCCTTTGCTATGGCAGACGGCACCGTGCGCGTGTATAGCGGGCTGCTGGACAAGATGACCGACGACGAAGTGCGCTATGTCATCGGCCATGAAATCGGCCACGTGAAGCTGGGCCACACCAAGAAGGCAATGCAGGTGGCGTATGCCTCCTCCGCCGCCCGCAAGGCCGCGGCCGGCAGCGGTAACGCGGTGGCCGCCTCGCTGTCCGAGTCCGAGCTGGGCAACTTCGCCGAGCAGGTGCTGCACGCGCAGTTCTCGCAATCGCAGGAAAGCGATTCCGACGCCTATTCGGTGGACTTCCTCAAGCGCCACAATTACCAGCTGCAGGCCGCTCCGTCCGCCTTGCGCAAGTTGGCCGCACTGTACGGCAACGAGCGCAGCCTGATGTCCAGCCACCCGGCGCCGGGCGACCGTGCCGACAAGGTGGAAAAGCTGATCAGCAAGTAAGCCGTATCAGCCCACAGACAGCCCGCCAGCCGCGGGCTGTTGTCGTTTCCGGCGCGCGGGTTTGTGCTGTCGCAAACGTCGCGGCCATGCCCGCTGTGTTTCTGGCGGCCAGCCAGTACACTAGCCGGATTCGCATAATGAATAATCAGGGAGATCGTCATGATGAAACACGTACTCACTACGCTGGCTTGCCTGGTGCTACTGGCGCCGTTGGCGCAGGCGGAAGACAAGCTGCTGGATGCCGGCAACCCCAAGGCGCTGTATGAGCTGGCGCGTGGTTTCGGCTCGGCAGAGCTGGGCACGTCGGAAAAGGGCAACCCGAAGATCAAGGGCCGCATGGACGGCATGGGCTACACCATTTTCTTCCTGCAATGCGAAGACGGTAAGAAATGCCGCGACGTGCAGTTCAGTGCCGGCTGGGAGGGTTATGACATCACCCAGGCGCAGATCAACGACTGGAACCGCCGCAAGAACTACAGCAAGGCCTATCTGGATGAGGTGAACGATCCGATTCTGGAAATGGATGTGGTGATGAACCCGGGCATCAGCCCCGCTGCGTTTGAGCGTGCCTTCAAACTGTGGAAAATCGCGCTGAAGGACTTCCGCCAGCAAGTGCTGAAGACCGACGACTGAACACTGTCGGCAAACGCGCTCAGGCCACCTGCGGGTGGCTTTGTCATTGCCGCTGCCGACTGTGCGCAGGGACGGATGACAAAACCAAGCAGTTGCTCGACAATTCGCCCATCCGGTTCGGGAGACATTCCATGCGTACGCTGACTTCATTGCTGGGCAATTCGCAAAAACTCGATGGTGGCGCCATGTTCGGCAATGCAGCGCGGGCGATGTGGGAGCACTGGTTGCCGCCGGACGAGCAGCACCGCGTGCCACTGGCCTGCCGCTGCCTGCTGGTGCAGGAGGCGGATGGCCGCCGCATCCTGCTGGAAACCGGCATCGGCGTGTTTTTCGAGCCCAAGCTGCGCAGCCGCTACGGGGTGCAGGAAGAAAATCACGTGTTGCTGGATGAGTTGGCGGCGCAGGGGCTGAGCGATGCCGACATCGACGTGGTGGTGCTGTCGCATCTGCATTTCGATCATGTCGGCGGGTTGCTGGCGCCGTGGGATGGCGGCCCGGCCCGGCTATTGTTTCCCAACGCGCAGTACGTGGTTGGCCGCGAGGCCTGGCAGCGGGCGCTGCAGCCGCACCCGCGCGACAAGGCGTCGTTCATTCCGGAATTGATTACCCTGCTGCAAGACAGCGGCCGCCTGGTGGTGGTGGAGGGCGAGTTGCCGCCAGCCTGCCTGCCGGCGGACTGGCGCTTTACCGTATCGCATGGCCATACGCCGGGCATGCTGCTGGCCGAAATCCCGATGCCGGGCGGCGCGGTGCTGTTCGCCGCCGATATGATCCCCGGCGCACCGTGGGTGCACGTGCCGATTACCATGGGCTACGACCGCAATCCGGAGCTGCTGATCGACGAAAAACGCGCGCTGTTGCAGCGGCTGGCGGCCGAGGGCGGGCGGCTGTTTTTCACCCATGATCCGACGGTGGCCTGTGCCGCAGTGCACTGGGACAGCGAGCGTCGTCGCTTCGTCACGGCGGCCGCCCAAGCCGGATTGTGCGCCGCAGCAGACTAAAGTGTGGCAAATGTTTAACATAATTGACGACAGCTAAACGTTTATTTGCGGCAAAATATCTCATCCACCGCCCGGCGGCGCAGTGCGCTACCGGGCGGTTTTCTATGGCAAGAATGGATGTGTGTAAGCCTTTATTCTCAAGGCTGTATGACGTCGGCCAGCCCGAATACGCGTCCGGTACGCGGCGGATGCCAGGTGCGACACGCTGGTTTAGTGTTGGTATTGGTGTTTAAAAAAATGCTCGGCAATCTGGAGGCGCTGGCTATAATGGCCCGCAACAAAAACCGAGTGCCGCCACGGCGCGCCGCTGGCTCTCGAATAACACCGCCAACACTACCAAGGATTCAAGGAGACGGAAGTAATGCTTGTTTGGTTTGTCATACTGTATCTGGCAGTTACCGTGGGGATCGGTTTGTACGCCTCCACCCGCGTCCACAGTGCCAAGGACTTTGCCTCCGCCGGTGGCAGCATGCCGCTGCCGGTCGTGACCGCCATGGTGTTCGCCACCTGGTTCGGCTCCGAGGCGGTGCTGGGCATTCCCTCCACCTTTCTGCAAGAAGGTTTCTCCGGCATCGTCGAAGACCCGTTCGGCTCTTTCGGCTGTCTGATGATTGTCGGGGCGCTGCTGGCCAAGCGCCTGTACCGCATGAATCTGCTCACCATCGGTGACTTCTTCCGCAAGCGTTACGGCACGGCGGTGGAAGGCATCATCAGCGTGGTGATCATCCTGTCCTACCTGGGCTGGATCGCTGCACAGATGACGGCGCTGGGCGTGGTGTTCAACGTGCTGTCCGAAGGCGCCATCACCACCACCCAGGGCACGCTGCTGGGCGCGGTGATCGTACTGTTCTACACCCTGTGCGGCGGTATGTTGTCGGTGGCGTTTACCGACTTCCTGCAGATGTCGGTGATCGTCGGCGGCCTGATCTACCTGGTGTACCTGGTGTCCGGCATGGCCGGCGGCTTCGACGTGGTGGTGGCCAAGGCCGCCAGCGAGAACAAGCTGTCCTTTATCCACGATACCAGCCCGAAAGGCGTCGTTGCCTTCATCGGTGCCGCGGTCACCATGATGCTGGGCTCGATTCCGCAGCAGGACGTGTACCAGCGGGTGATGTCGGCCAAGAACGAAGATGTGGCGATGAAAGGCTCCATCCTCGGCGGCGTCATGTACCTGACCTTCTGCATGCTGCCGATCTTCCTGATCAGCGCCGCCTCCCTCATCGATCCGAAAATGGTGAGCGAGCAGCTGGGTATCGACCCGCAGATGGTGCTGCCGCGCCTGATCCTGGACAAGACGCCGCTGTTTGCGCAGATCATGTTCTTCGGCGCGCTGCTGTCCGCCATCATGTCCACCGCTTCCGGCACGCTGATGGCACCGTCGGTGACCTTCGTCGAGAACATCCTCAAGCATTTCGTGCCCAAGATGACCGACCGCCAGTTCATCAAGGCCATGCGGCTGTCCATCGTGGTCGCCGCCGTTTCCACCACCGCGTTTGCGCTGCTGTCGGATGCCAGCATCTACGAGATGGTGGGTAACGCCTACAAGGTAACGCTGGTGGCGGCGGTGGTACCGCTGTTTGCCGGCCTGTTCTGGAAGAAGGCCACTACCCAGGGGGCGTTGATGGCGATGCTGCTGGGCGCCGGTAGCTGGATCGCGCTGGAAATCAGCTATACCGACGCCGCCTTCTGGCCGCCGCAGCTGGCCGGCCTGCTGATGAGCGTGCTGGGCATGCTGATCGGCACCCTGGCGCCGCAGCTGGTGCCGCACCGCGAAGGCCGTTCCGGCCAGGCCGCGGCGCAGACCCAGGCGGTCTGAACAATTGATGTCTGTGGTGAGTTAACCGGGGCCGCGGCCCCGGTTTTTTTATGCGCGAAACAGAGTGTTGTGCGCCCGGCGCTTGTCGGCCACCGCAGCCTCGTGGCATGGTCGCTGCCATGAATCCCCAATCCCCCCGCCTGGCTTATCTGTTGTTGATGCTGACCGCGCTGTTCTGGTCCGGCAATTTCGTGCTGGCGCGCGCCATGCACGCCAGCGTGGCACCGCTGACGCTGTCGTTCGCGCGCTGGAGCATTGCGCTGCTGTTGCTGCTGCCGTTTGGGCTCAAGCCTGCCTGGCAGCAGCGCGGACTCTGGCTGCCGCACTGGCGGCGCCTGTTGCTGGTGGGGCTGCTGGGGGTGAGCGGCTTCAATTCGCTGGTGTACTGGGGGCTGCAGTACACCGCCGCCACCAACGGCGTGCTGCTCAATTCCTTTATCCCGATCCTGATCGTGCTGTTCGGCGCGCTGTTCTTCGGCATGTGCATCGGAGCGCGGCAGATGCTGGCGGTGGCGGTGTCGTTTGCCGGCGTGTTGCTGATCGTGGCGCACGGCGACTGGCACAGGTTGGCCGCACTGGACATCAACCGTGGCGACGCGGTGCTGTTCCTGGCCATGGTGGCGTGGGCGTTTTACACCCTGCTGCTGAGAACGCTGCCGACCGGGCTGGACCGCATCGGCCTGCTGACGGTGCAGGTAGCGATCGGCCTGCTGGGCATCACGCCGTTCTTTGTTGCCGAGCTGCTGGTCGGGCGCCATACGCCGCTGAATGGCGCCACGCTGGCCACCTTCGCCTATGTCGGCACCTTGCCGTCGGTGGCAGCCTACTATTTCTACAACCTGGGCGTGGCCCGGGTGGGCGCAGCGCGCGCCGGCATGTTCATCCACCTGATGCCGATGTTTGGCGCGCTGCTGTCGATGCTGTTTCTCGGCGAACAGCTGCACGGCTATCACCTGGCCGGCATCGCCTTGATCCTGGCCGGCGTGTTCCTTGCCACCCGTAGCCCGCAACACTGAAAGAGTCGCCGCATGAGCCGTTTCTGGAGCCGTACCGTACACACGCTGACCCCCTATGTGCCGGGCGAACAGCCGCGTGTCACCCAGCTGGTCAAGCTGAACACCAACGAAAACCCCTATCCGCCGTCGCCCCGGGTGCAGGCGGCGATTGCTGCGGCCAACGTTGACACCCTGCGGCTGTACCCGGACCCGGAATCCACTGCGCTGCGCGCCAGCATCGCCGGCTACTATGGCGTGCAGCCGCAGCAGGTGTTCGTCGGCAACGGCTCGGACGAAGTGCTGGCGCTGGTGTTCCAGGCGCTGCTGCAGCACGAGGCGCCGCTGCTGTTCCCGGACATCAGCTACAGCTTCTACCCGGTGTACTGCCAGCTGTACGGCATCACCTACCGCACCGTGCCGCTGGATGCCGACTACGCCATCGACCCGGCGGACTACCGGCAGCCCTGCGGCGGCATCATCTTCCCCAACCCCAATGCCCCCACCGGGCGCCTGCTGGCGCGCGCGGCCATCGAGGCCATGCTGCAGCAGCACCCGGACACGGTAGTGGTGGTGGACGAGGCCTATGTCGACTTTGGCGGCGACAGCATGATCCCGCTGGTGCAGCAGTACCCGAACCTGCTGGTGGTGCAGACGCTGAGCAAATCGCGCTCGCTGGCCGGGCTGCGCGTTGGCCTGGCGGTGGGCAATGCCGAACTGATCGACGGCCTGACCCGGGTGAAGAACAGCTTCAACTCCTACCCGCTGGACCGGCTGGCGCAGGCCGGTGCGCAGGCGGCGTTCGAGGACGAGGACTACTTCCGCGCCAGTCGCGACCAGGTGATCGCCAGTCGCGAAGCGCTGGTGGCCGGCTTGCACGCGCTGGGTTTTGCGGTGCTGCCGTCTGCGGCCAACTTCGTGTTTACCCGCCACCCGGCGCACGATGCCGCCACCTTGGCCGCCGCGCTGCGCCAGCGCAACATCATCGTGCGCCACTTCAAACAGCCGCGTATCGAGCAGTTCCTGCGCATCAGCATCGGCACCGAGGCGGAGTGCCAGCTGCTGCTGGCGGCGCTTGCCGACATTCTTTCCGCAGGAGCCACCGCATGAGCGAGCAGGACAAACAGGCCGGGCTGGCGCGCCGCACCCAGGTAATGGGCGAGGCCTTCGCCAATCGCGCGATGAGCAATCTGGACGGTTTTTCCCGTCCGCTGCAGGACTGGCTGAATGAGCACGCCTGGGGCAGCACCTGGCAGCGCGACGGCATCGACCTGAAAACCCGCAGCCTGTTGACCTGCGCCATGTTGGCGGCACTGGGGCGCAGCAACGAGCTGAAAGGCCATGTGCGCGGCGCCATCAACAACGGCGCCACGCTGGTGGAGCTGCGCGAAACGCTGCTGCACTGCGCGGTGTATGCCGGCGCGCCGGCGGCGGTAGAGGCCTTTCGCGCCGCGCGCGAAGTGCTGGCCGAGCTGGGGCTGAGCCTGCCGGACGAGGGCTGAGGCGGGCGGCACAAAAAAACAGCCCGGCACAGGCCGGGCTTGAATACGACAGGCACCCGCGGGTGCCTGTTTGCGTTAGCGCGTTTGCAGGGCGGGCTGCAGACCGGCGCTGTCGTCCTCGGCATGCAGGGCGCGTACCGCCTCCACATCATGCTCCTGGCTCAGGTAGCTGGTGCGCCAGCCGCTGCGGGCGCCCCAGTGGAAGAAGCCCAGGCTCACCACGACCACCACCGCCATGTCCAGGCCGTAGGGCAGCAGGTTCATGCCGCCGAACTCGCTGCTGCCGATGCAGGACAGCAACGCCATGGCCGGCAGGTACAGCACCATCCACAGCGCGCCTTTCACTTCACGGCCAAAACCCTGCCAGCCGGCCTGGTGCTGGTACCAGAAGTACACCGGCAGCGCGGCAATGATCAGGAAGATGATCTGCCCGGTCAGCGGCCAGCGCGCCCAGTACAGCACCAGCGACGCGCAGACGAAGGCGAACGGCGCGATCAGCGACATGCCTTTCAGCTTCAGCGGGCGCGGCAGCTCCGGCGCGGCGCGGCGCAGTGCCGCCACGCTGATCGGGCCGGTGAGGTAGGAGATCACGGTGGCCACCGAGATCACCGCTGCCAGTGTGCCCCAGCCGCGGAAGAAGAACAGGAACACATAGGCCACCGCCAGGTTGAACCACATCGCCGGGCGCGGCACATGGTACAGCGGGTGCATGCGGCCGAAGACTTTCGGCATGGTGCCGTTGCGCTGCATGGCGTAGATCATGCGTGCGGTGGACGCCATGTAGGCGGCGCCGGTGCCGCTGGGGCTGATGAAGGCATCAAAGTACAGCGTCAGCATCAGCCAGTTCAGGCCCAGTGCCATCGCCAGCTGTGCAAACGGCGAGCTGAAATCCAGCCCATGCCAGCCGTGCGCCAGGTCTGCCGGGCGCAGCGCGCCGAGGAACGACACCTGCAGCAGCACATAGATCACCGCGGCGATCAGGATGGAACCCACCACACCGAACGGGATGCTGCGCCGCGGGTTGATCGCCTCGCCGGCCATGTTGATCGGGCTCTGGAAGCCGTTGAAGCTGAACACGATGCCGCTGGTGGCCACCGCGGTCATCACGCTGGACCAGCCGTAGGGCGCGAAGCCGCCCGGCGTGTTGCCGCCCAGGTTGCCGGCATCGAAGCCGCTATAGATCAGCGCACCGATGGTGGCGCCCGGCACCAGCACCTTGAACACGGTGATGGCGCTGTTGGCCTTGGTGAACAGGCGCGCGCTCCAGTAGTTGAGCAGGAAGTACACCAGTACCAGGCCGGCGGACAGCAGCAGGCCGCTGCCGCTCAGTTCTCCGTTGCGGTACAGCGCCTGCGCCCACGGAAACGACCACGAGCTCATGTACTGCACCGAGGCTTCCGCCTCGATCGGAATCACCGCCACGATGGCGATCCAGTTGGCCCAGCCGGCCAGAAAGCCCAGCAGCGAGCCGTGCGAATAGCGCGCATAGCGCACCATGCCGCCGGTTTCCGGGAACATGGTGCCCAGCTCGGCGTAGGTAAAGGCGATCGCCAGGATGATCACCATGCCGATGATCCAGGCGAAAATGGCGGCCGGGCCGGCGATCTGCGCGGCGTGGGCGGCGCCGAACAGCCAGCCGGAGCCGATGATGGAACCCAGGCCGGTCAGCATCAGGGCGACCGGACCAATATGGCGTTGCGGGGTATGCGACACGAAAATCTCCACGGTGTTGATTCTTGCCTGTCGCCACCGGCGGGTAGCCAGTGGCGGCTTTTATGCCATCTGGTTGATGGTCTGTTTGTGGTGAGGCGGGACTTTACGTGCGAAGCCGGGCTGCGCGATGTAACGGTTTGTTTTTTTGATCGAAAAGACAGGTGACAGTCGGCCGTGCTTGTTGTCAGCGGCGGCGCACTGATCCCCCTGCCGTGTGCGGGGTTGAATTTCTGCCGCCATGCGCCAAACTGCGACATCTCCCACCTAATCTTGCAAAGGATTTTCCATGGCTAGCGTCACCCTGCGCGGTAACCCAGTAGAAGTTGCCGGCAGCCTGCCGGCAGTCGGCAGCCAGGCTCCGGCCTTCAGCCTCACCAATGGCGATCTGAACGATATCGGCCTGGCCGCTTTCGCCGGCAAGAAGAAGATCCTCAACATCTTCCCGTCCATCGACACCCCGACCTGCGCCACCTCGGTACGCAAGTTCAACGAAAAAGCCGCCAGCCGCGCCGGCGTGGCCGTGCTGTGCATTTCCGCCGACCTGCCGTTTGCGCAGAAGCGCTTCTGCGGCGCTGAAGGCATCGAAGGCGTGGACAACCTGTCTACCTTCCGCAACCCGGCCTTTGCCGAGGCTTACGGCGTGAAGCTGGCCTCCGGCCCGCTGGCCGGCCTGACCGCCCGCGCGGTGGTGGTGCTGGATGAGAACGACAAGGTGCTGCACAGCGAGCTGGTGGCCGAGATCGGCAGCGAGCCGAACTACGACGCGGCGCTGGCCGTGCTGTAAGCAGCGGTGTGCGGCCAACGTTGGCCGCAGCGCAAGTGGAACAGGCTCCCGATGGGAGCCTGTTTTGTTTTGTGGCAAGGGAGGGGCGCGCTGCATCCGGCTGTGCAAGACGCCACGTTGGCCGCATGCAAAAGGCTCCCCGTGGGGAGCCTTGCGCGTGTTGCGGCAACGGCGTCAGGCGCCGGCGCCCTGCACGCGGAACCAGCCCAGGTCGCGGTTCAGCTGCTGCGAGGAATCGGTGAGCTGTTCCATCGCCGGGGCCAGCTGCTGCATGCGGCTGAAGATGTCGCTGGCCAGCGCCGATACCTGCTGGCCGTGATCCAGAATGCTGTGGCTGGCGCTGCTCTGGGCGCCGCTGGCCTCGGCAATGCTTTGCAGCACGCGGTGGATGGCGGCCATGGCGCCGTCCACGCCCTGCAGCGCCTGGCTCAGCGTTTCCTGCGCGCTGGTGCTCTGGTCGCTGGCGCTGCGGGCGGTGTCCATGGTGCCGGACAGCGCAGCGGTGGCACTTTCTACCCGCAGCAGGGTGTCGAAGATGCGTGCGGTGGCGTCGGCGGTGCGTTCCGACAGCTTGCGCACCTCGTCGGCTACCACGGCAAAGCCGCGGCCCTGTTCGCCGGCGCGCGCCGCCTCGATGGCGGCGTTCAGCGCCAGCAGATTGGTCTGCTCCGCCACGTCACGGATCAGGGTGCTGATCTGGGCGATGTCGCTGATCGAGGTTTTCAGCTGCTCGGTCTCGTTCACCGCGCCGCGAATGCGCTGCGACAGCGCCTGCAGCGTCAGCGCGGTGTCGCCGGCCAGCTGCTGTGCGTGCTGGGTCTGCGCATTGGCCTGCTCGCTGTCGGCCAGCGCCTGGCTGATATGGCGGTTGATGCCGGCAGAGGCGCTGGCGATGCTGTGGGCGGACAGGCGGCTTTGCTCGCTCTGCTCGGCCTGCTGCCGGGTAATGCCGATCACGCTGCCGGTCAGCGTCAGCGCCTGATGCGCTTCGTGTGCGCTGCTGGCGGCATTGCTGCTGACCGTGTGCAGCAGCCCGGCCAGCTTGTCCAGAAAGCGGTTGATGTGGCCGGCGGCCTGCGACAGCTCATCGCGGCCCTGCTGCGGCAGGCGGGCGGCCAGATCGCCGTCGCCCAGCCGGTCGGCGGCCTGTTGCATGGCGGCAATCTGCTGCTTCAGCCGTCGCGCCAGCAACACCTGCGACAGCACCACCACGGCGCTGGCCAGCAGCAGCGGCCCCAGCAGCCACAGCCCCAGCTGCAGCATGCGCTGGCGCATGTCGGTGGCAGCCTGTTGCAGCTGCTGGCTATCGGCCTGCAACCGCAGGTCGATCTGTGCCACCAGCGGCACGATGCTCATGCTGTAGGCCTGTTCCGGAATCGACAGCGCATCCTGCGGCGCGCTTTCGGCGATTTTCAGTGCCGATTGCAGATTGCGGCGGAAGTCTTGCCAGTGCTTGTCGGTATTGCGGCGGAACGATTGCGCCTCGTCCGCCGGCAGCGCGGCGGCGATGGCCGGCAGCAGGCGGCCAACCTGGGTGTCCACCGCCGCCAGCTTGGCGGCGGTTTCCGGCAGCAGCGGGTCGGCGCGCGACAGCGACAGCACTTCGGCTTTCAGCGTCTGCAGGTTGGAAGAGCGTTGTTGCTGCTGGCTGTAGTCGGCGAATTCACCGCGCAGCGCCAGCCATTGCTGGCCGCTGCTCAGTGCCACTGCCAGCAGGCAGGCCAGGGTGAGCACAACCGTGAGCCAAAGCCGTGTTACGAGCGTCATGAGCGGCATGTCCTTATCGAGAGCGGGCAGTGTAGGCAGCGCACATTACAAATACATGACGTGTTGTCTTGCCAGGGCAGGGGCAAGGCGGGCGTGCGCGGGCACTGCAGCCCACGCTAGAACAGACAGGTGACGGCAAGATGACAGGGCGCGCCGCAGGGAGCGGCGGCAGGGGCAGGGCGGCGGCGAGTGCCGCGCCGGTTTGCCGGCCCGGATGCCAGGGCATCCGGGCGGCAGGCGCTTTAGATCAGGTTTTTCACCGTCTCGCTGGGGCCGTTGCTCTGCACCGAGGCGATGCCGTTGTCGCAGCCGGCTTCCGCTTCGTACAGCTGGCTGGTGCCGATCACCTGGTGGTTGGCCGCCTTCAGCGTGAAGTAGAACTTGCCGTTGCTGGCGGTCTTCTTCTCGTAGCGGCTGGCATCCGGCGCATTCTTCTGCACCGACGCGATGCCGTTCTGTGCCGCATCCAGCGATTTGTACAGCTCGCTGCTGAGAATGGTTTGCGCGTTGCCCGCCTTCAGCACGAAGCGGAATTGCCCGTCGCTGCTCTTGCTCAGTTCGAACCAGCCTGCCATGAGATGCTCCTTGCGTGGTGGGCTGACCGGG
>CAMLGD010000057.1 GCA_946479405.1 uncultured Vogesella sp.
GCATGTACACGCGGTTGTGCTTCACGAACAGGTCCTGGCCTTCCACCAGCTCCACGCCCATCTGCTGCGCCAGGAACGCATGTTCGAAATAGGCGCTGTTGTGGTGGCCGGGGGTGAGCACCACCACGGTGGGGTTCTCTGCCAGGCTGGCGTGGCGCAGGGTGTTGAGCAGCAGGGTGGGGTAGTGCTGCACCGGGGCCACCGCGTGGCTGGCGAACAGCTCGGGGAACAGCCGCATCATCATCTTGCGGTTTTCCAGCATGTAGGACACGCCGGAGGGCACGCGCAGATTGTCTTCCAGCACGTAGAAGTTGCCGTCGCTGTGGCGGATCACGTCCACGCCGGTGATGTGCGCATAGATGCGGTGCGGCAGGTCCAGCCCCTGCATCGCCGGCTGGTACTGGCTGTTGGAGAACACCTGCTCGGCGGGAATGATGCCGGCCTTCACGATGTGCTGCTCGTGGTAGATGTCGTGCAGGAAGGCGTTCAGCGCGGTGACGCGCTGGCGCATGCCGGCTTCCAGCGTGCGCCAGTCGCTGGCGGGAATGATGCGCGGCACGCTGTCGAAGGGAATCAGCCGCTCGGCGCCGGAATCATCGCCGTACACGGCGAAGGTGATGCCGACGCGGTGGAACATCAGGTCGGCTTCGGCACGCTTGCGCGCCAGGGTCTGCGGCGACTGCGAGTGCAGCCAGTGGGCAAAGTTGCGGTAGTGCGGGCGGATTCCACCGCTGGCGAGCAGCATTTCGTCGTAGTGGTGCGCTTCGGGCAAGGTCAGGGCATGCATGGCGCGTTCTCCGGCTGTTCATCGTCAACAGCAGTTCAGCAAGGCCTGTGCCAGTGGCCGGCAGCAAAAAAACATTCAAGCTGGCGGGATTTTGCCCCGAAATAAGGCATGCGCATGGGCTGCCACGATACGGGCGTCATGCTGGTGCGCGATGCCCCTGTTTGGCTCATGGTGTTGTCCACTGCGGCAGCTTGTCACTGTGGAATGTGAGCTCGTATATTGATGCCTTGTTGCTATCGAAATGCCACTTCCCATGCATTCAGCTTTGAGCCGTACCCCTACCGCCAGCAGCGCGGTGCCCATGGCGAACGGCTTTTACCAGCCATTACCGCTAACGGTGTTGTTGACGCCATCACGCGGGCGCTGGCAGCTGGCGCTGGCCTGGCTGCTGTCGCTGGCGGCCTGCCTGTGGCTGGGCGTGGTGCAGCTGTATGGCGGCTGGTATGGCTATAGCGTGAGTTATGGCGGGCTGTCGTTTGTGGTCAGCATCTACCCGCCGTTGACCATCGCCACCTTGTGGGTGCTGTGGTTCGGTTACGCCTGGGGTGCCAGCCTGGCCTATCTCTCCACGCTGCTGGTTGCCTTTCTGTCCGGCCTGTCACCCGGCTGGGCGCTGCTGTTTGCCTTTGCCAACCCGCTGGGGCTGCTGGTGATGGCGCTGGTGTACCAGCATGTGAATGTGCGTTACGTGCCGTCGTCGCTGGCGTCCTTGCTGTTCTTCGTCACCATCTGCTTTATTTCTGCGGTTTCCAGCGCCACCGGCTCCTTCATCTGGAGTTACAGCAACAAGCTGTCGGCGATGGGCGCATTTGCGGTGTGGCAGGGCTGGTGGTCCGGCAATTTCCTGCAAAGCATTACCACCTGCGGTCCGTTATTGCTGCTGACACCGTGGTTGCTGCGCTGGCGGCAGCAACGTTGGCCGCAGGCTGCGGCCAAGGCGCCGTTGCAGCCGCGCTGGGCGCTGCTAGTGGCGCTGACATCGCTGGGCGGGGTGTTGGCTTTCTTGTGGCTATCGTTTCTGCTGGCCGACCGCAGTGTGATGACCATGGGTGGCGACAGCTCCGGTGCCTGGCAACAGCGCGCGCTGCTGTATCGCGATTCGGCGATGTCAGTGTACTGGGTGCTGTCGGTGCTGCTGCTGGCGCTGGTGTTCCTTGGCTACCGCTTTTTCATGCAGCGCACGCTGCAGCTCAAGCTGGCCGCGGAGCGGGTGGCCTACGAGCGTGATCTGGCGCTGCGCCGTCAGGGCGAAGCCGAGGTGGCGCGCAATGCCTTGCACCAGCTCAACCTGGAGTTGGCCGCCCGCATGAGCGAGGTGGAGCAACTGCAGGCGCAACTGCGCGAACAGGCCAGCCGCGATCCGCTGACCGGCTTGTACAACCGCCGCTATCTGCATCAGCGGCTGCCGCAGCTGTTGCAGCGCGCGCAGCGCGGCGGGCAGGCATTGTGCGTGGTGCTGATCGATCTGGACCACTTCAAGGCGGTGAACGATCAGCACGGCCACGCCAGCGGCGATGCGGTGCTCAAGCTGTTTGCCGGCCTGTTTGCCGGCTTGCTGCAGCCGGAGGACATCGTTGCCCGCTATGGTGGAGAAGAGTTCTGCCTGGTGTTGCCGCAGCGCTCCTTGGGCGAGGTGGACGCGCTGCTGCGGGCGCTGCAGGCGGCTTACAGTGGCAGCCGCCTGGCGTGTGCCAGCGGTGAGCTGTACGGCTTGACCTTTTCCGCCGGCATCGCGCTGGCGCAAGGCGGGCAGGATAGCGAGGACAGCCTGCTGCAACAGGCGGATGCGGCGCTGTACCAGGCCAAGGCGGCGGGGCGCAACAGCTGGCGCCAGTATCTGCCGGTGGTGGCCTAGCGTGCTGCCGCTGGCCGGTGCCTTCCACCCGCTGCCCGGCAGCGGGTTTTGTTTTTTGGATGCCGGTGGCAACAAGGTTGGCCGCAAGCGCCGGCTGGCGGCGACTGCGGACACAAAAATGCCCCGCACGGGCGGGGCACAAGCAGACAGAGGAGAGAGTAGCCGCGGCAGGGACTGGCCCGGCCGCGTCAGGCACATCAGGCGGCGGCGATGGCGGCCTTGGCGGCAGTCAGTGCCGCTTCGCGGGCATCACCACCCATGGCCACGCCTTCGGCGCGGATGAACTGCACATCGCTGATGCCGAGGAAGCCCAGCACGGTCTTCAGGTAGTCTTCCTGGAAGTCCATCTGCTGGCCTTGTTCGTTGCTGTACACGCCGCCGCGGGACGACACCACGTACACCTTCTTGCCGCCAGCCAGGCCTACCGGGCCGTTTTCGGTGTACTTGAAGGTGCGGCCGGCTACGGCCACGCGGTCGATCCAGGCCTTCAGTTGCGACGGGATGGAGAAGTTGTACATCGGCGCGCCGATGATCAGGATTTCGGCGGCCAGGAATTCACCGATCAGCTGTTCGCTGCGGGCTGCTTCCTTGCGTTGCAGCTCGCTCCAGTCCGCCTGCTCGGTAAAGGCGGCGCCGAGTATCTCGCCGGACAGGTGCGGAATCTCCTGCTGTGCCAGATCGTAACGAATCACTTCGGTCTTGCCGTGACGCGCTTGCAGAGTGTCGACCAGGGCCTGGGTCAGGCCACGGGATACCGAGTTGGCGGCGAGGATGCTGGAATCAATGTGCAGGATTTTCATGGTGCGGCTCCGTTGGGGGGTATGTGCCGCGCACTGCGGCGATGGGTGTACTTTATGTTTGTTACCAATCTGGCACTAGTCGGCTAAAATCGGATTCATTGTTCTACTGGTGGGATAATTGCCATGCAGGACCTGAATGATCTGCTGTTCTTTGCCAAGGTGGTGGAGCACGGCGGCTTCAATGCCGCCAGTCGCCAGCTGGGCATTCCCAAGTCGCGGCTGTCGCGGCGGGTGGCCGAGCTGGAGGCCCGCATCGGCGTGCGGCTGCTGCAGCGCACTACGCGGCGGCTGGCGCTGACCGAGGTCGGCGCGCAGTACTACCAGCACTGCCAGGCGATGCTGGCCGAGGCCGAGGCGGCAGAGGAAACCATCGCCCGCCATACCGCCGAGCCGCGCGGGCTGGTGCGCGTCAGCTGCCCGGAGCTGCTGGCCAAGTCGCTGCTGTCCAGCGTGCTGCCGGAATTCATGGCGCGTTACCCGCAGGTGCGTATCGTGCTGGAAGTGACCGGCCGCCGCGTCGATCTGATCAACGACGGTATCGACGTGGCACTGCGCGTGCGGCAAAAACTGGACGACAGCGCCAGTGTGGTGGCGCGGGCGCTGTCGCAAAGCGAAAGCGCACTGGTGGCCAGCCCGGCGTTGATTGCGCAACTGGGCGTACCGCAGCAACCGGGGGCGCTGGCCGGCTGGCCGGCGCTGGTGATGAGCCGTCCGGACGGCCGTGCCGAGTGGCCGCTGCTGGACGAGGTGGGGCAGCTGTACAAGGTGGACATCCCGGCGCCACGGCTGATGACCGACGACCTGCTAGTGCTGCGCGAAGCGGCGATTGCCGGCAGCGGGGTGGCGCTATTACCGCTGATGGTATGCCACGATGCGCTGGCTGATGGCCGCTTGCAGCGGCTGCTGCCCGGCTACAGCACGCCGGACGGCATTCTGCACCTGGCTTTCACTGGCCGCCGCCACCTGATCCCGGCAGTGCGCGCCTTTATCGATTTTCTGGTGGATACCGTGCCGTCGCGGCTGGCCAGCAGCATGGTGCAGGTGACGGCGTGCCCGTCGTAGACGTGTCTCGGACTGTCGACAGCAGTACGCACTACTGTGCGTCAGGCAATTTGCGCTGCCTGCCACCATGCCAGGGCATTCCTGCCCTATCATGACTATGACAAGTCTTGATTAATTCTTTTGCAAATAGAGGTGTGCGCTAAGCGGCCGCGAGCCTGGCTGCAGCCGCATATCGTCTGCCATGCATTCCTTCACAGGTTGGCGTTCGTCATGAACATGATTTCCTTGCAGAACCTTGCTGACTACTGGTCGCTACAGCAGATCACGACCAATCTGATCGTGTTCCTGAATCTGCTGGGCGCACTGCTGCTCGGCATGGTGGTCGGTTACGAACGTACTTATCACGGCCGGGCCGCGGGGATGCGCACCTATGGGCTGGTGTGCATGGCCGCCGCCGCCCTGACCTCGATTGTCGGCTTTCCGGAACTATGGTTTGGCGGCCATGCGCCCAATGTCGCCATGGCTGACCCGACGCGCGTCATCCAGGGCATCGTCACCGGTATTGGTTTTCTGGGCGCCGGCATGATCATGAAGGACGGGCTCAACATCAGCGGCCTGACCACCGCCGCCTCGATCTGGGCCTCGTCCGCCATCGGCGTGCTGGTGGGGGTGGGGTTCTACGCCTCGGCGATACTGCTTACCGGCTTGTCCGTGGTGTGCATGATGTGGATGTCGCGGCTGGAGCAGTGGCTGCCCACGCATCAGGCGGTGGCGGTGAGCATCACTTTCAAGAGTGGTGCCATGCCGCGACGGGAGCTGCTGCAGGCGACCATGCGAGAGCTGGGTTATGGCATTGCCTGGGGCTCGCTGGCCATCAAGTGCCATGGCGATACGGTGGAGTGGCATTTTGTCGCCGTGGCGCACAGCAAGCAGCGCGGCAGTGTCTTGCCGGATATTTCGCTGGCGCTAAGCAGCCACCAGGCGGTGGAAAGATTCTCGCTGTCCTATGCACGCAACTGAGTCACCGACGGGCACGGCTGCAGCCCAAGGTTGGCCGCAGCGCTAACGCCAGCCCGTTCCTTCTGTATGCCGGCTGCCGATGCCGGGCAGGCCGGCATCACTTTGCCCGCGCGCCGGTAGGTGCGTCTGGTTGCCGTGCCATGGACAAGGGCTGTCGGCTGGGCTACTGTCCTGCGCGCGGCGCGGCGCGGCGCGGCGCGGCGCGGCAGGCGCCGTATCTCGGCAACTTCTACTCGGGGAGACGTCTGCATGTCCGACGTGAGCGAATTAAGCAGCGACAATGCGGTTTACAAGACCTTGCTGGAATCGACCAGGGCTATTCCCTGGAAAATCGACTGGGCCAGCATGCAGTTTGCCTATATCGGCCCGCAGATCGAGCCGCTGCTGGGCTGGAGCCAGGACAGCTGGGTCAGCGCCAATGACTGGGCGATGCGTATCCACCCGGACGACCGCGACTACGTGGTCAACTTCTGCATTGCGCAATCACAGGCCGGTGTCGACCACGAGGCCGACTACCGGGCGCTGACCAGAGACAACGGCTATGTGTGGGTCCGCGATGTGGTGCACGTGGTGCGCAACAGCGCCGGCGAGGTGGAAGCGCTGATCGGCTTCATGTTCGATATCAGCGAACGCAAGAAGACCGAGGAAAAGCTGCTGGCGCTGCAAAAGGAGCTGGAAGCCTTGTCGTTCAAGGATGGTCTGACCGGCATTGCCAACCGCCGTCGTTTTGACGCCTGCCTGGAACGGGAATGGGATGCTGCCCGTAGCAGTGCGCTGCCGTTGTCGCTGATCCTGCTCGATGTGGATTTCTTCAAGCAATACAATGACCTGTACGGCCATATCCAGGGTGACAAGTGTCTGACGGACATCGCGCAGACACTAAATCTGGCGGTAACCGGCCAGCGTGATCTGGTGGCGCGCTACGGCGGCGAGGAGTTTGTGCTCATCCTGCCGGAGACCGATGCCAACGGCGCACAGAAAGTCGCCGAGCGCTGCCAGCGCCTGATTGAAAAACTGGCCATCACCCACCAGTACTCGCCGCACGGCCAGCAGGTAACGCTCAGCATCGGGGTGGGCACGCTGTTTCCCGCTGCCGGCAGCAGCTCGGCCGACTTTGTCCAGGCCGTGGACCGGCAGCTGTACGTGGCCAAGCAGCGCGGTCGCAACCGGATCGAGGTCGTACCGCCGCTGGCATGACCTGCCGGGCCAGTACCCGATCCGTACTATGCAAGGTTGGCCGCGCATTGCGGCCAACCTTGCCAAACCTGGCTTGCGGCGGTAGAACAGCCGCTTTCTTTTTGCCCTGGAGTCCCACCATGCACGCCGATGACATCCGCTCTGCCGCCATCACCCTTGCGGCCCGCCGCCTCAGCGGAGAATCCGGCCCCTTGCTGGCCGGCGAGCAGGCGCCGCAGACGCTGGCCGACGCCCTGGCGATTCAGCAGGGAGTGCGCGAGCTAATGGGCAATAGCGTGGCCGGCTGGAAGTGCGGGCTGCCGGGCGAGGGCCGGGTGGTGCTGGCGCCGATCTACGGCAGTACCGTGTTTGATGCCTCGCCGTGCCCGGTATGGGTGCGTGGCGGCGTGGTGCGCACCGAGCCGGAGCTGGCGTTCGTGTTCGCCGCCGGCCTGCCGGCGCGCGACCTGGCTTACAGCCAGGACGAGGTGCTGGCCGCCATCAGCAGTGTGCGGCTGGCGCTGGAGCTGATCGACAGCCGTTTCGAAGCTGAGCCGAAGCCATCCTTCCTGCAATCGCTGGCTGATGGCCTGGTGAACCAGGGCTTGCTGCTGGGGCCGCATGTCGACAAGGCGCAGGCGCTGGCGGCCGGCACCCTCGCCATCCGCGTGCAGCAGGGCGAGCGCGACGAGTTGCTGGACGGTGTGCATCCGGCCGGCGAACCGCTGGCGCCGCTGCTGTGGCTGGTGGAATACCTGCGCCAGCGCGGCGAGGGCCTGCTGCCGGGGCAGGTGGTGATTACCGGTTCCTATGCCGGCGTGGTGGATCTGTTGCCGGTGGTGCCGGCAACGTTGCAGTTTGGCGATTTGGGTGTGCTGACCGTGGAATTCAGCGCGCGTTGAGCGTGCGCCTTGTACCGTATCGCCGGCAGCGCCCGGTGGCGGCACTCCCGCTCGTGTTGGCTGCAGTCCGTAACGGATGTGCGGCCAACGTTTTGGTGGCGGTAGCACGGGCAGGGTAAGGCTCGACTGTTTGGTGACACCACTACCGCAGGGGCACGTTGGCCGCAGCTGCCTTTGGATGGGCTTTATTCTGTATACAGTATGTAAATAGCAGAAAATTCTATAAGCCAAGCACTTTACCGGTAGCTGTTATATGGCTACTATTTGTGCATCGCAGCGATTGACACAAACGAACGGATGCTGTTCAATTGTGATCAATTACTTGATTTAACGCCGATTTGATACAGCTTGCGGGCGTAAAACTGCTAAAGCGTGGAGATTGTCATCTTGAATGATCTTCCAGATTTTCGAATTCGAAGATTCCATGCTTAAAGCCCGCCAGCACACCAACGGCGGGCTTTATTGCTTTGGAGTCCCGGATGATTCACCTCAAGAATGTGCACAAGCGCTTCAAGAAGCCCGATGGCGGCTGGTTTGATGCGGTGCGTGACACCACCCTCCACATCAAGGAAGGGGAGATTTTCGGCTTGATCGGTTTTTCCGGCGCCGGCAAATCCACCCTGCTGCGCCTGATCAATCTGCTGGAACGCCCGGATAGCGGCGAAGTGAATGTCGATGGACAGGATCTAACCGTACTGTCCGCCCGCGAGCTGCGTCGTGCCCGCCAGAATATCGGCATGGTGTTTCAGCAGTTCAATCTGATGGCCAACCGCACCGTGGCCGACAACGTGGCCTTTCCGCTGGAGATCGCCGGCTGGAGCCGCGCCGAAATCGAGCAGCGCGTGGCGGAATGCCTGGACATCGTCGGTCTGGCCGACCGTGCCGGCCACTATCCGGCGCAGTTGTCCGGCGGCCAGAAGCAGCGTGTTGGCATCGCCCGCGCGCTGGCACCGCGCCCGCACGTGATTCTGGCCGATGAGCCGACCTCGGCGCTGGACCCGAAAACCACGCAATCCATTCTCGACTGCCTGCAGGACATCAATAGCCGCTTTGGCGTCACCGTGGTGATCGTCACCCACGAGATGCATGTGGTGCGTTCCATCTGCCATCGCGCCGCGCTGCTGGATGCCGGCGAGGTGGTGGAGACCCTGCTGGTGGAAAACAAGACAGTGGCGGCGACTTCCGCGCTGGCCAAATCCCTGCTGGAGGCCGCATAAATGGATGAGCTGACTTTTGCCCAGGCTGTAAGCAATGTGCTGGAGATGTCGCCGGAAATCTGGCAGGCCAGCCTGGAAACCGGACTGATGCTGGCCATCGGCCTGACCACGGCGATCCTGCTGGGCGGCCCGCTGGGTGTGCTGCTGTACCTGACACAACCGGGCCAGCTGTTTGCGCATCGTGCCGTCAACGGCGTGCTGGGCTGGCTGGTAAACCTGGTGCGTTCCTTCCCGTTCATCATCCTGATGGTATCGCTGGTGCCGCTGACGCGCGTGCTGGTGGGGTCCACCATCGGCCCGATCGCTGCCGCCGTGCCGCTGTCGTTTGCCGCCATCCCGTACTTTGCCCGCCTGGTGGAGCAGACCCTGCGCGAGATTCCACGTGGGGTAGTGGAGGCCGCCGAGGCGATGGGTGCCAGCCCGGCGCAGATCATTTTCAAGGTGCTGATCAATGAAGGCCGTGCCGGTCTGATTTCTAGTCTCACCATTCTGACCATCAGCTTCCTCAGCTACTCGGCAGTAGCCGGCGTGGTGGGTGGTGGCGGCATTGGCGACCTGGCTATCCGCTACGGCTACTACCGCTTCCAGACCGAGGTAATGGTGGCGATGGTGCTGCTGCTGGTGGTGATCGTGCAGATCATCCAGCTGGTCGGCAATCGCCTGGCGGCACGACTGGATAAACGTTAACCCCCGACCGGGGCGGGTAGATGCGCCCCATTACAAAGAGATCACTCTCACAAGGAGCTAATAATGCGTCGTTTTGTTCTGAAATCGCTGGCGGTTGCCGCCCTGGGTCTGACTGTTGCGGCCAACGTGCAGGCGGCTGATCCGGCCAAGAAAGAAATCGTCATCGGCACCACCGTGGGTGACTTTGGCGACATGGTCAAGCAGTCCATCAAGCCGATTCTGGAAAAGCAGGGCTACAGCGTGAAGCTGGTGGAATTTACCGACTACGTACGTCCGAACCTGGCGCTGCAGGAAGGCTCGCTGGACGTGAACGTGTTCCAGCACAAGCCGTACCTGGACAACTTTGCCAAAGAGCACAAGCTGAGCCTGAAGGAAGTGTTCCAGGTGCCGACCGCACCGCTGGGCATCTATCCGGGCAAGCTGAAGTCGCTGAAGGATGTGAAGCCGGGTAGCACCGTATCGGCCCCGAACGATCCGTCCAACTTCGCCCGCGCGCTGGTGATGTTCAATGACCTGGGCTGGATCAAGCTGAAGAAGGGCATTAACCCGCTGACCGCCTCCGAGCGCGACATCGACGTAAACCTGAAGCAGGTCAAGATCGTACCGCTGGAAGCCGCGCAGCTGCCGCGCTCGCGCAACGATGTGGACTTCGCGGTAATCAACGGCAACTACGCCACCAGCTCCGGCATCAAGCTGACCGAAGCCGTGTTCCAGGAAAAGAGCTACGCCTACGTGAACTGGGGCGCGATGCGTGCTGGTGATGTGGCCAAGCCGTGGGCCAAGGACGTGATCGCCGCCTACAACTCCAAGGACTTCCGCGCCTGGGCAACCCAGAAGTACGCTGGCTACAAGCTGCCGGCCGCCTGGAAGTAAAGCGCTGTAGTGGCATGGCGGGTGGTGGCGTGTGTGTCGCGTACAACAGGGAGCCATCGCCCGGTCATGTCGGCTGCTGCTTGCGGCCAACCTTTTCCTTGAAACACTCCTGGCATTCAAGGCTTCTCCGCGGACTTCGGTCCGCTTTTTTTTTGGATGGGGTGGGTGCTTGCTTGCGGTCACGTGCACGCTGCGCAAGACGCAAAAAAGCCCGCCGAGGCGGGCTTTGCATATCGGTGGTATGCCTCAGGCTTTTACTTCGGCATCGCGCAGCGCCCGGCGCAGGATCTTGCCGACGTTGGTCTTTGGTAGCTCGTCACGGAATTCGACGAACTTCGGCACCTTGTAGCCAGTGAGATTTTCGCGGCAGTGGTGGATGATGTCCTGCTCGGTGAGGCTCTTGTCCTTGCGTACCACGAACACTTTCACCACTTCGCCGGATTTGTCGTCCGGAATGCCGATGCAGGCTACTTCCAGTACACCCGGGTGGAGGGCCACCACGTCTTCGATCTCGTTCGGGTACACGTTGAAGCCGGAGACCAGGATCATGTCTTTCTTGCGATCCACCAGCTTTACAAAGCCTTCCGGGGTCAGCATCGCCATGTCGCCGGTGGCGAGGAAGCCTTGGCTGTCGATGACCTTGGCGGTTTCGTCCGGGCGCTGCCAGTAACCCTTCATCACCTGCGGGCCGCGGATGCATAGTTCGCCGGATTCGCCGATACCCAGCGGCTGGCCGGTGCTGTCGCGGATCTCGATGTCGGTAGACGGAATCGGCAGGCCGATGGTGCCGTTGTATTCCTTCATGTCCAGCGGGTTGATGCAGGCGGCCGGGCTGGTCTCGGTCAAGCCGTAGGCTTCGATCAGCGGGGTGCCGGTGATCTGCTTCCACTTTTCTGCCACCGCCTTTTGCACCGCCATGCCGCCGCCCAGCGCCAGGCGCCAGCTGGAGAAGTCCACGGTCTTGAAGTCGGGGTTGTTGAGCAGGGCGTTGAACAGGGTGTTGACACCGGTAATGGCGGTGACCTTGTACTTTTTCAGCTCCTTGACGAAACCGGGAATGTCGCGCGGATTGGTGATCAGTACGCTCAGTGCGCCTACCTCGGTGAATACCATCAGGTTGGCCGTCAGGCAGAAGATGTGATACAGCGGCAGCGCGGTGACGATCACTTCCTGGCCTTCGCGCACGCTGTGCTTGATCCATTCGCCGGCCTGCAGCATGTTGGCCACGATGTTCTTGTGCGTCAGCATCGCACCCTTGGAGACGCCGGTGGTGCCACCGGTGTACTGCAGGAAGGCGATGTCGTCATGGCCGAGCGCAACCGGCGTGTAGGGCCTGGCGGCGCCTAGTTTCAAGGTGTCGTTGAAGCGGACGTGGCCGGCGATGTGCCACGGCGGCACCATCTTCTTTGCCTTGCGTACCACGAAATTGACGATCAGGCCCTTGGGGAAGCCGAGCATGTCGCCGATGCTGGCGACGATCACGTTCTTCACCGGGCTGCGCGGTAGCACCTGTTCCAGTACGTTGGCAAAGTTTTCCAGGATCAGGATGGTGTCGACACCGGCATCCTTCAGCTGGTGTTCCAGTTCGCGCGGGGTATAGAGCGGATTGACGTTCACCACGGTGCAGCCGGCGCGCAGGATGCCGAATACGGCCACCGGATACTGCAGCAGGTTGGGCATCATGATGGCGACGCGGGCGCCTTTGGCCAGTTTCAACTCGTGCTGCAGATAAGAGGCAAACCGGGCGGACAGGGTGTCCAGCTCTCCATAGCTGAGTACCTTGTCCATGCACGCCAACGCCGGGCGCTCGCGGAACTTGGTCGCGCTGCGTTCAAATACTTCGGTGACCGACTGGAATTCGTTGATGTCGATCTCGTGGGCAATGCCAGGCTGGTAATTTTTGAGCCAGATCTTTTCCATGGCGTTTGGCTTCTCCGTCGTGTTGGATTTATCGCTGCCCTCTCTCGTTATGACGAACTGCGTGTGGAGGACAGTCAGGCTTACTATAGGTAATTCTTGTAAAACGCCCGTTTGTTTGGCGCGCGACAACTCTACCCGATGTCGTCGTTGGTGCAAAGCGCAGGCCCGGTGCGCGGCCCGGAGCTTGGTTTTCTTTTGCCGTAGAATGGTTTATAATCGCGGCATTTTAGGGATGGGCGGGTTTCGCCCATTTTTTATTTCTGGAATTGATGCCCATGGATGTACGTTTGCTGCTCGAGAACACGCTGCCCGGTATGGGCTATGAGCTTGTTGATTTTGAATTGACCCCTGGGGGTGGCTTTCGCGTGTTCATGGACAAGCCGGGCGGCATTACCGTTGAAGACTGCGTGGCGGTGAGCAATCACCTGACGCGCTTGTTCATGGTCGAAAACGTCGATTACGACCGCCTTGAAGTGTCCTCGCCCGGCTTGGACCGCCCGCTGAAAAAGGAAGCGGACTATGTTCGCTTCAACGGCAGTCTGGCCAAGATCCGTACCCGTCTGCCCATCGACAACCAGAAGCGTTTCTTGGGGCGGATCGTCGGTATTGCCGAAGGGGTGGTGTCACTGGAAGTGGACGGCCGTACTGTTGCCATTCCCCTGTCGAATATCGACAAGGCCCGGCTGGAGCCGGAGTTCTGATCGTCAGGACGTTGGCCGCATAAAAAAGAATACGAAATTCGGAGGATTGAATGAGTCGCGAGATTTTGTTGTTGGTTGACGCGCTGGCGAGCGAGAAGAATGTCGGCCGTGAGGTGGTGTTCTCTGCGCTGGAACTGGCGCTGGCTTCGGCTACCAAGAAAAAGTTCAACGATGAGGAAATCGACGTTCGCGTAGAGATCGACCGTCACAATGGCCAGTACCAGAGTTTCCGTCGCTGGACTGTGGTGGATGCCGAAGCGCTGGAGTTTGAAGACCGCGAACTGAGCCTGGAAGATGCTCGCGAGCGTGATCCGCGCGCAGAGTTGGGTGGCGTGATCGAAGAACCGATGGAAGCGGTGGAGTTCGGTCGTATCGGTGCGCAGGCAGCCAAACAGGTGATCCTGCAGAAGATTCGTGATGCCGAGCGTGAGCAAGTACTGAACGAATTCCTGCAGCGTCGCGAGAGCCTGATCTCCGGCACCATCAAGCGTATCGAGCGTGGCAATGCCATCGTTGAGTGCGGCAAGCTGGAGGCGGTGCTGCCGCGTGACCAGATGATTCCGAAGGAAAACCTGCGCGTAGGTGACCGCGTCAAGGCATGTCTGCTGCGTATCGACCGCCTCGGTCGTGGTCCGCAGCTGATTCTGTCGCGTACCTCGCGTGATTTCCTGGTGAAGCTGTTTGAGCAGGAAGTGCCGGAAATTGAAGACGGCATGCTGGATATCAAGGAAGCTGCTCGTGATCCGGGCATGCGCGCCAAGATGGCTGTCAAATCCAATGATCCGCGCCTGGACCCGCAAGGTACCTGCATCGGCGTACGGGGCTCTCGCGTGCAGTCGGTAACTCAGGAACTGGCCGGCGAGCGTATCGATATCGTGTTGTGGGCACCGGATCCGGCGCAGTTCGTAATCAATGCGCTGTCCCCGGCTGAAGTGAATCGCATCATGGTGGACGAAGATACCCATACCATGGATGTGGTAGTGGAAGAAGACCAGCTGGCCCTGGCTATTGGCCGTGGTGGTCAGAACGTGAAGCTCGCTGCCGAGCTGACCGGCTGGAACCTTAATATCCTGACCGTTACCGAGGCGGAAGAGAAGCATCTGGAAGAAGACGCCAAGCTGCGCGACCACTTCATGCAGCACCTGGGTGTGGATGAAGATATTGCCGCTGCGCTGGTGCAGGAAGGTTTTGCCACGCTGGAAGAAGTGGCATATGTACCGATCTCTGAAATGCTGGAGATCGATGGTTTTGACGAAGCTCTGGTGAATGAGCTGCGTAGTCGTGCGCGTGACGCCATCCTGACCCTGGCCATTGCCTCGGAAGAAAAGGTCGAGGATGTATCCGAAGACCTGAAGAGCATGGAAGGTTTGGATAGTGAGCTTGTGCGCAAACTGGCCGAAAACGGCGTGACCACCCGTGACGACCTGGCGGACCTCGCCGTAGATGATTTGGTCGACATGACCGGCATGGAAGCCGATGCGGCCCGCGCCTTGATCATGAAAGCGCGCGAACACTGGTTTAATTAACCAGCCGCATATGGAAGATTGCTAGAAGGAATTAGGAATACGCATGGTTTTGACGAATGTAAAACAGTTTGCGAGTGAGCTGAGCTTGTCCCCGGAACGGTTGCTGGAGCAACTGAGCAATGCCGGTGTGAGCAAGCGCAGTCTGGAAGACGCACTCACCGAGCAGGACAAAAAACAGCTGCTGGACTACTTGAAGTCCTCTCATGGTGCGCGTGACGAAGGCAAGATCACCCTGACCCGCAAGCAGACCAGCGAAATCCATACTGCTGCCGGTAGCACCGTTAAGGTGGAAACCCGCAAGAAGCGTGTGTTCGTGCGTCCGGAAGATGAAGTGCAGAAGCCGGCCGTTGCTGTTGCCGCGGCAGAGCCGGTGGCACCGGCAGTAGAAGCTGCTGTGGTGGTGGAAGCCAAGCCGGAACCGGTTGTTGTGGCCGAGCCTGTCAAGGTGGAGGCTGCGCAGCCGGTAGAAGCCAAACCGGTTGCTGCCAAGGTAGAAAAACCGGTAGAGGCCAAGGCGCAGGAAGCCAAGGTTGAAGTAAAGGCTGCCGCGGCCGAAGCGCCGGTTGCCCCGGTAAAACAGCCGACGCTGAGCCGCCCAGCTTCCATCCTGTCGGATGCAGAAATGGCATCTCGTGCCGCAGAAGAAGCCCGTCAGGCCGAATTCCGCGCACGTCAGCAGGCGCTGCTGCGTGAAAAGCAGGAGCGCGAAGCACGCCGTCTGGCCGCGCGCCAGGAAGCCGCCGCACCGAAGCCGGTCGCAGCGCCAGCACCGGCCAAAACTGAAGATTTGCCGCGTTCGGCCAAGCCGACTCAGCCGCGCATGCAGCCGGCCGATGGTGCTGCTCAGCCGCGCGAACAGGGTCCGCGCGATGCCAATCGTTCCGCACGTCCGGGTCCTGGCGGCCCGCGTCCGGCTGGTGGTGCGCCGGCTCGTCCGGGTGTCGCAGCTCCGGCTGCCGCTCCGGCGGCGGCAACTGATCGTCCAGGCGACAAGCGTGGCGGCAACAAGAAGCCGGGTGGCAAGGATGGCTGGAGTGATGGTCGTGGCAAGGGCAAGGGCCTGAAAACCCGCGGTGGCGATGCCAGCAATGACTGGAAATCGCGCAAGGGTGGTAAACACAAAGGCGGCAACAATCAGCACGCCTTCCAGACCCCGACTGAGCCGATCGTGCATGAAGTACTGGTGCCGGAAACCATTGCCGTGGGCGATCTGGCCCACAAGATGGCTGTGAAGGCCGCTGAAGTCATCAAGACCCTGATGAAGATGGGCATGATGGTTACTATCAATCAGGTGCTGGATCAGGAAACCGCGTTGATCGTGGTGGAAGAAATGGGTCACGTTGGTAAGGCCGCGCAGGCGGACGATCCGGAAGCCTACCTGGATGTTGGTGGCGAAGTGGCTGCTGCCGAAGCACTGCCGCGTCCGCCGGTGGTGACCGTGATGGGTCACGTTGACCACGGTAAGACCTCGCTGCTTGACTATATTCGTCGCGCCAAGGTTGCTGCAGGCGAGGCCGGTGGCATTACTCAGCACATTGGTGCGTACCACGTGGAAACTCCGCGCGGCATGATCACCTTCCTGGATACCCCGGGTCACGAAGCGTTTACCGCCATGCGTGCCCGTGGTGC
>CAMLGD010000058.1 GCA_946479405.1 uncultured Vogesella sp.
CGCAAGAGCCGCTACGGCAAGCTGTTCTACAGCTGCAATACCTATCCCAAGTGCACCTACGCCACCTGGAACCCGCCGATCGCCGAGACCTGCCCCAAGTGCCAATGGCCGGTGCTGACCATCAAGGTCACCAAGCGCCGCGGCACCGAGAAGGTGTGTCCGCAGAAGGAATGTGGCTACGCCGAGCAGATCGCGCCGCCGGAAGGCAAGGAAGCCGATGCCTGATGCGACCAACGTTGGCCGCAAAAAAAACCGCCTCTCGGGGCGGTTTTTTCATGCTGTCGGCGCGGGTTTTCCGACTGGTATCCGCCATGGCAAGGGCTATGATTCAGCCAAGGGGGACGTCGGAGATCGCAAGCTGTGCACTGCATACGGGGCGATGATCGCGCTCCATTCCCGACGGACCCCTGCCTGATTGACAGCACGCCGCCGCCAGGCGGCGTTTCTTATTGCCACACCCCGTCCGTGACGGAATGGGCCAGCGGGACGCGACGCCATGCCTAACAGTCAATTCTTCTTTACCGGAGCCAGCGTCCTCAGCCTGATCTTTGCACTGGATGGTGCCTGGCCGATGCTGGCGTTTTCCCTGCTGGTGATGTTCACCGGCATCTGGCGTGCCGACCGCGAGCAGATCAACGAACTGGCCCCCAGCACGCTGGCAATGTTCATCAGCCGCCAGGAACTGCCGCTGCTGCCGCTGGAGCGTTTTCGTGGCCAGGAACTGCTGCACTACGAGGCCGGCTACCCGGTGTACCGCGTGCTACGCGCCGGCGAGCACGAATGGGAGCTGGCCGGACGCGATGGCGAGGTGCCGTGCGAGCGCGACATGATCCGGGTGGTACCCGGCCTGCTGTATCGCCGCCGCAGCAGCCATTAGCCGAACAACACCAGCCCCCACATCGCGGCCAGATTGAGCAAGCCCAGCAGCTGCGCCGCGCTGCCCATGTCCTTGGCGCGCTTGGCCAGCGGATGGCGCGCCAGCGAAGTGTGATCCACTGCCGCCTCGATGGCGGAATTCAACAGTTCGATCACCAGCGTCGCCAGCGAAGCGGCCACCAGAATGGCCTTGCCCACGCCGCTGGCCGGCACCGCGAACAGCGCCAGCGGGATCAGCAGCACCGCCAGCAGGCTGAGCTGGCGGAACGCGTCTTCATGCCGCAAGGCGGCGCGCAGCCCGTCCAGCGAGTAGCCGAAAGCATTGATCAGCCGGGTCAGCCCGGTCTTGCCCTTGAACGGGCTTTCCTGCGAGGGGGTCATGGTGCTCCTGTCACATGTAAGCTATCGGGTGGCTGCTGCCACTGCAGCCGCTGGCGCAGAGCCGGTGTCACCCACACCGTCTCCTGCGCATCCACCAGCAGCCAGCCGGCCAGCGCAAAGCGGTGCGCCAGACTGGCCGCCTGCTGCGCGCCGGCAAAATACAGCGGCTTGCTGGCAACATCGGATAGCAGGCCGGCATCACTACCGGGCCGGGCCAGCACCGACACGGATTGTACGCGACAGTCGGCATTGCCATCGCGTGGATCGATCAGGTGGCAGTAACGGCGGCCACCCAGCTCGAAATAGCGCTGGTAGTCGCCGGAGGTGCCCAGCGCCTCGCCATCGTTCAGCGTCAGACTAAGCATGGCCGCCGCCCGCCGCGGGTGGCGAATGCCCACCCGCCACGGCGAACCATCCGGCTTGCGGCCCAGCGCCATGATGTTGCCGCCGATATTCAACAGTGCCGAGCTGATGCCAGCCTTAAGCAATTGCCGCCGCGCACGATCCAGCGCCCAGCCCTTGGCCATGCCACCGAAATCCAGCTGCAGTGCCGGCTTGTGCGCAACGATCTGTTGGCCCTGCCAGCGGATATCCGCCAGCCGGGGCCGTGCCGCCAGCAGTGCGGCCAACCTGTCGGCAGCCGGCAGGCGCGCGGCGTAGCTGTCGGCATGAAAACCCCAGGCCGCCACCAGCGTGCCGATGGCGGGGGAAAACAGCTCATCCGATTGCGCCTCCAGCCGCTGCCCCTTGCGCAGCAGCTCGGCCAGTTCCGGCGATGGCGTGAACGGCTGCCCGCTCGCCAGCGCGCGGTTGGCCGCCGCCACTTCGCTATCCGGTGCCCAGGCATGCAGCTGGCGGTGCAGCCGATCCAGCTCTGTCAGCACCGCCGCCGCCGCGTGCGCAGCGGTGGCCTGGTCGGCGGCATACAACGTCAGCTCCACCCGCGTGCCAAATACATAGCTTTCCTGGCGGTAGGCTTCCGGCGTCCGGCTGCACGCAGCCAGCAGACAAATGAAAAGGGCGGCCACTGCCGCCCTTGGCCAATACCACGCCGGCATTACTCGCCCGGCGGGGTCATGGCACGCTCCACCGCGCGCTCCAGCGCATCGATGAACAGTGCAGCGACGTTGATGTCGGCCTGCTCCATGATCTCGCGGAAGCAGGTGGGGCTGGTGACGTTTACCTCGGTCAGGTAGTTGCCGATCACATCCAGGCCGGCCAGCAGAATGCCGCGCTTTTTCAGCTCCGGCGCCAGCGCCAGCGCGATCTCGCGGTCGCGGTCGGACAATGGCCGCGCCTCGCCTCGCCCACCGGCGGCCAGGTTGCCACGCGTTTCCCCCCCTTGCGGGATGCGCGCCAGGCAGTACTCCACCGGCACGCCGTCGATCACCAGCACGCGCTTGTCCCCGTTGCGGATCTCCGGGATGTAGCGCTGCGCCATCACCGTGCGCTCGCCGTTCTGGCTGACAGTTTCGATGATCACGTTCAGGTTCGGATCGTCCGGGGTGACGCGGAAGATACCGCTGCCACCCATGCCGTCCAGCGGCTTGAGGATGGCGTCCTGGTGCTGGCGCACAAACCGCTTGAGACGATCCGGGCGCGAGGTAACCATGGTCGGGGCGATCTGCTCCGGGAAGTTGAGGATCGCCAGCTTCTCGTTGAAATCGCGCAACGCCTGGCCACGGTTGAACACCCGCGCGCCCTGCGCCTCGGCCAGCGTCAGCAGCTGGGTGGCGTACAGGTATTCCAGATCGAACGGCGGATCCTTGCGCATCACGATGGCAGAGAAATTCTGCAGCGCCTGCGCCTGCAGATTGCCCTTACGGAACCAGTCCTTGCCCTTGCTGCCGGTGAGATGCACCGGTACGGCCTCGGCCAGGATGCGCTCGCCCTCCACATAGAGATCCCCCGCCTCGCAGAACCAGATGCCGTGGCTGCGCCTGGCCGCCTCCTCCATCATGGCGTAGGTGGTGTCCTTGTGCAGTTTGAAGTGCTCAAGCGGATCGGCAATGAACAGGATGTGCATGACGTAGAGTCCTCAGGTTGGCCGCAAGATCAGGCGTCCGGGTCGGTGGCTTCCAGCTCCAGCGCGGCTGCCAGCAGCGCCAGACGAGAGATTACACCATAGGCATAGAAACGGTTGGGCGGCGCATCCGGCCCGGCCTGACGGTCCGGCAGGCAAGGCTTCTCGAACGACAGCGGCACGAAGTGCATGCCCGGCGCGTTGAGGTTCTCGTCCACGCCGCGGCCGGTGTGCACGCGGTAGAAGCCGCCGATCACGTAGCGGTCCATCATGTACACCACCGGCTCGGCCACTGCCTCGTTGATCGACTCGAAGGTATATACCCCTTCCTGCACGATCACCTCGGACACTTCCAGCCCTTCCTTCACCACCGACATCTTGTTGCGCGCCTTGCGGTTGAGGCCGATCACCTCTTCCGGCGATTTCACGCTCATCACCCCCATGCCATAGGTGCCGGCGTCGGCCTTCACGATCACGTACGGCTCATGGTCGATACCATATTCGCGGTACTTGGCACGGGTACGCGCCAGCACGTCTTCCACCTTGGCGGCCAACTCGTCCTCGCCCTGGCGGGTATGGAAGTCCAGACCGGTGGCCGTGCTGTAGTACGGATTGATCAGCCACGGGTCGATGGAGATCAGCGCGGCGAAATCGGCTGCCACCTTGTCGTAAGCGGCAAAGTGGTTGCTCTTGCGCCGTACCGCCCAGCCACCGTGCAACGGTGGCATCAGGTTCTGTTCCAGGTTCTGCAGAATATCCGGGATACCGCCGGACAGGTCGTTGTTCAGCAGCACGATGCAGGGGCTGAAACCGTCGGCCAGCACCACGCGATTGCCGCGGCGCTCCAGCGGCTCCAGGGTAATCACCGCGCCGTTGGCAGCAGTGAGCTGGGTCGGGGCGGTGATTTCCGGGTTCAGCGTACCCAGCCGTACCTTCAGCCCGGCCTGTTCGAAAATGTGTACCAGCGCCGCCACGTTCTGCAGATAGAAACTGTTGCGGGTGTGGTTTTCCGGGATCAGCAGAATATTGCGCGCTTCCGGGCACACGCGATCGACCGCACTTTGCGCCGCCTGCACTGCCAGCGGCAGGAACTCCGGATTCAGGTTGTTGTGCCCGCCCGGAAACAGGTTCATGTCCACCGGTGCCAGCTTGAAGCCGCTGTTGCGCAGATCCACCGAGCCGTAGAACGGTACGGCATGGTTGTGCCATTGGCTGCGGAACCAGTGTTCGATATGCGGTTGCGCAGCCAGGATGCGGCTTTCCAGCTCGCGTAGCGGGCCGGTCAGCGCGGTGGTGAGATGCGGTACGGTCATGTTGCCCTTTCTGCCGAGGGAATGCGGAATCTATCCATGGTGGGGCCGTGCCGTGCCAGATTCAAGCCTGCCAACAGCATGGAAATAGAAAAGCGTGTTCAATTACAGGTTAGCAAACCATGCTGACGGCCACCGCGCCAGCCGCCAGGCGACCATCAAGCGGACAGCAGCGACCGCATAGCCGCCCAGATGCAAACACCCGGCACAAGGCCGGGTGTTGCGGTATGCGAACGCTGCCAGGGCCGGGCCTTACAGCGGCCACGCTTCGCCATAGGCCTGCTGGTACAGGCTGCGCAGCTTGTCCCAGTCGAAATGGTGGTTCTGGCAGCCGTGGGTGGATACCTTGATAGCACCGATCACATTGGCCAGCCGGCCGGTGACCTTCCAGTCCAGGCCGTACTTGATGCCGTACAGCAGGCCGGCGCGGAAGGCATCGCCACAGCCCATCGGATCCACCGGCTTGATCGGCATCTGCACCCGCGGAATCAGGTGAATGCTGTCGCCGACATAGATTTCGGCGCCCTTGGAACCACGGGTCACAACCAGTGCCTTAACCTGTTGCCGCAACTCGTCGATCGACAGCCCGGCACGTTCGCGCATCAGCTCGCTTTCGTAGTCGTTGATCGCCACGTAATCGGCCAGCGTCACGATTTCGTGCAGCTCGTCGCGCGACAGCAACGGCAACTCCTGGCCCGGATCGAAAATGAATGGAATGCCGGCGGCGTGCAGCTCGCGCGAGTGCTGCAAAAAGGCCTGATGCCCACCCGGCGACAAAATCGCCAGCTCGATCGGGTCCGGAATATCGGCAATGTGGTTATCGGTGGCAAAATCCATCGCCCCCGGGTGGAACGCCATCAGCTGGTTGCCATCCTTGTCGGAAATGCCGAAACACTGCGAGGTGTACTGGCCGCGGATGGTGCGGATGAAGCGGTCGTCCACGCTGTTGCGCTTCAGGTGCTGGCGGTAGGGTTCGAAATCCTCCCCCACCACACCCATCACCATGGGTTTTTCGCCCAGCAGGCTCAGACTGTAGGCAATATTGCCGGCCATGCCGCCAAATTCGCGGCGCATTGATGGCGCCAGGAAGGTGGTGGAAATCTTGTGCAGCTGATCCGGCAGGATCTGGCTGTCAAAACGGCCTTTAAAAGAAAACAGGGTATCGTAGGCAAGCGCCCCGCAAACCAGAATCGACATGACTCGCGCACAAACTAAAAGGCAATCGACAAGTCTATCATGAAGCGCAGATGACAGTCAGCCGCGAACGGCGGCCAACTAGCGGATAACTAACGGCTTTATCGGCATTACTTCGGAATAATCATGATGCTATTTTTTCGCCGCGGCGCCGGGCTGCTGGCCCTGCTGCTGCCCTTGCTGGCTCACGCCGGCACCACGCTGGGCACCATCCCGCTGAATACGCCGGAAGGCAAGCCGGTGCAGTTTGCTCGCCTGCAGGGCAAGCTGACGGTCGTAAACTTCTGGGCCACCTGGTGCGCACCGTGTCGCATTGAAATGCCGCTGCTGTCGGCGGAAGCCAAAAGGTTGGCCGCACGCGGCGTGCGCTTTGTCGGCATTGCGCTGGATCAGCCGGAACAGGTGCAGGGCTATCTGAAACAGACTCCGGTCAGCTACCCGATCCTGCTGGCCGATGGCGACGGCATCGAGCTGATGCGCACGCTGGGCAACAAGGCGGGCGGCCTGCCGTTCACCGTGATCCTGAACGAGCAGGGTCAGCCGGTAAAACGCATCCTCGGCATCCTGGACGAAAAATCGCTGCAGCTGGCGCTGCCGCTGCGCTGAGAGCGCCAGTCACACCGCACGCCCCCACCGCCCCGGGCACGCGCTGCCGCAGCGTAAACGGCACAGGCGTGCACCGCATGCCTGACAGCTACAGGTCGAAATGCTCGTTGTGACGGCTGGGCACACCGTGGCCTGGCAACAGGCTGCGTACCGTGCCGGTCAGGGCATCACGCAGCCGCAGCAGCTCCGGCACGTTGGCCGCAATCTCGGCAGCATCGCTCTGCTGCAGAGCCTGCCACAAGGTAAAGCTGTGGCTGCCGATGGCCTGCAGCAATTCGCCCAGCTCGCGGTAGTGCGGATGATGACCATAGCCGCGCTGCCCCTCCTCCAGATACCAGCAGGCAAAGTCGGCATAACTGGCGGCATCCCAGTCGCCCGGCCCACCGTCTCCGGCAGCCAGCTCCAGCAAGCGCCCCAGCGTGGCGCGGTAAGCCAGCTCCAGCCGGAACAGGGCAATATCCGGCTGCGACCAGCGCTGGCGCCCGGCGTACTCCCACGCCGGATTGCCCTGCCACTTGCGCACCCAGTCAAAGAAGCTGTCCGCTGGCATCGGCCGGGCAATGCCGTAGCCCTGCGCCACCTCGCAGCCCAGATACAGCAGCAGCTTGCCGTGCTCCTCGGTTTCCACCCCTTCGGCCACCAGATGGCGGTTAAAGGCGCCGGACAGGCCGATGATGCCCTGCACGATGGCCAGGTCATCGGTGTCTTCGTGCATGTTGCGAATGAAGGACTGATCGATCTTCAACTTGTCTGCCGGCAGGCGCTTCAGATACAGCAGCGAGGAATAGCCGGTGCCGAAGTCGTCCAGGGCAAAGCGCACGCCAAGCGCCTGGCACTCGCGCATCAAACTGATCACCCTCTCCAGATCGGACAGCGCGGTGCTTTCCAGCACCTCGATTTCCAGCATATCGCGCGGCACATCCGGGTAGTCCTGCAGAATCAGCGCCATGCGATGGGCAAAGTCCGGCTGCTGCAAATGGAAGGCGGAGATGTTCACGCTGACGCCCTGCAGCAGGCCGCGCGCTCGCCAGTACTGCATCTGCGCCAGTGCGGTGCGCAGCACCCACTCGCCCAGCGGGATATCCAGCTCGCTGTCCTCGATATCGGCCAGGAACGCCCCCGGCGCCAGCACGCCATGCTGCGGGTGGTGCCAGCGCAGCAAGGCTTCCGCTCCCACCACCTGGCCGCTACGCATGTTTACCTTGGGCTGGTAATACAGCTGCAACTCGTTGTGCGCCAGCGCCAGTTGCAGGCGGTCCTGGCTTTCCTTGCGGTTGCGGCGGCGGCGGTCGTGCTCGGCATCAAAGATGCGGTAGCCATTGCGCCCCTGTTCCTTGGCCTGATACATCGCCTGGTCGGCGTGACGCAGCAGGGTGTCCGGATCATCCTCGTCCTGCGGATACAGCGCCACGCCGATACTGGCCGAGATGTGCACCTGGATGCCGGACAGGTCGTACGGCTGCGCCACGATGTCCAGCAGGCGCTGCAGGCTGCGATGGCAGGCGGCCACATCCGGCAGCTCGGTCAGCACCAGCGTGAATTCGTCGCCCCCCAAGCGCGCCACGGTATCGCTGCCGCGCAACGCATCGCGCAGGCGGCCGGCAACCTGAATCAGCAGCTGATCGCCATGTTCGTGGCCAAAGCGGTCGTTGACGCGCTTGAAGCCATCCAGATCCATGAAGCAGATTGCCTGGTACAAGCCGCTGACCCGTGCCTGGGCAAGCGCCTGCTGCATGCGCTCGGCCAGCAGCACGCGGTTGGGCAGTTGCGTCAGCGGATCGTGGTGCGCCATGCGATCCAGCCGCTGCTCCTGCTCTTTCAGCGTGCTGATATCGGTGAAAATGGCGATGTAGTTGCGCAGGCTGCCATCGGCATCCAGTACGCTGGAAATCGACAGCAGCACCGGGTACTGGCTGCCGTTGCTGCGCCGCGTCCACACCTCGCCCTGCCAGTAGCCATCGTCGCGCAGCGCCAGGCGGATCTGCTCGTAAAACTGTGGCTCGTGGCGGGCGGAGTAGAACTGCTGCAGCTTGGCCGCCAGCAGCTCCTCGCGGGCGTAGCCACTGATCTGGCACAACGCGCGATTGGCATCCACGATCATGCCTCGCTGGTCGGTGATGGCGATGCCTTCGCGGGAATGCTTGAACACGCCGGCCAGCATCCGCAGCCGCTCTTCCGCTTCGCGCAGCTCGCTGATGTCATTCCAGGCACCGATGATGCCGGCCACCTTGCCATCATCGTCGTAGAACACATTCTTGGAGAAAATCACCTGCCGGCGCTGGCCATTGCGGTCGCGCAGCTCGCCCGGATAGTCCTGTCGCGGCTCGCCGCGTAGCAGGGCAGCATCGTGCTGCAGGTGCAGCGTTGCCAGCTGCTTGCCCCACAGCTCTTCGGCGCTACGGCCGCGAATGGCGCGCGGCGACAGCCCGGTAGCGCGGCCGAAAGCCTCGTTGCAGCCCAGGTAGCGGCCATGCACATCCTTGTAGAACACCGGCAGTGGCATGCCCTGCAACAGCATGTCGGCAAAATGCCGCCCCTGGTCCAGCCCCAGCCGCGCCGCCTGCAACTGCGCCGCCATGGTATTGCTGGCCGCCGCCAACTGCGCCAGCGCATCCTGCCCCTGTTGCGGCAGGCGCTCGGCCAGACCGCCATCGGCCAATGCCTGCGCCCGCCGTGCCAGCTCGCGCTGCCGCCAATGCTGCCAGCGATACACGCTACCCAGCCACAGCGTCGCCCCCAGCAGCAGCGGCAACAGCCACACCAGCTGGGCATGCGGCCAACCTTGCCATTGCAGCCACAGCAATACCAGCAGCTGGCTCCACAGCAGCCACGGTGCCAGGCGCCAGGACAACAGGTGGGGAGCGAGGGCGCGGATCATGTGCTCACTGCTCCTTGCCGGGTCGTCTGCCGGCACCACGATGACGGCGCTTCATGCTGCCGCGCGAGGGCGTAACGGCCCACGGCAACTGCTTGCCGCCAGCGGCACGCCGGTCGCGGCGCCCATTGTTTGACCTTGCGTCCCGATATCCTCATCGCATCAATTTTGCCAGTACAGTGCGGCGCGCCGGATGGCGAGCACGTGTTGAGCCAGCGCTGGAGCGGTGTTGCATCCAGCCGGCGGGTGAAGGTCCCACTGTATCGTTTCGATAAACCAGCTTTATGATAAAACGCAAACAAAGCAGCGGATTAGCTGCAGTGATGCCCCGGCTGTGGCAGTGCGGCGACAGCCGGGCGTCAAAATAAAAACGGCCGGGAAACCCGGCCGTGGCGATTTGCGCGATGGCGCTCAGATCTCTGCGGCCAACCTTGCGCCCTGGTCGATGGCACGTTTGGCATCCAGCTCGGCCGCCACGTCGGCACCGCCGATCAGGTGCACCGGCTTGCCGGCGGCCAGCAGGGGTTGCTGCAGTTCACGCAGCGGGTCCTGACCGGCGCAAATAATGATGTTGTCCACATCCAGCAGCTGCGGCTCGCCCTTGATGGTCACATGCAGACCGGCATCGTCGATCTTGTCGTAGCTGACGCCCGGAATCATCTTCACCTTCTTCATTTGCAGGCTGCTGCGATGTATCCAGCCGGTGGTCTTGCCCAGCCCGTCGCCCACCTTGCTGTCCTTGCGCTGCAGCAGGTAGACCTCGCGCGGGCTGGGATGCGGCTGCGGACCGCTGGCCGCCAGACCGCCGGCAGTGGCGATGTCCATGTCCACCCCCCACTCGCGCATGAAGGCGGCCACGTCCAGCGACGGCGACTTGCCCTCATGGGTGAGGAACTCCGCGGTGTCGAAGCCGATGCCGCCAGCACCGATGATCGCCACCTTGCGGCCAACCGGTTTGCCATGTTTCAACACGTCCAGATAAGTAAGCACCTTGGAATGGGTCACGCCCGGGATATCCGGTGTGCGCGGTGCAATGCCGGTGGCCAGCACCACTTCGTCGAAGGCCGCCAGATCGGCGGCGCTCACACGACGCCCCAGCTGTAACTGCACCCCGGTAATGTCGATGCGGCGGGCAAAGTAGCGCAGCGTCTCGTGAAACTCCTCCTTGCCCGGCACTTTCTTGGCCACGTTGAACTGGCCGCCGATCTCGTCGGCAGCATCAAACAGCGTCACCGTATGGCCACGCTCGGCGGCGATGGTGGCAAATGCCATGCCGGCCGGGCCGGCGCCAACCACCGCCAGCTGCTTGCGCGTAGTGGCCGGCAGGTAGTTGAGTTCGGTCTCGCGGCAGGCGCGCGGGTTGACCAGGCAGCTGGTGAGCTTGCCCTGGAAGATGTGGTCGAGACAGGCCTGGTTGCAGCCGATACAGGTGTTGATCTCGTCGCCTCGGCCGGCTGCGGCCTTGTTGACGAACTCGGCGTCGGCCAGGAACGGGCGCGCCATCGATACCATGTCGGCACAGCCGCTGGCGATGATGTCTTCCGCCACCTCGGGGGTGTTGATGCGGTTGGTCGTAATCAGCGGAATGCCCACCTTGCCCATCAGTTTTCTGGTCACCCAGGCAAAACCGCCGCGCGGCACGCTGGTGGCAATGGTGGGCACTCGCGCCTCGTGCCAGCCGATGCCGGTGTTGATAATGGTCGCCCCGGCCTGTTCCACTTGCTGCGCCAAGGCCACCACTTCGTCGAAATTGCTGCCGTCCTGCACCAGGTCCAGCATCGACAGTCGGTAGATGATGATGAACTCGCGGCCAACCGTGGCACGCACCGCACGCAGCACTTCCAGCGCAAAGCGGATGCGGTTGTCGAAGCTGCCGCCCCAGCGGTCGGTGCGCTTGTTGGTGTGGCGGGCGATGAACTGGTTGATCAGGTAGCCTTCCGAGCCCATCACCTCCACGCCGTCGTAGCCGGCCTGCTGCGCCAGTTTCGCGCAACGGGCGAAATCGGCGATGGTGCGCTGGATGTCGTCCTCCGACATTTCGCGCGGGCGGTAGAAGTTGATCGGCGCGCAGATCGGCGACGCCGACACCAGCTGCTCCTGGAAGCTGTAACGCCCGGTATGCAGGATCTGCATGGCGATCTTGCCACCGGCGGCATGTACCGCGTCGGTGACGATGCGGTGCTGCGGCAATTCGTGCTCGTCGCTCAGCATGGAGGCCCCCTCGGCCACGCGGCCCTCCTCGTTGGGGCCGACGCCGCCAGTCACGATCAGCCCCACGCCGCCGCGCGCGCGCTCGGCGTAGAAGGCGGCCATTTTCTCGAAGCCGCCCGGCGCTTCTTCCAGCCCGGTATGCATCGAGCCCATCAGCACGCGGTTCTTCAGGGTGGTGAAGCCCAGATCCAGTGGCGCCAGCAGGTGCGGGTATGCCGTCATGATGTCTTCCTCGTGTTGCTTGCGTGCTGGCGGAGCGCCCTGCCCGGCAGGTTGGCCGCAGCACAAGCCGTTGATTATTCAGTATGGTGTCAGCCCTGTCGGCGACGATACTTACTGGTCAGTAAGTTGTCAAACGATCGTTTTAAAATTGACAATTTCATTGCCAGCGCCGGCACTGGCTTACAATTACCGACCAACAATCATCCGGGAGCGCCACCATGTGCCAGTCAAGCTGTCATGCCGATCACACCACGCCGCAGCCGCTGGGCCGGCGCCAGTTCCTGCGCCTAGCATCGCTGGGCGGCGGTGCCGTGCTGCTGGGCAGTCTGCTGCCGCGCAGTGCGCAGGCAGCCGGCGGCACCGAGGCGCTGCTGCTGTCATGCATGGATTACCGCCTGGTGGACGACACCGAGCGCTTCATGGCCGGCATGGGGCTGCGCAACAAGTACGACCACATCGTGTTGGCCGGCGCCGCGCTGGGCGCGGTGACCGACAAGTTTCCGGCGTGGAATGCCACGTTCTGGGAGCACCTGCAGGTAGCGATCGACCTGCACCACATCCGCCAGGTATTCATCCTCGATCACCGCGACTGCGGCGCCTACAAGGTGATCCTGGGCGAGGATTTCGGCAGCAAGCCGGACGAGGAAACCCGGGCGCATGCCGAAACGCTGATGCGGCTGCGACAGCAGATCGCCGCCAAGTACCCGCAGCTGCAGGTACACAGCTACCTGATGGCGCTGGATGGCAGCGTGCAGCAGATCGTGCCCAAGCTGTAGCCGGCCCACCAACAACAAGCGCCTGCACACGCAAGTGGCAGGCGCTTTTGCATGCGGAGGGCGGATCAGCGTGCGGTGACGCGGTTGAGCCAGGCCAGCAGATCGGCCTCGAATTCGGCGCGATTGGTTTCGTGATGCATTTCGTGGCGGCCACCCGGATACACCGTCACCGTTACATCGCGCAGGCCGGCGCGGCGGTAGCGTGCGGCCAACTGTCCCAGCCCGAACTTACCCAGGCTCACCGGGTCGCGGCTGCCGGCCTGCAGCCATACCGGGCAGGCTTTCGGCAGCGCCTTGCCGTCGGCTTCGCCGGCTTCCATGGCGATGATGCCGCCAAACAGATCCTGCCATAGCTGCGGGGTGGGGAACTGGCCACACAGCGGGTCGGCAATGTAGGCATCTACCGCCGCCGGATCGCGGCTCAGCCAGTCCAGCCGGGTACGGCTGGGCATAAAACCCAGATTGAAGCTGCCGAATACCAGCGCGGTCATCAGCGGGCTGGGGTGGGCCGGACCTTTCAGCCCACCCACCAAGCGCGCCACCTGGCGCATCAGCCGCGCCAGCCAGCGCTGACGATAACCGGTGGCAGACAGCACTAGCCCGTCAAGACGTTGGCCGTACCGCAGCAGGAAGCTGCGGGCAACAAAGCTGCCCATGCTGTGGCCGTACAGCACCAGCGGGCAGGTATGCTGGCCACGGGCGTAGTCCACCACGCAGCGCAGATCATCCACCACCTGCTCCCAGCCGCCGCTGGCGGCAAACCAGCCTGGCTGCGGCGCATGGCGGCCATGGCCGCGGTGGTCATGCGCGTAGACGGCATAACCGGCGGCAGCCAGTTTGTCGGCCAGCGGCGCATAGCGCGCCGCGTGTTCGCTCATGCCATGGCTGATCACCACCACGCCGCGCGGGCTGCCGACTGGCAGCCAGCACAGGCCGTGGATGCGGCTATCGTCACTGGCTTGCAGGGTAAAGGTTTGCATCGGGAAGTGTTTCCTGTTGGCAAGATGGCGGCCAATCAGCAACGTTGGCCGCACGATAGCAACAGTTTGGCAGAATTTTGCCGCAGGCATAACCCCGCCGGGCCGCCGCGGCGCCAGCCGCAGTCGGCGGCTCAGCCCTGCAACGGGCGAGCGTCGTAATCCGGGTTGCAGCGCGAGGTCAGCACGTGGTCGCGCCAGGCACCGTTCAGGAACAGATAATCCTTGGCCTGGCCTTCGATCTGGAAGTTCAGCCGCTTGAGCAGGCCGGCGCTACGCACATTGTGCGGCTGGTAATTGGCCTGCACCCGATGCAGGCGCAGATTGCTGAACGCAAACTGCACCACGGCCTCCAGCGCCTCGCGCATCAGCCCCTGGCCCTCATATTCCTGATCCAGCCCATAGCCCAGATGGCAGGCCTGGAACACGCCGCGCACCACATTGCTGATGGTGATCATGCCGATCACCCGCCCCGGCTCCTTGTCGCGCATCAGCAGAAAGGTGGCACCACGGCCTTCGCGCCAGTCTTCCTCGCGCTGACGCATGCGCATCGACCAGAAGAATTCGGAGTAATACATGCCGCCCGGTGTCGGCTCCCATGGCGCGAAATGTTCACGGTTGCGCAGCTGGTAATCCAGCACCGCCTTGGCCCAGGCGGATTCGGCCGGCAGCAGTTGCAAACGTTCGGTAGACAGGGGGGGCTGCGATGTCGCCATCGAAAAACTCCGGATACGGCGGAAAGGCGCAAGTATGCCATCAAGCGACTGTTCGCGGTTTGATTACACAGCGGCGGGCAAGCGCGTCCTGCTGCTGCGACGGCATGAAAAAGCCCGCGCTGTGAACAGCGCGGGCCCGGTGGCTAGCGTGCGGCCAACCTTCAGTTGCCGGTCAGGCGCTCCAGCGCTTCGCGGTACTTGGCGGCGGTCTTCTCGCGCACATCCAGCGGCACGGCCGGGGCCGGTGCCTGCTTGTTCCAGCCGGAGGCTTCCAGCCAGTCGCGCACGAACTGCTTGTCGAACGACGGCGGGGTGCTGCCTTCGGCGTAGCTGTCGGCCGGCCAGAAACGGCTGGAATCCGGCGTCAGCGCCTCGTCCATCAGCACCAGGGTGCCGTCTTCGTCCAGGCCGAACTCGAACTTGGTATCGCAGATGATGATGCCGCGCTTGGCCGCGAACTCGGCCGCGGTCTTGTACAGCAGGATGGCGGTGTCGCGCACCTTGGCCGCCAGCTCGGCGCCGACGATGGCCTCGCACTGCGCGTAGGTGATGTTCTCGTCGTGATCGCCCACCGCCGCCTTGGTGGAGGGGGTGAAGATCGGCTGCGGCAGCTTGCTGGATTCCTGCAGGCCAGCCGGCAGCTGGATGCCGCACACGGTGCCGGACTTCTGGTATTCCTTCCAGCCGGAGCCGGCCAGGTAGCCACGCACCACGGCTTCGATCATCACCGGCTTCAGGCGCTTGGCCACCACGCCGCGGCCGGCTACCAGCGGCAGGTCCTCCGCCGCTACCACGTCTTCCGGCTTGTCGCCGGTCAGGTGGTTGGGCACCACGTCCTTCAGGGTGTCGAACCAGAAGTTGGAGATGGCGGTGAGGATCTGGCCCTTGCCCGGAATCGGGTCGTCCAGGATCACGTCGAAAGCGGACAGGCGATCGGAGGCGATCATCAGCATGCGCTTGTCGTCGATCTCGTACAGGTCGCGTACTTTACCCGAGTAGATTTTCTTCAGGCTGGTCAGTTGGGTCATGAAACTTCCTTCACAAAAGCAAAAGGCGCTGCCTTGTGGGCACCGCCTGATTTCTTACAAGGTATCCTTCAGCGCGCGCGCCTGATCCAGCGCGTCGTCCACGCTGGCGGCCAGCACACAATAGTGGCCCATCTTGCGGCCAACCCGTGCCTGCTTCTTGCCGTACAGGTGCAGCTGGGCGTTCGGCGCTTCCATCAGCACCGACCAGTTCGGCTCGCCGCCGTCCTCCGCCCACACGTCGCCCAGCAGGTTCACCATCACCACCGGCGACAGCAGCTCGGTCTTGCCCGGCAGCAGGCCGCACATGGCGCGCACTTGCTGCTGGTACTGATCGGTGGCGCAGGCATCGATGGTGTAATGGCCGGAGTTGTGCGGCCGCGGCGCGATCTCGTTCACCACCAGGCTGTCATCGCTCAGCACGAAAAACTCCACCGCCAGCACGCCGATATAGTCCAGCGCATCGGCCAGCTGCACCGCGTACTGCTGCGCACGCGCCGCCAGCTCGGGGGCAATGCGTGCCGGCACGATGGATTCGTCGAGGATGCCGTCCTTGTGGATGTTCTCGGCCACCGGGAACACGGCTACCTGCGCGCTGCTGGTGCGGGTAACGATGGCGGATACTTCCAGCTTCAGGTCCAGCATCTTTTCCAGTACGCAGGCCTGGCCGCCAAGGTTGGCGTAGGCCGCGCGGGCCTCGTCGGCGGTTTTCACCCGTACCTGGCCCTTGCCGTCGTAACCCAGACGCGCGGTCTTGAGGATGCCCGGCAGGTAAGGCGCCAGCTCCACCTGGATGTCTTCCACGCTCTCGATAGCCAGATACGGCGCAGTCGGCAGCCCGGCCTTGTTGATCCAGCTCTTTTCGGCGA
>CAMLGD010000059.1 GCA_946479405.1 uncultured Vogesella sp.
GCACCACCCCGGCCAGCGCCAGCCCGGCGCCGGCGGCGATGGCGGTGAGCGTGCGCGGCCAGCGGAACGACCACAGCAGCGCGTCCGGCCACGCCAGTTGCCAGCCGTGCACGCCCAGCGCCAGCGTCAGGCTCAGCATGGCCACCATCAGCAGGCCGGCCAGCAGCAGCGCCCAGCCCCACGACCGCAACGGGCGCGCCGCCGCTGTCAGCGCCAGACTCTGCTGGCTGCCACCCGGCAACTGGCGGCGGGTGAACCACAGCAGCGCCGGCGCACCGATCAGCGCCGCCGCCGCACCGCTGGGCACCAGCTCGGCTGACCAGCCGCTGGCCAACAGCGCCACCGCGTCGGTGGCCTGCAGCAGCAAGGCGCCCAGCAGCGCGCTGAACGCCAGCTCGTCACGCGCGCCGCGCGCGCCCAGCAGGCGGGCGAAGTTGGGCGTCAACAGGCCGATAAAGCCGATCAGCCCCACCGCGGTGATCGCCACCGAGCTCAGCCACAGTGCCGCCAGTAGCATCAGCAGCAGCGCCGGCCACAGGCTCAGGCCTCGCCCCTGCGCACCACTGGCACCCAGCCGCAGCAGGGTCAGCGGGCGTGGCGCCAGCCACAGCAGCAACAGCATCGGCGCCAGCCGCGGCAGCAGCCACTGCACCCACTGCCAGTCGTGCTGCGTCAGGTCGCCCGCGCCCCAGATGAACAGGTTGCGGCTGTACTGGTCGTGCAGCATCACGATGGCGGATGCCAGTGCGCCCAGCAGCAGGTTCAGCGCCATGCCGCCCAGCACCAGCGGCAGGCCGCCTATCCCCTGTGGCCCGGCAATCAGCAGCACCAGCAGCAGCGCCAGCACGGCGCCGGCCAGCGCCGGCCACTCGCCATGGTTGGCCGCAAGCTGCGGCAGCCAGAGGGTGGCGCACACCAGCCCCAGCCAGGCGCCGGCGCTGGCGCCCAGCGTCATCGGCGACACCAGCCGGTTCTGCGTCAGCTGCTGCAGCAGGCTGCCGGCAAAGCCCAGCGCCGCGCCCACCAGCAGCGCCATCGCCAGCCGCGGCAGCGTGGCAAAGGCGAACTGCAGCTCGGGGAAATCGACCGGGGCACGGCTCAGCAGCGCCCATTGCGTGGCGGCCGGCAGCGGGTTGCCGATCTGCAGTTGCAGCAGCGCCAGCAGCACAATAGCGAGCACGGTCAGCGGATAGCGCCGCGGCCAACGTTGTGGCACCGCGGCCAGTTTCAGCGTCGCCAGCATCTCAGGCCACCACCGCCACCGGACGGCCGCTGGCATGCGGCAGCAGGCGGATATCGATGTCGTACAAGGCCGACAGCCGCGGCGAATCCAGCAGCGCATCCGGCGTGCCGTCGAAGAACAGCTCGCCGCGCTTGAGCGCCACGATGCGGTCGGCGTAGCGCGCCGCCAGATTGACATCGTGCAGGATGGCGACGATGCCGCGGCCCTGCTCGCGGTTCAGCGTTTGCAGCAGCGCCATCAGCTCGTACTGGTGCGCGAGATCGAGCGCCGAGGTCGGCTCGTCCAGCAGCAGCAGCGGCGACTGCTGTGCCAGCAGCATGGCGATCCAGGCGCGCTGGCGCTCGCCGCCGGACAGCAGGTCGGCCAGATGGCCGGCGTGGTGGGCGATGTCGGTGTCGCGCATCGCCTGCGCGATGAGGGCGGCGTCCTCCGCCTGCCAGCGCCCCAACAGGCCGCGCCACGGGTAGCGGCCGAGGCGCACCAGCTCGGCCACGGTGAGGCCGGCGACTTCCGGCAGCCGCTGCGGCAGGAAGGCGACGCGACGGGCGAAATCGCGGCTGGAATATGCGGCCAACGTTTGGCCGTCGAGGCGGATGTGACCATGGTCCGGCGGCAGCTGCCGCGCCAGCAGGTTCAGCAGCGTGGATTTGCCGGAGCCGTTATGGCCCAGGATCACGGTGAACTGGCCCGGGTCCAGCGTCAGCGCCGGCAGCGCCAGTATGGTTCGACCATCGCGACAGACGCGGATGTCACGCAGTGACAGCATCGGCAGACAACTCCTGTTTCAGCAGCGCCAGTCGCGCCGCGGGTTTCAGTTTCGGGCAGGTGCTGCACAGCTCGCCGTCACAGCGGCGAAAGTGCTGGCAGCACACCTTGCGTTCCAGCGCCAGCCGCTGGCGGCCATCGTCCAGCGCCACCGTCATCAGCGCGCTGGCATCGGGCTGCGCCAGCGCCGCCAGCCATTGCGGTGCCAGCGCCAGCAGCCGCGCGTTGTCGAAACGCGCATCGCAGCGCTGCACATGCAGCAGCGCCGCCAGCAGGCAGTCGGCCTGCAGCCGGCCGGCCATCTTCGGATGCAGCTTCAGCTCTTGGTTGAGCAGCGCCAGATAGGGCTGACAGGCCGCCTGCAGCGCCTGGCCGGCGGCGGCGATCAGCACCGCCTCGCTGCCGTGCTGCAGGCCATCCACCGGCAGCGAAAAGCCGGCAACGAAGCCGCCTCGCTGGCGCAGCGCCATGCCGGCCAGCCGTGGCAGGCAGCCGGCCAGCTGCACCGCCAGCACCGCCAGATACACCGGCTGCCACAGCAGCAGTGTCCAGGCCCGGCTGCCCCAGTAGTGTGGGCCGGCCTCCGGGTGCGCCTGCCGCCAGTGCTGCAGCAGCGCCGCCACCGGCGCGGGGTTGGCCGCATCGGCGGTGATGGCATCTGCTGCCGCCGGGGCAATCACGCCGTCCAGCCCCGGCAGGCAGCGGCTGATGGCGGCGAGCAGGCCGGCGCCATCGGTAACGGAAATCAATGGAGACATGCTGGCTTCCGGCAACGCTGCCGCCCTGCCGCACCGGCCCGCCTGCAGATCGGCAGCGGCCAGCGCGGCATGGCGGCGGACGGGGTTAACGCGGGGCGTAGGCGGCAATCGGGTTCTGCAGCGTGCCGGCGAACTTGAGGTTCTTGGCCGGATCGGCGAGGTCGATCATCTGCTGGTTGTTGCCCAGCTGCAGCCGGTTCAGGCACGAGCGGGGGAACGCCGGCGCAAACAGGTCATAGCGGGCAAACTTGTCCGCCAGCTGCGGCTGGCTGGCCTGGTAATCCAGCACGCACTGCGCCACTTCGCGCCAGAACTCCTGCTGCGGCAGCGTGCCGCTGTGGTCGAGAATGGCGCCGATGAAGCGGAAGATGCAGTCGAACACGTCGGTGAACAGCGACAGTATCTTCAGCTCCTCCGGCACATCCACCGCCAGCCGCTGCACGCCGGCCGGCAGCACCGCGTCCGGGTTGAGGATGGCGCACTCCTCGGCGATGTCCTTCATGATGGCGCGCAGCGGTACGTTGTTTTCCAGCTGCAGGATCAGGTTCTCGCCGTGCGGCATGAACACCAGGTCGTGGGCGTAGAAGCAGTGCAGCAGCGGGGTCAGGTAGGCCTTGAGGTAGCGGCGCAGCCAGCTGGTGGCATCCAGCCCGGAGCTGCGGATCAGCGCCGGCAGCAACGCCTCGCCGTCGGCATCGACATGCAGCAGCGAGGCCATGGTCATCAGCCGCTGGCCGGGCGCCAGCAGCGGCAGCGGGCTTTCGCGCCACAGCGCCGAGAACATCTTCTTGTACGGTGTGTCCTTTTGAATACCCTGCTCGTAGTAGTGGTTGCGGAAACCGATGGCCGCCACTTCGCGCAGGATGGTGAAACCGTTGGCCGCCAGCAGCGGGTCGCTGGCAACGTGGTTCTTGATCCACTCGTTGATGGCCGGGGTGGCCAGCATGTAGTACGGCGACAGCCCGCGCATGAAGCCCATGTTGAGAATGGACAGCGCGGTCTTCACGTAGCGTTTGCCCGGCTGGCTGACGTTGAAGAAGGTGCGGATCGACTGCTGCGCCAGATAGCCATCGCTGCCATAGCCCAGGCACACGATGTTCTGCTGCGCCACGTCGGCGGCAAACGACAGCGCCAGCTTGTTGAACCACTGCCACGGGTGCGCCGGCATCAGCAGGTAGTCGTCGCCGTTCAGGCCGCGCGCGGCCAGCTGGCGGGCGAATGCGGCCAACGTTTCGGCGCCCAGCTCCTCGTCCAGCAGCTGCTGGTAGGAAAGATCGCTGATGCTGCTGAAGGTGGCCTTGCTGCGATGCACTGCCAGCCAGACCAGCCGGATCGGCGAGGCGGCCTCCGGCGCGTAGTTGCCATAGTCGGCGGCATCGAAGCCGATGCGGCCGTTGTTGGCCACAAAGCACGGGTGGCCTTCCATCATCGAGGTTTCCACCGACTGGAAATCGGCGCGGGTCAGCTCGTCGGCAGTCAGCCCGGCGCGGCTGTGCTTGTAGGCGCTGCCGTACAGCGTGCTGCTGATCTCGTCCAGGTACACCGGCATCATGTCGTCGCCGATATTCAGCAGCGCCTTGAATTCGATGATGAAGGCCAGCGCGTCCAGCGCGCTGTCAGCCCCCGCCTCCAGCCGCTGCAGCGAGTCGGCGTCGATATCCCAGTGCTCCAGCGCCAGCAGGCGGGCGCGGAAGCGGTACTCGGCGTCGCGACCGGGCACTGGCAAGCGGTAATCGCCCCAGTCACCTTGTTGCGCCTGCAGCTCGGGCTGCAGCAACAGCTCGTGGGCGAATTCGGCGATGGCCTTACGTAGCAGCAGACGGTTGACCTTGGCCCAGACCGCCGGTTGCAGGTGGGCGGCGGCGTGTTGCGGCTGGTCGAATACGGTGGTGTTCATGCGGATTCCTTGCTTTGGCCGGCGCTTTGCCGCGCGGCCTGATGTTGTTCACGGGTGCAGAAGGCAAGATGGGCGCGCTTGTGCGGCAGCGCGATCTCGCGCTGATAGACGAAGCCGGCATGGCGGTTGATGGCGTGGATCTTGGCGTTGCGCACATCCGGCTCCACCACCACGCGGCGGGTGGCCGGGTCGCGGAACAGAAAATCCAGGATCACGCGCATCACCGCGCGGGTGAAACCGGGCACGTGCCGCGTCGGCGGCGCCACCAGAAAGTGCATGCCGATGTCGCCGGCTGCCACCGGGTAGTGCTCGCCCAGCACGTCGTGCGCCGGGTGGTAGCGCTCCAGCAGAAAGGCCGCTTCGCCGTGGTACAGCCCCAGGTAGCAGGCGGTGTGCACGCCCTGCTGCAGTGCGTGGTAGGTGTCGCTCACCTCGGCCAGCGTGGCCTGCTGCATGCCCCAGTAGCGGGCGTAGTCCTGCGTTACCCAGCGGTGCAGCAGCGGCATGTCGTCGGGGACGGCCAGCGGCCGCAGGCTGAACTCGCCCACGCCGGGCACCCGGGCGTGGAACAGGTTGGCCGCAGCAGCCGCGTGGCGTTCAGGGTTGGATAGCGTCATCAGGGATTCCTCAGGCGATGGCGAGCTTGTGCGGCGTCGCTGCCAGTAAGGGATAGGCCAGTGCGGTCAGCACGAAGCCGACGGCTGCCATCAGGAAAGGCATGGCCAGGCCCTGCCCCGCCACCAGCAGGCCGGCGGCGTAGGAGGCGGCGAGCACCCCCAGGTTCTGGCAGAAGTTGATCTTGCTGTAGTCGGCGGCGTAGCTCTGCGGCGTGCCAAGCTGGAACAACTGCACGTCCAGCTGCACGGTGAGCTGGAACAGCGCCCAGCCGAACAGGCAGCGGCCAAGCAGCAGCGGCAGCGTGTCCGGCAACGCCTGCAACAGCAGCCCGGCCGTGCCGATGAGCAGCATTGCCGGCAGGCTGCCCAGCGGTGCCTGGCCGCGGCGGGCGCGGCGGCGGTTGTGCCACAGCCCCAACAGCGCCATCGCCGCCGGCACGGCGAACACCGCCGCCGCCAGCCGGCTGTCGTCGATACCGCTCACCGCCTGCCAGTGCAGCGCGAAGAACGCGCGCACCAGGTAGGCGCTGAAGTAGAACAGCAGCATCAACAGCCCCAGCCGATAGACGCGACGCAGCCGTGCGCCATCCCCGCCCGCCCCCGGCGGCGCAAGCTTGGCCGCAGCCGGCGGCAGCTGCGACGCCTGCGGCTGCCGCCACAGCAGGTACAGGCAGATGGCGATCTGCAGCGCGTCGCCGGCGGCCATCAGCAGGAACACGTGCCCGGCCGGCAGTGACTGCAGCACCAGCCCGCCCAGCAAGGCGCCGGCGATGCCGCCGAAGTGCACGAGCACCGACAGCAGGCCGACGGTGGCGGCGTGCTCGCTCTCGTCCGACAGGCTCATCACGTAGGGGTAGACCAACAGGTAGCTGCCCTTGAACGCGATCATCGCCAGCGACAGCAGCCAGAAACCGAGCAGCGAGCTGGCCCAGTAGCAGAGCAGGCACAACAGCCCGGCGGCCAGCTGGGTGTACACCAGCAGCGACAGCAGCGGCAGCTGGCGCGCCACCCGTGCCCACAGCGGCAGCGCAAACATCACCGTCAGGCACATCGCCGCCACATAGGCGCCGACGTGCTGCGGATCGTCCACGCCGAAACGCTCAGCGAAGAACTGCGGGTAGAACGGCAGCAGCATGGCGTCGCTGACCACTGCCAGCGCGGTGATGCCCAGCAGAAACGGCTTCAGCTTCATGCACTCAGCCGTTCTGCCGCGTACAGCGACTCCGGCACCGCAAACTGCTGGAAGGCGATCTGGCGCTCCACCGGGTAGTGCTCCACCCCGCTCATGGCGCGGATCAGCCACGCGTTGCGATAGCACGCCATGCCCAGGTCCGGCGTCACCAGGCCGTGGCTATGCAGCTCGGCGTTCTGCACGAAGATCTCGTTGCCGGCGTGATCGACGCTGTAGTTGCGGCCAACGTCGAAGCGGCCGCGCGCGTCCCACTTGATGCGCCCGGCAAGCGGCTGCAGGAAGCCCGGCTGGCGGTAGCAGTAACCGGTGGCCAGCACCAGCGCCTCGGTAGTCAGCTCGAAATGTGCGTCCTGCTCCACCTGGTGCAGCGCCAGCCGGTAGTGGCCGGCTGCCTCGTCGTAGCGGCACGCGGTCAGCGCGGTGTTGGTCAGCAACCGGGTATCGACCTCACCCTGCAGGCGCTTGTTGTACAAGAGGTCGTAAATGGCGTTGATCAGCGCGATGTTGATGCCCTTGTACAGGCCCTTCTGCTGCTGCAGCAGCTCGTCGCGCTTGCTCATCGGCAGGCGGTGGAAGTAGTCGATGTACTCCGGCGAGGTCATCTCCAGCGTGAGCTTGCTGTACTCCAGCGGGAAGAAGCGCGGCGAACGGGTCAGCCAGTTGAGGCGGTAGCCGTAGCGGTCGATGTCCTGCAACAGGTCGTAGTAGATCTCCGCCGCGCTCTGGCCGCTGCCGACCACGGTGATGCTGCGCTGCCGCTGCAGCTCGGCCTTGTCGGCCAGGTAGCTGGCGGAATGACCGACGCGGTCGGCCACCTCGTGGCAGCACGCCGGCAGGTAGGGCACGGTGCCGGTACCCAGCACCAGCCGCCGCGTACGGTACTGCTCGCGCGCGCCGGTCCTGGTGTTGACGCCATGCACCAGGTAAACGCCGTCGACGTACTCCACTTTCTCGACGTAGCGGTTCCAGCGCAGGCTGGACAACTGGCGGCACACCCACTGGCAATACTGGTTGTACTCGTTGCGCATCATGAAGAAATCCTCCTTGATGTAGAACGAGTAGATACGGCCGCTGGTTTTCAGGTAGTTGAGAAAGCTGTAGCGACTGGTGGGGTCGGCCAGCGTCACCAGATCGGCCAGGAACGGCGTCTGCAGCGTGGCGCTGTCCAGCAGCATGCCCGGGTGCCAGTTGAAGCCGTCTGCCTTGTCCAGGAAGAGGCCATCCAGATCCGCCAGTGGCTCGGTGAGGCACGCCAGCCCCAGGTTGAACGGGCCGATGCCGATGGCGACGAAATCGTAGGTCTTGTGGTTCATCGTGGCGTCCTCATGCGCAAAGCGCGACGGCGGCTGGCGCGTCGTGCTGGCCGGCCAGGTAGTGCTGTCCGTGCTGTTTGATCAGGGCGACGATGGCCTGCAGGTCGTCCAGCGTGGTTTCCGGGTTCAGCAGGGTGAACTTCAGGTACTGCCGCCCGGCCACCCGGGTGCCGGCAATCACCGCCAGGCCGGAGCGGAAGATGGCCTTGCGGATGTAAACGTTGGCCGCATCCACCGCCTCATCCGGCAACGCCTGCGCTGGCACGAAGCGGAACACCAGCGTGGACAGCTGCGGCGCGGCGGCGAACTGCAGCGCCGCGTCGCCGCAGAACGTGGCGTAGGCGCGCTGGGTCAGCTCGATGACGTGGTCGAACATCGCCCCGAGCTGCTGCGCCCCCATGCTGCGCAGCGTCAGCCACAGTTTGAGCGCGTCGAAACGGCGCGTGGTCTGCAGGCTCTTGTTGACCAGATTGGGCGTGCCCTCCTGCGTCGCAGTCAGCGGGTTGAGGTAGTCGGCGTGGCAGGTGACGTGGGCGAAGTGGCGGCGCTCGCGCGCGAAGAAAGCGCTGCAGCTCACCGGCTGGAAGAAGGACTTGTGGTAGTCGATGGTGACCGAGTCGGCCTGCTCGATGCCGGCCAACCAGTGGCGCCGCGTCGGCGACAGCAACAGCGCACCACCGTAGGCGGCATCGACATGCAGCCAGATGCCGTGCGTGCGGCACAGCGCGCCGATGGCGGCGAGCGGGTCGATGCTGCCGAAGTCGGTGGTGCCGGCGGTAGCCACCACCGCGATCGGCTGCAGACCGTCAGCCTGGCAACGGGCGATCTCCCGCGCCAGCACCGCGGTGTCCATGCGCTGCTGCACATCGCACGGCACGCTGATCACCGCGTCGTAACCCAGCCCCAGCAACGCGGCGGATTTCTGCACGCTGAAATGGCTGGCCGACGAGCACAGGATGCGCAGACGGTGGGCATCTGCCGGCAGGCCGGCAAGCTTCACGTTGTGGCCGCGGCGGGCGTAATGGCTGTCGCGCGCCAGTAACAGCGCCATCAGGTTGGACTGGGTACCGCCGCTGGTGAACACGCCGTCGGCGTCTGCGCCCAGGCCGATATGGCCCAGCGTCCAGTCGATCAGCTTCTGTTCGATGAAGGTGCCGCCAGCGCTCTGGTCCCAGGTGTCCAGCGACGAGTTCACCGCGGACAGGATCAGCTCGGCCATGATGGCCGGCAGCAGCACCGGGCAGTTCAGGTGCGCCACGTAGCGCGGGTGGTGAAAGTACACGGCATCGTCCAGATACAGTGTGGCCAGTTCGGCCAGCACCGCGGCGTGATCGCCGACGGCCTGCTCCAGATCGATGCCGGCAAAAGCCGGCGCCAGCTCCTGCGGCAGCACACCACTGAACGGCTGCGACACTGCGGCCAACCTGTGGCTCACCAGTTGCAGGCTCTGTTCGATGCCCTGGCGGAACGCCGCCAGGTTGTGCTGGTTGAAAAGGTGCCGCTTGCCCGGCACGTCCGCTCGCGACAGCGCCGGGCTGTCGTGGCTAACGATTTGCTTGATGGACATGTTCAAGTCTCGCATGGCCTGTCATCGCGACAGGGTGGGTGGTCCATGCTTGCATCCGGCGCCACCGGCCGCAGCCGCAGCGCCGTGCTGACACAAGCCTGTTACACGCGGGGCCGGTGCATGGCACGGCCCATGTGCGTACAGGCGCCCTCGTCCGCGGCGGCGGCACGGGCTTGCAGGCAAAGTCGCTTGCTGCGTTCCATCACGTCTGACTCCTGTTTGGCATGACCAGCATCATATTGCCAATGATAATTATTATCAATATGATTCGCATCGATGTCAGAAGAATGACCATCAACAGGCCGCACGCACCGGCAGCAGCGGCTGGCCAGGCCCTGCTTTTCTCTACAGGATCGCCGCGCGATTCAACACACGGACATACACACATGCAGAACACTCAACCGCCCCGGCGCCGACAGCCGGCCTATCCGCTGGGCAGCGCCCTGTGCATCGCCACCCTGGCGCTGGCAGTGAACCAGGCGTTTGCCGCCGATAGCACCATGCTGGATACCGTGGTGGTAACTGGCAGCCAGGAAGCCGGTGCCAACGCGCCGACCCGTGGCTATGCCGTCAAATCCAGCCAGGGCGCCACCAAGACCGATACCGAGCTGAAGGAGATTCCGCAGGCGGTGTCGGTGGTGACCAAGCAACAGATCGAAGACCAGAAGGCGCGTACCGTTACCGAGGCGCTGCGCTATACCCCGGGGGTGTTCACCGGGGCGGTCGGCTCCACTACCCGCTACGACTACATCGTGCTGCGCGGTTTCAGCGATCACCCTACCGCCAACGAATTCCTTGACGGCCTGCGCCTGTTCGGCGACCCGGACGGCTACAACACGCTGCAGCTCGACCCGTACGCGGTGGAGCGGCTGGATGTGATCCGTGGTCCGGCATCGGTGACCTACGGCCAGGCATCGCCCGGTGGTCTGGTGGCAATCACCACCAAGCGCCCGCAAAGCACCGATGCCCATGAGCTATCGCTGACGCTGGGCAGCGACAAGCAGCGTGCGCTGGGACTGGATTTCACCGGCGCCGTCGCCGGCCGCGACGATCTGGCCTACCGCCTGATCGCCAAGGGCGCTGCCGCCGAGCAGCAACAGGATGGCGCCAGCACCGAGCGCTACCTGCTAGCGCCGTCGCTGGACTGGAAGATCGACGCCAATACCTCGCTGCTGCTGCAGGCTTATCTGCAGAAGGATCCGCAGACCGGCTACCACGGCGCGCTGCCGTATGAAGGCACGGTGGTACCGCACAACGGCAAGACCATCAGCACCGATTTCAACGAAAGCTCGCCCAGCGACGGCATGAGTCGCGAGCAGCAGTTCTATGGCTACCAGCTGGAACATGCTTTCAACGACAAGTGGAAATTCCAGCAGAAATACCGCTTCCAGATCAGCAAAACCGACCTGACGCAGTACTCGCAGTACGGCTGGGTCGCGGCCGACTCCGATTCGCTGTATCGCTCCTACGCCCGCGCCGCCGAGCGCTCCGAATCGCACATCCTCGACAACAGCCTGCTGGGCAGCTTCAGCACCGGCAGCGTGCAGCACAACGTACTGGCCGGCCTCGACTACCAGACCGGCGAGAACAAGGGCTACAACTCCTACCAATACCTGGCCACCACCATCGACACGGTGAACACCAGTTACGACAACTCCAGCAGCACCTTCTCGCCGACCTACTTCAACCGCAAGCGCGAGCAGCTGGGCCTGTACCTGCAGGATCAGCTGGCGCTGGGCAACTGGCGCCTGACCGCCGGGCTGCGTCACGACCAGGCCGAGGTGTCCGACACCAACCCGCAGACCGGTAGCAGCAGCAGCTGGTCCGGCAACAAGCTGACTAAGCGCCTGGGCGTGGTGTATCTGGCCGATAACGGTCTGGCACCGTATGCCAGCTACAGCGAGGGCTTCGACCCCAGCCTGGCCTACGCCACCGACACCAGCGGCAATGTACTGAAACCGCTGGAAAGCAAGCAGAGCGAGCTGGGTATCCGCTATCAGCCCAAGGGCAGCAGCACCCTGCTGTCGGCCGCGGTATACGATCTGGAACAGAAAAACGTGGCGCAGTACAACAGCAGCACCTTCAAGTACGACCCGATCGGCGTGGTGCGCTCGCGCGGCGTGGAGCTGGAAGCCAACAGCAAGCTGAACGACAAGCTGTCGCTGCTGGCCGGCTATACCTACAGCGATATGGAAGTGACCGAAGGCAACTACCAGGGCAAGACCCCGTACCTGGCACCGGCGCACAAGGCATCGCTGTGGCTGGATTACGCCTTCGACAGCGGCCTGAACCTGGGCGGCGGTGTGCGCTACACCTCATGGCTGTGGGCGGACTCTGCCAATACCGCCAAAGTACCGGAGGTGACGCTGGTGGATCTGGCCCTGCGCTATGACTTGGCCCGCCTCGACCCGGCACTGAAAGGCTCCAGCCTGCGCCTGAACGTCAACAACCTGCTGAATGAAACCTACGTGGCCTCGTGCTACAGCACCTATGCCTGCTACTACGGCGAGAAGCGCAACTACAGCGCCACCGTCAGCTATAAGTGGTAAGCCGCTGCGGCCAACGTTGGCCGCAGCCGTAAACGCAAGCGCCGGGCCTGATGGCTCGGCGCTGCTGGCCGCGGCTAAAGTTCGCGGTTCCGGCCAAGCCGGGCCGCGGCAGCCAAGCCCGTGCCTGGACAAGCTTGCTGCCTACATGACAAAGCCCTTTCGCACTGCGAAAGGGCTTTGTCGACACATGCTAGCGCCGGAGCCGCCGGGCCGGTGGTCTGCATGCGGCCATGCGCTCATGTCTGCTCGGTAAACGTCAGCGGCTGCGACAGCACCAGCTCCACTTCGCAGCGCAGCAACACACCGAAACCAGGAATCGTCACCACCCCGTCCACCACACCGATGGCGGCCAGATTGCGGCGCAGGCGATAGATCAGGTTGTAGTAACTGGAATCGCCCACGGCACGCCCGCGCCCACCCCAGACCAGATCGACCAACCGCTGTTTCTCCAGCCCTTCCCGCGGGATCGCCCGCAACAGCCGGTATTCATTGGCGCTGACTTTTTGCTGCTGTCCGGTAAGCGGATTGATGATTTTGTACTGCGGTGATAACTGGATACGCGGAGACATGGACGGACCTTTGCAGACCCCGGCACCCGCTGCAGACTGCCTGCTGCAGGATCTGTAACGGCCGGGTGCAACCATCTTGCAGCAGGCAAAAATGTGCAGTCAATGCCTCAATAAATGATTTTGTTATTTTGAATGATTTGAACGATTAACTGCATAGTATGCACATTTCTTGCCAAAACCAGGTCATGGCAGTAGCATGAGGACCTCCAGCCCTTACCTCGCCGATCGCATGCAGGAACAAGAGTTCGTCACCACCCGCCAGGCCGCCGAAGTCATCGGCGTCAGCTACACCACCATCCAGCGCATGGTGGAACAAGGTTTGCTGAAAGCCTGGAAGACCAACGGCGGCCATCGCCGCATCAGCCGGGCCTCGCTCAATGCCTATATCACCGGCAAAGCGGCGCGCAAGATGCGGCCGCAGCTATTGGTCTATCACGTGGAAAAACAGGAAACCAAACGCCAGCAACTGACGCAGATGCTTGCCGGCTGGCAGCTGCCGCTGCAGGTGCGCACCTTTGACGACGGCATCAGCGCGCTGGTGGCCATCGGCCAGGAGCGGCCGGATGTGCTGATCATCGATCTGCTGATGCCGGGTGTCAGCGCTTTTGACCTGCTGCAATTGCTGCAGCAGCCCAACCACCCGCTGGAGGGCATCGATATCGTGCTGACCAGCGACATGGACAACACCATGGTGCAGCAGTGGGCCAGCCTGCCGGCCAATGTGGTGTTCTATGGCTACCCGCTGCCGCAACAGCAGATGCAGGGCTATTTTCAGGCCAAGACGCAGGCGCTGTAGCGTGGCGCACGGCTGGCGCCGCTGGCCGTTATCGCAAGCGTCAAGCCGGGTCACCGCACAGCCCCAAAGCCAGCGTCAAGCGGCTGCTCCGCACAACAAAAAACCCGCCAACGGCGGGTCTTTTCATTGCGGCCAACGTTGCGTCAGGCCGGCGTGCGCTTGGTGAGCTTGAGCTTGCCAGCCAGCCAGGTGTGGTCGTAGCTGACGATCTCGAACGGGTTGCCGAACGGATCGACAAACGACAGCGAACAGAAAAAGCTGTGATCGCGCACACTGTCGCGGGCGATGGTCTGCCCTTCGCTGTTCAGCACCCGCTCACCCGCCAGCTGGTCGATCCATTCCAGGAAATCCTGGCCACTCACTACAAAGGCAATGGCGCCGGAAAACGCCGCGGCGCCTTCTTCCTGGCTGATGGCCAGCCGCACCGTGCCGCTGGGATTGGCCATCATGATGACGCCGTGCGGGCCATCCTGCATATGGCGGTAGCGGGTATCCGCCGCCAGCCCCAGCACGCGGCTGTACCAGTCGGCGGCCTTGGCGGCGTCGCTGACCCGGATGTGGATGTGATCGATCTTGCCCAACGTAAGCATGCTTTCCCCTTGCTCGGGCGTCGCCACGCGCCGCCCATATCTGATTCTAAACGGTTTTACCGATAAAACCGCAACGACTATGTCCGTGGCTGCAACAATGGCGCCAGATAATGGCCGGTATGGCTGGCCGGGTTGGCCGCCACCTGCTCCGGCGTGCCGCTGGCGATAATCTGGCCGCCGCCGGCACCGCCTTCCGGCCCCAGGTCGATCAGCCAGTCGGCGGTCTTGATCACGTCCAGATTGTGCTCGATCACCACCACGGTATTGCCGTTCTCGCGCAGGCGGTGCAGCACCTGCAGCAGCAGGTCGATATCGTGGAAGTGCAGGCCGGTGGTCGGCTCGTCCAGGATGTACAGCGTGCGGCCGGTGTCGCGCTTGGACAGCTCCAGCCCCAGCTTCACCCGCTGCGCCTCGCCGCCGGACAGCGTGGTGGCGCTCTGCCCCAGGCGGATGTAGCCGAGGCCGACATCCATCAGCGTGTTCAGCTTACGCGCCACGGTCGGCACCGCGCTGAAGAACGCCTGCGCCTGCTCCACCGTCATTTCCAGCACTTCGGTAATGTTCTTGCCCTTGTACTGCACTTCCAGCGTCTCGCGGTTGTAACGCTTGCCGTGGCACACATCGCACGGCACGTACACGTCCGGCAGGAAGTGCATTTCCACCTTGATCACGCCATCGCCCTGACACGCCTCGCAGCGGCCACCCTTGACGTTGAAGGAGAACCGTCCCGGACCATAGCCACGCTCGCGCGACAATGGCACGCCGGCAAACAGCTCGCGGATCGGCGTGAACAGCCCGGTGTAGGTGGCAGGGTTGGAGCGCGGTGTGCGGCCGATCGGGCTTTGATCGACGTTGATCACCTTGTCCAGCTGCTCCAGCCCCAGCACGCGGCGGTACGGCGACGGCTCCTCGCTGGCGCCGTTCAGGTCGCGGGCGGCGATCTTGTACAGCGTGTCGTTGATCAGCGTGGACTTGCCGGAGCCGGATACGCCGGTAATGCACACCAGCATGCCCAGCGGCAGTTGCAGCGTCACGTCCTTGAGATTGTTGCCGCTGGCGCCTTCCAGCGTCAGCATGCGTTCGGCGTTCACCGCGCGGCGCTCGCCCGGCAGAGCAATGCTGCGGCGGCCGGACAGAAAATCGCCGGTAACCGAATCGGTGCAGGCCGCCACTTCCTCCGGCTTGCCAGCCACCAGCACATTGCCACCGTGCTCGCCGGCCCCCGGCCCCATGTCCACCAGGTAATCGGCAGCGCGAATGGCGTCTTCGTCGTGCTCCACCACGATCACGCTGTTGCCCTGGTCACGCAGGCGCATCAGCGTGGCCAGCAGGCGGTCGTTGTCGCGCTGGTGCAGGCCGATGGACGGTTCGTCCAGTACGTACATCACACCGGTAAGGCCGGAGCCGATCTGGCTGGCCAGGCGGATGCGCTGCGCCTCGCCACCGGACAGCGTATCGGCGGAGCGTGCCAGGCACAGGTAGTCCAGGCCGACATTATTCAGGAACGATACCCGCTCGCTGATTTCCTTGACGATCTTCTCCGCCACTGCCTGCTTGTGGCCGGCGAATACCAGCCCGGCAAAGAAGTTGGCCGCATCCTTCAGCGACATCTGGTTGATCTGGTGCAGGGTCTTGCGGCCAACAAAGATATGCCGCGCTTCCTTGCGCAGCCGCGAGCCGCTGCAAGACGGGCAGCACTGGTTGTTCTGGTACTTGGCCAGTTCCTCGCGCACGGTGCTGGAGTCGGTTTCGCGGTAGCGGCGCTCCAGGTTGGGGATGATGCCCTCGAAGCTGTGTGCACGCTGGAACTTGGTGCCGCGCTCGGACTGGTAGGTAAAGTTGATTTCCTCGCGCCCGGAGCCATGCAACACCACGTGCTGCACCCGCTGCGGTAGGTCTTCGAACGACAGGTCCAGCGAGAAATCGTAATGCTCGGCCAGCGCCTGCAGCATCTGGTAGTAGAACTGGTTGCGGCGGTCCCAGCCCTTGATGGCGCCGGCGGCCAGCGTCAGCTCCGGGTGCGCCACCACGCGCTTGGGGTCGAAGAAGGTGATCTCGCCCAGGCCGTCGCACTTGGGGCAGGCGCCCATCGGGTTGTTGAAGGAGAACAACCGCGGCTCCAGCTCCGGCAGACTGTAGCTGCACACCGGGCAGGCGAACTTGGCG
>CAMLGD010000060.1 GCA_946479405.1 uncultured Vogesella sp.
TGCTGTTCCTGTTACTGGCCCTGGTGTTCGTTACCCTGGCCAACGTGTCGCATACCGTGGCGTTGCGCTACGTGCTGTTGCTGCTATTCCTCGGCTACGCCGGTTGTCACTGGCGCGCACTACTGGGTTTTATCCGTGGCAGCAGTATGGTGTTGTGGACGCTGGTAGCTTTTGTCGGCTATGTGTTCCTGCACTCGCTGCTGTGGTCCAGTTGGCCGGAGCTGTCGCTGGGCGAGGCACGCAGCCAGATGCTGATGGGGTTGCTGTGGTTCGTGGTGGGCGGAGCGATGTTTTGGCGCCGGCAGGCGTTGTCGATCAAGGATGTGGTGCTGCTGGCTGGTGCCCTGCTGTGCGGGGTGGAGCTGGGGCATGCCGGCTATGTGCTGGCGACGACGGGCGCGCTGCCTTATCAAACGGCGTTCACCACCGCCACCAAGCTGGAGCTGACCTTCTTCATCAACACCGTGCTGGTGTTCTTGGCGGTACGCATCTTTGCCGATGTCAGTCCCCGTTTTCACTATGCCAGCCGTCTGCCACGCTGGTTTCCCTACCTTGCGCTGCTACTTTTGCTGCTGGCCAGCCTGATGGCCGGCGCGCGCAATGGTCTGCTCGGTATGGTGTACCTGGCGTTTTCCATGCTGGGTGTTTTCTTGTATTGGGAGCGCAAGCGCCTGGGCTGGAAGAAGACCGTACTCATTGTCGCGGCGATCTGTGCTGCGGTGGGTGGCATGGTCAGTTACGCCTATCACAAGGACACCCGCAACCTGGTCTTCGTCGGTTCCGCCGACATGGGTTGGCACTACCAGACCAGCAAAGGCTGGTTGCGTGTCGAGGACTACCCGAAGATGGCCAATGGCCAGGTGGTGGATGCTTCCGCCTACGAGCGTGTGGCCTGGATCAGCCGGGGCCTGGATCTGATCCGCGATAATCCGCTGGGTTACGGTTACGGCCGTAACGCCTTCACCCGCTCGCTGAGCCACCTCGGCATCGACAACAAGGTGGGCCACAGCCATAGCGGCTTCATCGACCTGGGCGTCGGGCTGGGTATTCCGGGGGTGCTGCTGTGGCTGCTGTTCTGCCTGTCGCTGATGTTTACCGGTCTGCGGCGCTTCATGCGCGAGCAGAATACCACCGGCCTAGTGCTGGCACTGGTGGTGGGCGGCTTTGTTGGCCGCATGCTGATCGAGAGCATCCAGCGTGACCACCTGCTGCATCTGTTCCTGTTCATCGTAGGCGCGCTGCTGGCCGAACTGCTGACGCGAGGCCGGCAAGATGCTTGAGCATGTGGTGTTCACCGAATCCTCCCGCAATGTCGGCGGGCAGGAGCTGCAGCTGATGCAGCAGATGGCGGCCATGCAGGCACACGGTATCGCTTGTACGCTGGTGTGCCCGCCGGGGGGCAAGGTGGATGCCGCGGCGCGGGCGCGCGGCCTCGCGGTGGTAAACGCCGCCTTCCGCAACAGCCTGCATCTGCCCAGCATCCTCATCCTGGTGGCGCTACTGCGTCGCACGCGAGCCGGCATGGTGATCTGTCACAGCGGGCACGATGCCAACAATGCCGCGCTGGCCGCGCGGCTGGTGCGGCCACGGCCCTTCGTGCTGCGCTCGCGCACCTATCTGGCCGGCCGGGTGAAACCGTTGCCGTACAATGTGCTGGCCGATGCCACCATGGTGCCCAGCCACTACCTGCGCAACGCGCTGCTGGACAACCCGGCAATCCACGCCGAGCGCATCCACGTGGTGTACCCGGGCATCGACTTTGCCGGTATCGACCAGCGCAGCAGCGAGCCCTTGCCGTCGTACGTGGCCGACTGGCTGGCAGCCGGCAGTGGCCCGCTACTGCTGCATGTGGCGATGCTGCGCGGTGAGAAGGGCCACCTGCTGATGCTGGAGGTGTTGGCGCAGCTGCGGCAACGTTGGCCGCAACTGCGTTACCTGATTGCTGGCGAGGGCGATGCCCGCGCCGCCATCGAGGCACGCATCGCCGCGTTGGGGTTGCAGCAACAAGTGTTGCTGGCGGGCTCGGTGATGCCGGCCAGTTGCCTGTTCCGCCATGCCAATCTGCTGGTGATGCCGTCCACCTACGAACCGCTGGGCATGTCGCAGATCGAGGCGCTGGCGCTGGGCGTGCCGGTGGTGGTCAGCGCTACCGGTGGCATTCCGGAAACCGTCAGTGCCGGGCGTACCGGGGTGCTGGTGCCCCCGGGCGATGTGGCGGCCTGGGCGGCGGCTATCGAACAGGCGCTGTCGGCGCCGCAGGCCATGTGCGAGCTGGCGCAACAGGGTGCGCAGGACGTGCGCGCTCGTTTTTCCGTGGAACATAATCTGCAGCAGATTCTGGCGCTGCAGGCCGATTTTGCCCGCCGTCAGGCGCGTTAAAAGAGACTGAAATTGCATAATTCGAATCGAAGCAGCCTGCAGATCTACCTGCGGTTGCTGCAGTACCTGAAACCTTATTGGAAGGTGTTCACGCTGTCGCTGGTGTCGATGACTGTCGCGGCACTGACCGAACCCTTCTTTGCCCGGCTGATGAAGCCGCTGATCGACGGCGGTTTCGTCAACCGCGACCGCTCCGCCATGGTGTGGGTGCCGCTGGCCATCATCGGCGTGTTCGCGGTGCGCGGCATCACCTCCTTCATCAACGAATACAGCTCCAGCTGGCTGACCGGGCACCTGGTGCAGAAACTGCGCGAAGAGATGTTCGCCAAGATGTTGCGCTTGCCGATCCGCTACTACGACGACAACCAGTCCGGGCGGCTGGTATCGCGTATCTCCTACGACGTAAACCAGGTCACCGAAGCCGGTTTCAACGTGATTACCGTCACGGTGAAGGACGGCATTACCGCGCTGAGCCTGCTGGGCTGGCTGCTGTACCTGGATTGGCAGTTGACGCTGATCTGCCTGGTGGTGATGCCGGTGGTAACGGTGTCGATGCGCAAGGTGGGCAAGCGCCTGCGCGGCCTGTCGGTGCAGAACCAGCAGAATATGGCGCAGCTCACCCAGGTGCTGAGCGAGAGCATCGATGGCCAGCGCGTGGTGAAGATCTACGATGGCTATGCGCTGGAGCAGAACCGCTTCAATGATGCCGCCATGTCGCTGCGCCGCAACCAGGTAAAGCAGAGCGCAGCCAGCTCCGCCAATACCGGCGTTACCCAGCTGGTGATTGCCTGCGCCTTGGCGGCAATCCTGTATTTCGCCACCCTGCGCGCGCAACACGACAGTTTTACCGCTGGCGACTTCATGTCCTTCCTCACCGCGATGATGCTCCTGTTCGCGCCGGTGAAGCGGGTGACCGGCGTGGCGCAGGCCATGCAGCGCGGCCTGGCGGCAGCCGACAGCATTTTTACCTTCCTCGACGAACCGGAGGAGCCGGATACCGGCAAGCAGGCGTTGCCGCATACCCGCGGTCAGCTGCAGTTCCAGGATGTCAGCTTCAGCTACCCGGGGGCGGAGCGCGATGCGCTGTCCGGTCTGAGCTTCGAAGTGCAGCCGGGCGAGACCGTGGCGCTGGTGGGCTCCTCCGGCAGTGGCAAGACCACGCTGGCCAGCCTGGTATCGCGTTTCTACACGCCCAGCGGCGGGCAGATCCTGCTGGATGGTATTCCGCTGTCCGACATCCGGCTGGCTGACCTGCGTCGCCACATTGCGCTGGTGAGTCAGGAGGTGGTGCTGTTCAACGATAGCGTGGCCGCCAATATCGCCTATGGGGCGATGCGTGATATCGACCGCGACAGCATTATTGAAGCCGCGCGTGCGGCCAACGCGCTGGAGTTCATCGAGGCGTTGCCGGAAGGTTTCGACACCGTGATCGGCGAGAACGGCGCCAAACTGTCCGGCGGCCAGCGGCAGCGGCTGGCCATCGCCCGCGCGCTGCTGAAGAATGCACCGATCCTGATACTGGATGAGGCTACCAGCGCGCTGGATACCCAGTCCGAGCGTCTGGTGCAGAGCGCGCTGGAAAACCTGATGAAAAACCGTAGCACGCTGGTGATTGCCCACCGCCTGTCCACCATCGAGCACGCCGACCGCATCGTGGTGATGCATCAGGGGCGCATCAAGGAAATCGGCAATCACCAGGCGCTTCTGGCGCAGGATGGCATGTACGCCCGCCTGCACCAGCTGCAGTTCAAGGAAAACTGACATGGCAGAGCAACTGCTGACCATCCTGCACACCGAGTCGTCCGTTGGCTGGGGCGGTCAGGAACATCGCACCTTCAAGGAAATGGTGGGCCTGAAAAAGCTGGGCCACCGCATCCTGCTGCTCACCCGCGCCGGCGCAAGGTTGGCCGCACGCGCCCGCGAGGCCGGCATCGAGACATTCGAGATTCCGATCTACAACGCTTTCGACATGCGCGCCATGTGGCGTATTTACAAGCTGATCAAGGCGCAGCGCGTGGACGTGGTAAACACCCACAGCGGGCACGACAGCATCCTGGGTGGGCTGGCCGGGCGTCTGGCCGGCATCAAGGTGGTACGCACCCGCCACCTGGCGCTGCCGATCACCTCCAAGCTCACCTACTCGGTGCTGCCGCATCACGTGGTGTCGGTCAGCAACTTCGTGCGCAGCTATCTGATCGATGCCGGCATTCCCGACGAACGGGTCTCCACCGTGTATACCGGCGTGGACCCGGAGCAGCTGAAAGTGGACGGCGAGCCGTCGCTGCGCCGCGAGCTGGGCCTGCCGGACACTGCCAAACTGGTGCTCACCGTGGCCATCATGCGCACCGAGAAAGGCCACCGCTTTACCATCCAGGCCGCGCCGCGCATCCTGGCCGCCTGCCCGGATACCTATTTCATCTTTGCCGGCGACGGCCCGCTGTTCGACGAGCTCAAGGGCCAGGTGGCCGCTGCCGGGCTGGCGGAACGCATCCGCTTCCTCGGCCTGCGCCGCGATATCGCCAACGTGCTGGCCTCCTGCGACCTGTTCCTGCTGCCTACCGAGCAGGAGGCGCTGGGCACCGCCTTCATCGAGGCGATGGCCATGGGCCTGCCGGTGATCGGCACCAATGTCGATGGCGTGCCGGAAGTGGTGCACGACGGCGTAAACGGCCTGCTGATCAAGCCCAGCGACCCGCAGAGCCTGGGCGACGCGGTAATCCGCCTGCTGTCCGACGACGCACTACGCCAGCAGATGGCCGCCGAGAGCCGCGAGCTGGTGGCGGCGCAATTCTATGTGGACGTGATGTCGCGCAATATGCAAACGCTGCTGCGCAAGGTGGTGGCGCAAGGAGAGGGCCATGGCGCGCGCTGATGCCGTACCGGTACTGATGTACCACCATGTCAGCCCCAACCCTGGGCTGGTGACCGTGTCGCCGGAAACCTTCGATGCGCACATGCACTGGCTGGCACGCAACGGCTGGCATGCGCTGCGCGCCGAGGAGTTCGCCGGCTTCCTGGCCGGCAAGCCGGTGCCGAAAAAGAGCGTGCTGATCACCTTCGATGACGGCTACCTCGACAACTGGGTGTACGCGCACCCGGTGCTGCAGCGTTACGGGCTGACCTCGCTACTGTTCACCATCTCCGGCTGGATCGGCGATGGCGAAGTGCGGGCGGTAGCCGGCCAGGGCCGGCCGCTGCCGCCGACGCCGGATCACAACGGCTGCAAGCAGGCGGTGGCGGAAGACCGCACCGACCAGGTGATGATGCGCTGGAGCGAGATCGAGGCGGCACGCGCCGCCGGTACCTTCGAGTTCCACAGCCACACCCACAGTCATGCGCGCTGGGACAAGCTGTGTGCCAGCCGCGAAGAGAAGCGCGACAAGCTGGCGGCCGATCTGGCCGCCGCGCGCGACATGCTGCAGCAGCGGTTGGGCGCGGTGAGCGAGCATCTATGTTGGCCGCAAGGCTACTTCGACGACGACTACCGCGAGGTGGCGCGTGAGGCCGGCTTCCGCCACTTCTACACCGTGGACAAGCACATCAACACCACCGGCACCGACCGAGAGCTGATCGGCCGCATCGTCACCAAGGATAGGCGTGATAGCTGGTTGGCGCAGCGCATGTGGATTTACAGCCGTCCCCGACTTGGGGCGCTGTACCTGGCCTTGCGAGGCAAATAAACAACGGGGATAGCCCCGTTGTTTATTTGCGCTTGGTGTTGCGGGCATGCTTCGTTGCACATAGTGATTGCGGCCAATCTTGCTGGGCACCGGACCACCAGACTAAATGGCTATCTAGCCCGGTTACACCATGCCCGGTGTGATTGGAGAATTGGCTCGCAATTGTTGTCAGCAAGTTGACAATTCTTGCTCTATTTCAAGTAAATGTCATTTTTTTGCTGTTGCGTGTCGTTGCAGGCTTGCTAGCATCTGACTGCCTTGCTAAATGTAAATGTCATTTGCATTTTTTGGGGGTGAGCCATGGTGCGACAACAAGCATTCACGCTGATCGAAATGCTGGCAACGCTGACATTACTGGCTGTTGTTACTGCATTTGTTGTGGCTGATTTCGGTAGAACGGTGCGTTTGAGCCGCTACAACTCAGTGTTAAACGGGATGATGGTCAACTTCGCGCTGGCTCGCTCTGAGGCCAGGATGCGGCGCTTGCCGGTACATGCGTGTGCGGCCAACTTGAAGAGCAACCTCGATGTGCAAGGCTGTCAGGCTCCGACGACCACTCCGGCACCCTATCGCTGGCAAGAAGGGCTGATGATTTTCTATGACAAGGTTGGTGGCCGCAGTGGTGTGTATGACTCCAAGGAGCTACTGGCGGTTACCCCAATCGAGCCCGAGCTGCCCCTAGTGCTGACAACATCGCAACGGCTGCTTACTTTTAACCCTGATGGCATGATGAAGGTCGGTCAGGTAGTGCTAGAGTTTTCCGTGCCGCAGGATGGTTGGTGTCAGCGACTGATTATCTTTAAGACCGGTATCAGCCGACGGGATGATTGCGGATGAAAATGCGTGGCTTCAGTTTGCTTGAGCTTTGCGTATGCCTGGTACTGGCAAGTATTGTGCTGCGCTGGAGTGTCGGTAGCTACCGGGCACATATGCAGCAACAGGGCCTGCAGGCGGCGGCCGTGCTATTAAAACAGGATGCGGCGTATATGGCAGAGTATTACGCGCGCTACCAGCGCTATAAACAGACTGCATCCAGTTGGCCTGCACTGCCGCACACGCGCTACCCGGAGTCCGGTGTACCGCAGTACGACATCGGTTTTGGCAGCGTGGCGCGGAATACTGACAATGGTTACTACGTGTTGCGTGCGGTGGATGTCGCTGATCGGCTGCGCTATGTGGAGCTGACCCAGACAGGAATTCTGAAATATTGCCAGACTACAGACGGCACGGCAGGGTGCCGCCTGCAGCCCTAGTCAGTGGCAGCGGAACAGCGGGTGATACGGTGCCAGTTCCCGGCCTTCGGCGGCCACAATATGCCATACCGGCAGATGGGCAAGTTGGGGTTGTAGCTGTTGAGCAAGCTCGATGTAGGACTGCACATCTAGCAGGTAGGCATGTGTTTGCAGTAGCAGCAACTGGGCAGACAGATTGTCCGGCTCCACTTGTACGGTATAGAGCAGCACGCGCAGCGCTTCCTTGCGTTTGCCATAGGAGAGAAACACCTCGGCCTCGGCTACTGGATCGATGCCCCGTTCTTGCGGTGGTACAAAAGTGCGGCCAACCTTGAACAGTTGTACAAGGCGGTTGATTCCCTGCGACTTACCCAGTTTGGAGAACAGCTGTTTGCACATGGTCGGCTCCCGAATGTTGTCAGGAGATTGTCCGGCTTGTACCAGTTTGTCGCAATTCGTAGAAATGCGTATTTATTGGCAATTATGCCTTTTCAATGAAGCGACCACTCAGAACTTGCTGCAGCACGTTTTGCGGCAGTGTAGCTACATGTGCTTGACCGAGTGACTGCAGCAGAACGAAGCGAATTTCACCATCACTTACTTTTTTGTCATGGCTCATCAGCTCAAGCCAGGTATCCACACCGAGGTCTGGGCTGATGGTGGGCAGACCTGCCTGTTCCAGAATGGTCTTGACGCGCTGCACATCGGCTTCGCTCAATTGTCCCAGCAGACGTGACGCTTCCGCGGCCAGCAGCATGCCGGCACCAACTGCCTCGCCATGTAACCAGGTACCAAAGCCCAGGCCCGCTTCAATGGCATGGCCGAAGGTGTGCCCCAGATTCAACAAGGCTCGAACGCCGTGCTCCTTCTCATCCTGCGACACAATGTCGGCTTTCATGGCACAGGAGGTCTGGACCGCATATGACAGTGCCTGCTTGTCCTTGGCGCGCAGCGCCACCATGTTCTGCTCCAGCCAGCCAAGAAACTCGATATTGCCCAGCAGTCCATACTTGATTACTTCTGCAATGCCGGCAGACAACTCGCGTTCTGGTAGTGAATCCAGTAGATCCATGTCGGCAATCACTACCTTGGGTTGGTAGAACGCCCCAATCATGTTCTTGCCCAGAGGGTGATTGATGGCGGTTTTACCACCTACTGACGAATCCACTTGTGCTAGCAAGGTGGTCGGAATCTGGATGAATGGTGCGCCACGCTGGTAGCAGGCGGCGGCAAAACCGACCATGTCGCCGATAACGCCGCCACCCAAGGCGATAAGAGTGGTGTTGCGCTCGCAGCGGTGTTGCAGCAATGCGTCAAAAATCTGGTTGAGGGTTTCCCAGGTTTTAAAGTCTTCGCCGTCGGGCAAGACGATGGGAATCACGCTGATGCCATGGCCTTCCAGCACCTGACGCAAACCGGCAAGATACAACGGCGCCACGGTGGTGTTACTGACCAGCGCGACCTTCTTGTGCTTGATGTGCGGGAGCAGCAGATCGGCCCTGCCGAGCAGCTGTTGCCCGATGTGAATGGGGTAGCGGGTGTCCGGCAGAGTCAGATCAAGCGTAATCATGTCAGGGCTGTTGAGTGAGCAGGCGTTGTTCGAGACGCTGTACCAAGGTGTTGACGTTCTGGCAGCTGGTGTCCATTACCACGTCGGCGATTTCCATATAGAGCGGATCGCGTTGTTGGTAAAGCTGTTCGAGTTTGGCACGGGGATTAGCAGTTTGCAGCAGTGGCCGGCTTTTATCGTGCTTGGTTCGCGCCAGAATGTCATCAATCTGGGCCCGCAGATAAATTACGGTGCCATGAGATGCCAGTACCTGGCGATTCTCCGGTGCCAAGATGGCACCGCCACCCGTCGCGAGTACTATGTCCTGCATCTGGCACAGTTCGGCGATTATCTGCTTTTCGCGAGCACGAAAGCTTTCTTCGCCTTCTATATCAAAGATGGTGGTGATTTTAACGCCGGTACGGCGCTCGATTTCGTGGTCGGAGTCGTAAAAGGTCTTGCCGGTGTGGCGCGCAAGAGTGCGGCCAACCGTCGTTTTGCCGGCACCCATCAGCCCGACCAGAAAAAAATTGCCTGCCAGTTCCATGGCAGGCATTGTATCGGATTGCATTACAGCGTGTCTGTGCTAATTAGCGGGCAATCAGCTCGCTTTCCACGATGCGCGGAGTAATGAAGACCAGAAGCTCGCGGCGGTTATTGATCACCGATTTGTTGCGGAACAATGCGCCCAATACCGGTATGTCGCCGAGCAAGGGCACTTTGTTTTCGGTATTGCTGGTGTCTTGTGTATAAATGCCGCCAATGACCACTGTACCGCCGTTTTCAACCCGTACTTCGGTTGTCACGGTTTTCTTGTCGATAGCAGGTTCAGTACCAACCGAGACGGTGTTGCTGACGCTGTCTTTGGACAAATTAAGTTTCAGCACAATATCTTCGTCTGGCGTTACCTGGGGTGTTACGGTCAGGCTTAGCAGCGCTTCTTTGAAGCTGGTATTTACCGAGTTGGCAGTGCTGCTGGTATAGGGAATCTCGGTACCTTCGGAGATGGTGGCCGAAGTACGGTCTGCGGTGAGGATGCGCGGGCTGGACACAATCTTGCCCTGCCCTTCCTGTTGCATCGCAGAGAGCTCCAGCCCGATCAACGTGCTGGCACTCTTGTAGATGGCGCCAATACTGGCACCGGCTAGGCCAGCTGGCAGGTTAACGTTGGGACTGAACGAAATCGCGCCATTATCGTTGATGGTGCCAATCGAGGTGTCGCCGCCAATCTTGTTGATGCCCAGTTTTACCCCCAGATCACGCTGGAAGTTGTCCTTGGCCTCCACGATGCGGGCCTCAATCAGCACTTGGCGTAGTGGAGTATCCAGTGTCTGGATTACCTTGCGCAGCTCCTCAACTACGGACACACGATCGCGCACGATAATTTTGTTGGAGCGCGGGTCCACTACCAGGCCAGTGAACTTGGCATTCTGCGCAGCGTTGGCACCATCCACCAGATTGTCGGCGGTGATGCTCTCGCGGTAGACGTTGACCAGCTCCTTCAGCGCATCCTTGAACTCTTCCACCGCGCGGTACTTGATCTGGAAGGTTTCGGTAATCAGCGGCTCGGTGTTCACCTTTTGCCGTTGCGCTTCGGCTGCCTGTTTTTCGGTTGCGATCAGCTCGGCGCGCGGGGCAATGCGGATCACATTGCCGGCTTGGCGTTTTTCCAGGTTACGCTGTGCCAGAATCAGGTCCAGTGCCTGATCCCACGGCACATCTTTCAGCCGCAGCGTGAGTGAGCCGTTAACCGAGTCGCTAACAATCACATTCAAGCCAGTGAATTCTGCAATTACCTGCAGGAGCGAGCGCACTTCCACGTTCTGGAAATTCAGCGACAAACGCTCACCTTTGTAGGGACTCTTGCCCTGGGCGAGTAGTTGAGCATCCTGCTCTTCTGAGGTGCGTTTCTGGATTTCTACGACCAGTCGTCGGTCTGTCTGGTAAGAGGAGTAGCTCCAGTTGCCTTCTGATTGAATGATTACCCGGCTGCCGTTGCCTTGGTTGACCGCATCCACGCGCGAGGCGGGGGTGGCGAAGTCGGTGACATCAAGGCGGCGTTCCAGTGCACGAGGAACTTTCACGCCCGCGAGATCGATCACGACATTCTTGCCTTCGCGGCGGATATCGATTGGAGTATTGGCACTTGGCAGGTCCATCACAATACGGGCGCCACCGTCATTGCCACGGCGGAAGTCTAGATTGGCGAGCAGGCCATTTGGCGCGATTGCGCCAGGTGCAGCTGCCACGACGGGTGGTTGAATTTCTGTCGGGGGCTCTGCAGCCAACGTTTGGCTGCTGCCTAGGCTAGGACTGTTGCCTGCCAGGGTAACCAAGACACGATTTTGTTCAACTTTGCTGCTGTAGGAGGCTGGCTTGGTTAGCGACAGCACTAGGCGCGATTTGTCTTGCCCTTCCACCAGCGTGGCGCCACTAATCAGGCTGCTGTTGAGTGTCAGCTGGTTCTTCCCGGTCTGATTACGCGTGGCGGGAAAGTCAAAAGCGATGCGCGGCGGGGAAGACAGGGCAAAGCTGCGCGGTGCCGGGGCGCCATCGGCAAAGCTGATGGCCAGCACTTGTTCATCCTGATTATTTTGAATGAGCTTGACGTCGGTAATGGTACTGGCCGCCCACGCCGGTAGAGACAGGCCTGTGAGTAGCAGGGCCGAAGAAAGCAGTGTCAGCGTAATTCTTTTCATGGGGTTCTTCCTTGTTCCACCTGCAGGTATAGGTGATTTTCCTGCTTGACCCATTCACCGTTAATGTCTTCTACCGTTTCATCAAGCCGCACGTCAGTTTCACTGATGCTGCGCACGATGCCAAAATTGGGCCCGACAAAACTACCGACCTGAATGCGTTGAATACCGACATCTGGTGTTCTGAGCAGACCAATCCGTCCTCGCTTCAGCATGATGGTGCCGACCAGTTTCAGCTTGTCCAAGTCATAGTTTTCCAGCAGCTCTCTTGGCCGTTGTGTATCCGGCAGGTTGTTGCGGGCACTTTTCTTCGCGATCTGCAGACGGTCGGTATTGAAAGGCGGAATCAGGCTTTGACCCTGATATTCAAATGGCGTGTACGGCTGCATCGGCGGAATTGGCTCGATTGAGCCTTTTATGTCTTTGCCGGCATCGCGCATCCATTGCTCGATATCGTCATCCTGTTTATAGCCACAGCTTGTCAGCAGCAATCCGAGCAGTAGCGTAATGATCAGTTTCATGATGGCGCTCTGACTCAGGGTTTGGGCGCAGCCGGTGCGGCTTCGCTCGGATCAATGGCACGATAGGTGCGGGCGGTGGCGTCCATGCCCAGACGTGGCTCAGCTGGGCCTCCGGCTAGCGGCGACAGCGTAATGTTGCCAATGGTCACGATGCGCGACAGCTTGCCGACGTCGGTGGCAAAAGTGGCCAGATCGTTGTAACTGCCGGTCAGGCGGATCTGAATGGGCAATTCGGAGAGCTGGTCGTTACGGATTTCCGCGGCAGGGCGGAAAAGATCGAATTGCAATCCGCGGCCAACCCCGGCCTGGTTGATTTCTGTCAGCAGAGAATCCATTTCAGCCTTGCTGGGAAGTTGTTTCAGCATGGCATTGAATGAGCGCTCAATCTCTGCCAACTGCGCTTGTAGCGCAACCAGGTTGGCAACCTGCTGCTTTTTACCCAGGAAGGTTTCTTTCAGTTGCTGCTCTTTACTTTGCTCGCGGTCAATTTCGTCCAGCATGTCGCTAAACAGCGCGTAGTAGGCCAGTCCAAAGACCAGTAGTGCCAGGAAAACCATGGCGCCGACCTGCGCCTGTAATGGCCAGTTGGGGGTGTCTTTGAAGTCGAGCTGGCGAATTTCGTCCAGTGTCATTTCTTTTCTCCCGGCTTATTGCCCGGTGCTGCTTGCTGGCGCAGATTGACGTTGAGGCTGAAGCGGTTGGCCCGGATATTGTTTTCGACTGTAGCACTCACCTCGATGAGTACAGGGTCGGCAAAAACTTGTGAATTGCTTAGATTGCGCATCAGCAGCGACACTCTGGAGCTGGAGAGTGCTGAGCCTCCCAGACTGATCGACTGTCCATTCTGGCTAAAATTACGCAGGTAAACACCTTCCGGGATGACCCGGATCAGCTCATCGAAGACGCGTACGGTCTGCCCACGCTCGGACTGCAGTTTCTCAATCAATGCCTGGCGGGTGAGCAAGGCCGAGCGCTTTTGACGGAGCTGCTCGATATCCTTTAGCTGCTCATTAAGTTTGGCGATTTCCTGTTCCAGCCGCTGGTTGCGGGCGATCTGGGCTTCTTTCCAGCTATTTAGCAGCAAATAAGTGCCTGCTGTGATTGCCAGGATCGCGATAATGCTGCCCAGCAGAATGTGCTGGAAGCGTTTGCGGTGGGCGGCCTTTTTCTGTTCGCGGTGCGGTAGCAGGTTGATGCGGATCATTTTAGTCAAATCTCCGCAGGCCAAGTCCGCAGGCAACCAGCAGGGCTGGCGCATCCAGCAGCAATTCCTTCAAGGGAATGCGCGGAGCCTGGGTCATGGTAGTGAATGGGTTGGCGATCATGGTGCTGATCTGGGTGCGCGCCAATACGGCATCGTCCAGTCCTGGCAGCATGCTGCAGCCACCGGCCAGCAGGATGTAATCCACGCGCAGGTATTGCGATACGCTTACCGTGGTATAGAAGAACTGCAGCGCGCGCTGGATTTCCTGTGACAGCGAATCGACGAAGGGGTGCAGCAGCTCGCTTTCAAAACTGTCCGGCAAGGTCATTGAACGCTTGGCAACTTCCGCATCTTCGTAGCTGTAGCCATAGCGGCGCTGGATGTCGCGGGTCAGTTGGCTGCCGCCGAAAGCCTGTTCACGGTAGTACAGCTGCTGCTCGTTACGGATGATGGAGCACTGAATCTTGCTGGCACCGATATCAAACAGGGCAAACGTCTGGTTCATGCCCTGGTCCGGCAGTTGCTGCTGAATCTGCTCAAAAGCCGTCATCATGGCGAAGGCGTCGATATCCACCAGCTCTACCTTGAGCCCCGCCATTTCCGCCACCGCCACCCGCTCTTCCACTTTTTCCTTGCGCGCCGCACAGATCATCACGTCCAGATCCCCGGCGCTGTTCAGCGAGGGGCCGAGGACCTGGTAGTCGAGGTTTACTTCGGCTAACGGGAAGGGGATGTATTGGTTGGCTTCGCGCTCGACCTGTACCTCCAGATCGTCCTCGTCCGCGGCAGCGGGAACCAGGATTTTCTTGTAGATGGCCATGGAGGTGGGCAGGCTGACCGCGGCACGGCGTGTGTTGGTATCTAGCCGTTTCCAGGCACGGCTGATGGCACCGGCGACTTCTTCCATGTTGTTGATGTTGCCATCAATGATGGCGTCTTTGGGCAACGGCTCAATGACGTAGCGTTCCAGCTGGGGGGTGTGGCCGATAGCACCAAACTCCACGATCTTGACCGCAGAGCTGCTTACGTCCACCCCAAGCAAGGAGTTCTGGGCGGGTTTTAGCCAGTTGCCCAGAACGTTTTGCATGCCGGCAAAGTCAAAACGACGTTTTTCTACTGCCATGTGCGTGTGGACGCCGGGTACCGGCGGCCAACCTCCCTTATCGCGGCGCTTGTTTCTTGCGCTCGTTGCAAATCATCGTGCGGCATTACCATACAGGTATAATGCGCCATCCCATTTATAGGCTAGAACATCATGCTCAAGCGTGTTGTGATCTTGATCGCGGGTTTCATCGCCGCGGCCAGCGTATTGCTGGCCGGTCTGGTGGTCATCGCGATCATTGTGACTTATCCGCGCCTGCCCAGCCTGGACATTCTCACTGATTACCGTCCCAAAATGCCGCTGCGTGTTTACACCGCAGACAATGTACTGATCGGCGAATTTGGCGAAGAGCGCCGCTCTTTTACCCGCATTCAAGATGTGCCGCAATACATGAAACAGGCATTGCTGGCAGCCGAAGATGAGCGCTTTTACCAGCATGGCGGTATTGATTACCTGGGGGTAATGCGTGCTGCTGTTGGAAATATAGTATCAGGACGCACGCATTCGGGTGCAAGCACCATCACCATGCAGGTGGCCAAGAATTTCTTCTTGTCGAGTGAGCGAACCTTCACACGTAAATTCAATGAAGCGCTACTGGCATTCAAGATTGAGCATACTTTATCGAAAGACCAGATTCTCGAGCTGTATATCAATCAGATTTACCTGGGGCAGCGCGCCTATGGTTTTGCCGCTGCCGCACAGGCTTATTACGGTAAGCCGTTGAATACGCTCAGCATTGCCGAGATGGCGATGCTGGCCGGCCTGCCTAAAGCACCGTCCACATATAACCCGGTCGTCAACCCGGAGCGGGCACACCTGCGGCAACTGTATGTTTTACGGCGCATGTATGAGCTGCGCTTTATTTCCGCCGAGCAGTATGAGGCTGCCAAGGTAGAAAAACTGGTGTTGGCGCGGCAGACGCTGGATAGCAGCCTGCCGGCACAGTACGTGGCGGAGATGGTGCGTCAGGCGATGTATGGCCGTTACAAGGAGGCCGCCTATACCGAGGGCTACCGCGTGTTTACCACGCTGGACAGCCATCATCAGCAGTGGGCATTCGATTCGCTACGTGCCGGGCTGATGGATTACGACCGCCGCCAGTCATATCGCGGGCCGGAATCTTTTGTCGATCTGTCCGCCATTCCGCAGGAAGAGCTAGAGGAAACGCTGGACGAGACCTTGTCCGCCATCCGCGACAGCGGCAATCTGCAACCGGCCATTGTGCTGGCGGCCAACCCTGCGCGGGTGCAGTTGTACCTGCGTGGCGGCAAGCGGGTGAATGTCAGCGGCAGCGGCCTCAGCTTTGCCCGCTTCGC
>CAMLGD010000061.1 GCA_946479405.1 uncultured Vogesella sp.
AGAACAGGATCAGGCCAAGTTCAATCAGCGATCCCAGGTACAGCTCACCGTTGGCCTCGGCAAATTCGTTGGCCAGGGTGGAGGCAATGGAGTTGCCGGCATCGAACAGACCGGTGGAGAAGTTGGACGAGTTGCCGATCACGAAGGTGACGGCCATGGTTTCGCCCAGCGCGCGGCCAAGGCCGAGCATGATGCCGCCGACTACGCCGGTTTTGGTGTAGGGCAGTACCACATGACGTACCACCTCCCAGGTGGTGCCGCCCAAGCCGTAGGCCGATTCTTTCAACATCGGCGGGACCACTTCGAATACGTCGCGCATTACCGAGGCGATGAAGGGAATCACCATGATGGCCAGGATCAGGCCGGCGGTGAACATACCGATGCCCATTGGCGCGCCCTGGAACAGGAAGCCCACCAGCGGCAGGTTGCCCATATTGTCCAGCACCCACGGCTGTACGTATTCACCGAACAGCGGGGCGAACACGAACAGCCCCCACATGCCGTAAATAATGGAAGGAATGCCGGCCAGCAGCTCCACCGCGATGCCCAGTGGCCGCTTGAGGAATGGTGGGCACAGCTCGGTCAGGAACAGGGCGATACCAAAGCTGATCGGCACGCCGATCAACAGTGCAATAACCGAGGTCACCAGCGTGCCGAAGATAGGCACAACGGCGCCAAATTTTTCTGCGACCGGGTCCCAGTCGCTGCTGGTCAGGAAACCCCAGCCAAAGTGTTTGATGCTGGGCAGGGCGCCGATCAGCAGGGACAGCAGGATGCCGAGCAGCAGCGCCAGTACCAGAAAGGCGAAGCTTCGGGTCAGCAGGCGGAACAGGGCGTCAAGCAGCATCTGCCGTTTGAGATGCGCGGCGTTCTGGGTGTTTTCCATGTTGCTCACATTTGCGGTAATGCAGGTAAAAAGCCGGGAGGCTCGCGCCCCCGGCTTATCTGGCAGTCAGGCCTGCCGAATTACTTCCATACCTGGGCGCCGGCGGTGCTGGTGATCTGCTTCCAGCTGCCGCGAATCAGGGCTTTTACGTTGTTCGGCATCGGCACGTAGTCCAGTTGGCTGGCGGTGGCGTCACCATTGCTGTAGGCCCAGTCAAAGAACTTCAGCGCTTCGGCGCCTTGTTCCGGCTTGTCCTGCTTCTTGTGCATCAGGATGAAGGTGGCGCTGGAGATCGGCCAGCTGTCCTTGCCCGGCTGGTTGGTCAGAATCAGGTAGAAGCCCGGGGTCTTGGCCCAGTCGGCACCGGCGGCAGCCGCCTTGAAGGTGCTGTCATCCGGCTGCACGAAGCTGCCGGCCGCGTTTTGTACCGCAGCGTGGGCAATCTTGTTCTGCTTGGCATAGGCATACTCAACGTAGCCGATGGAACCCTTGATACGGGTTACATAGTTGGCCACGCCTTCGTTGCCCTTGCCGCCGACACCGGTCTTCCAGTTCACCGCGGTGTTGGAACCAATGCTGCTGCTCCACTCCGGGGAAACCTTGGACAGATAGTTGGTGAACACGAAGGTCGTGCCGGAGCCGTCGGAGCGGCGCACTACGGTGATTTTCTGGTCCGGCAGCTTCACGCCCGAGTTCAGCTTGGCGATGGCCGCATCGTTCCAGTTGCTGATTTTGCCCAGGTAGATGTCGGCCAGTAGCGGACCGGTCAGTTTCAGCTGGCCGGCAGCGACGCCCGGCAGGTTAACTACCGGTACCACGCCGCCGATTACGGTCGGAAATTGGGCCAGGCCCGCTTTATCCAGCTCTTCCGGCTTCAGCGGCATGTCGGATGCGCCGAAGTCCACGGTTTTGGACTGGATCTGTTTGATGCCACCGCCGGAACCGATCGACTGGTAGTTCATGTTGTTGTTGGTCTTGGCCTTGTAGGCCTCGGCCCATTTGGCGTACAGCGGGTACGGGAAGGTGGCGCCAGCGCCAGTAATATCAGCTGCCACCGCATTGCCAACAACAAAACCGGACATTGCCAGGGTAACGGCCCAACGAGTAGTGAAGTTCATGCTTGCTCCGAAAGTTGAAGTACGCGTTTCGACGGTTCGGATGCTAGAGGCTTGGCGTTTCAGAAATATTACAGTTCGTCACAATGCAGGGCGGAGTGCCGCTGCTGATATACTGCGTGGCGAAATCAGATCAGACATATGGAGGCAGGCAATGCAGAGCAAGCTGGTGTTGGGTAACTGGAAGATGAATGGCCGCCTTGCGGCCAACGTGGCCTTGCTGCAGGCCATGCTGGCTGACCCGGACATCAATCGTGATGGTGTCGGCATTGCCGCGCCGTATCCGTACCTGGCCCAACTGGGCGCGTTGTTTGCCGGCAGCCCGCTGGCGTTGGCGGCGCAGGATGTCAGTCGCTATGCCACCGATGGCGCGTTTACTGGTGAGACCAGCGCAGCCATGCTGGCTGATATGGGGTGTCGTTATGTGCTGGTCGGCCACTCCGAGCGCCGGCAGTACTTTGGTGAAAATGATGCCTGCCTGCGTGAGAAACTGCAGGCGGCCGTGGCTGCCGATCTGGTGCCGGTGTATTGCGTGGGTGAAACGCTGGAAGAGCGCGAGTCGGGCCGCTTTGCCGATGTGGTCGGCGAGCAGCTCAAGGCACTGGATGCCATCGCCGGCAGGGAATACGTAGTGGCATACGAGCCAGTCTGGGCAATCGGTACCGGCCGCGTCGCCAGCCTTGAGCAGATCGACGAGGCGCACCAGCTGATTCTGGAGCGCGTGTTGCAATGCCATGGGGCGTCTGCTAGTATTCGCGTCCTCTATGGCGGAAGCGTCAAAGCCGATAACGCCAACGCAATCCTGTCGCTGGCAAGTGTAGGCGGAGCCTTAGTTGGCGGGGCCTCTCTTGAAGTTAAAGGGTTTGGCAAGATTTGTCAGTCGGCTAAAAAGACTTTATAATATGGAACTTCTGAATACTTTTGCACTCGTCGCGCTAATTGTTTCTGCGCTGACAATTATCGTCCTTGTCCTGATGCAGCATGGCAAGGGGGCAGATATGGGCGCGGCCTTTGGTAGTGGCGCGTCTGGCAGTCTGTTTGGTGCAACTGGTTCCGCAAATTTCTTGAGTAGGGCTACCGCATTGGCGGCGGTCGTATTCTTTTCGATGTTGATGCTGATCAGTTATTTGCATGTTGCTGCTACCAGCAAGCTTGGCGTGATGGATACGGCAGTCGAAAATGTTGCTCCGCAAATCCCGAGCGGTGCAGCAAAGGATAAAAACTCCGGCAAAGTAATTCCGGAGTAACAATCTAGAGTATTGCCGACATGGTGAAATTGGTAGACACGCTATCTTGAGGGGGTAGTGGCCGTAGGCTGTGTGAGTTCGAGTCTCACTGTCGGCACCACATTCAATAAACAGGCCGCCGGGATTCCGGTGGCCTGTTTTGTTTGGAGTCTAAGGAGGTCTTTGGCCTCCTTTCTTTTAGGGGTGTGCGGGAAATGCTGCAAAATTACTTTCCCATTCTGTTATTTGTCATCGTCGGCCTGCTGGTCGGGGTGGGTCCGCTGGTTCTGGGGTGGCTGTTGGCGCCCAATCGGCCTGATCCCGAAAAGCTGTCTCCCTACGAGTGCGGCTTCGAAGCTTTCGAAGACGCACGGATGAAGTTTGACGTTCGTTACTATCTGATCGCCATTCTCTTCATCCTGTTCGATCTGGAGATCGCCTTTCTGTTCCCATGGGCCGTTGTGTTCAAGGAACTGGGTGTGTATGGCTTCGGCGTGATGCTGGAGTTCCTCACCGTCCTGACGCTTGGCTTCGTATACATGTGGAAAAAAGGAGCTCTGGAATGGGAGTAGAGGGCGTTCTCGAAAAGGGCTTTGTCACCACTACGGCTGACAAGCTCATCAACTGGACCCGTACTGGTTCCCTGTGGCCGATGACTTTCGGCCTGGCCTGCTGTGCCGTCGAGATGATGCACGCCGGTGCTGCACGCTATGACCTGGACCGCTTCGGTATCGTGTTCCGTCCGAGTCCGCGTCAGTCTGACTTGATGATCGTGGCCGGTACCCTGTGCAACAAGATGGCTCCGGCCTTGCGCAAGGTATATGACCAGATGGCGGAGCCCCGCTGGGTAATTTCCATGGGCTCCTGTGCCAACGGTGGTGGCTATTACCATTACTCCTATTCTGTCGTGCGCGGTTGCGATCGCATCGTGCCGGTGGATGTCTATGTTCCGGGCTGTCCTCCGACCGCCGAGGCGCTGCTGTACGGCATCATCCAGCTGCAGAACAAGATCAAGCGTACTAATACCATCGCCCGCTGAGGTATCACCATGTCTGTGAAAATGGAAAAGCTCAAGACGGCGGTTGAAGAGGTGCTGGGCGACAAGCTCGTCAGCGCCAAGATCGCACTGGATGAGCTGACTGTGGTGTGCAAGGCTGCCGACACGCTGGCAGTAATGACCGCCCTGCGCGACCACGACGCCCTGTCGTTTGAACAATGCATCGATGTCTGTGGCATGGACTACAGCGCATACAAGGACCAACCCTGGGATGGTCTGCGTTTTGCCGTGGTCTACCACCTCCTGTCGCTCAAGCACAATGTGCGCGTACGCGTGCGCATCTTTGCCGAGGACGATAGCTTCCCGGTGGTGCCGTCCGTGGTCGACATCTGGTCTGCGGCCAACTGGTTCGAGCGTGAAGCGTTCGACCTGTACGGTATCGTGTTTGACGGTCATCCCGACCTGCGCCGCCTGCTGACCGACTATGGCTTTGTCGGCCATCCGTTCCGCAAGGACTTCCCGCTGTCCGGTCATGTGGAAATGCGTTACGACGCTGCTCAACAGCGCGTTATCTACCAGCCGGTAACCATCGAGCCGCGCGAAATCACGCCGCGCATCATCCGCGAGGAGAACTACGGTGGCTGAAATCCGTAACTACACGCTGAACTTCGGTCCGCAACACCCTGCCGCGCACGGTGTGCTGCGTCTGGTGCTGGAACTGGACGGTGAGGTGGTACAGCGTGCCGACCCACACATCGGCCTGTTGCATCGTGGCACCGAGAAGCTGGCCGAAAGCAAGACTTTCATCCAGTCGCTGCCGTACATGGACCGTCTGGATTACGTATCCATGATGTGCAACGAGCACGCCTACTGTCTGGCCATCGAAAAGCTGGCCAGCATTGAAGTGCCGCTACGCGCGCAGTACATCCGAGTGATGTTTGCCGAGGTCACCCGTATCCTGAACCACTTGCTGTGGATTGGCGCGCACGCGCTGGATATCGGTGCAATGACCATGTTCCTGTACGCCTTCCGAGAGCGCGAAGACCTGATGGACTGCTACGAGGCTGTTTCCGGTGCCCGTATGCATGCTGCCTACTTCCGTCCGGGGGGCGTATATCGTGATCTGCCGGACTCCATGCCGCAGTACACCGTTTCCAAGATCAAGAATGCACGTGAACTGGCCAAGCTCAATGAAGGCCGCCAGGGCACCATGCTGGACTTCATCGAAGACTTCACCAAGCGCTTCCCGGAAAAAATCGATGAGTACGAGACCCTGCTCACCGAGAACCGTATCTGGAAGCAGCGTACCGTAGGCATCGGTGTGGTATCGCCGGAGCGCGCCAAAAACCTGGGCCTGACCGGTGCCATGTTGCGCGGCTCGGGCATCGCCTGGGATCTGCGCAAGACCCAGCCATACGATGTGTACGACCGCGTCGACTTCGATGTCCCGGTAGGTGTGACCGGTGACTGCTACGACCGCTACCTGGTGCGCATGGAAGAAATGCGTCAATCCAACCGTATCGTCCAGCAGTGTGTGGCTTGGCTGAAGGCCAATCCGGGCCCGGTCATCACCGAGAACTACAAATTTGCCCCGCCAAGCCGTGAAGGCATGAAGTCGAACATGGAGGAGCTGATCCACCACTTCAAACTGTTTACCGAAGGCATGCATGTGCCGGAAGGCGAAGCTTACGCCGCGGTAGAACATCCGAAGGGTGAGTTCGGTATCTATCTCGTGTCCGATGGCGCCAACAAGCCGTACCGTCTGAAGATCCGCGCTCCTGGCTATGCCCACTTGGCTGCCCTGGATGAAATGTCGCGCGGCCACATGATTGCTGACGTGGTGGCAATCATCGGTACCCAGGATATCGTATTTGGGGAGATCGACCGCTGATGTTATCCGCTGAATCCCTGGCAAAAATTGATCGTGAGCTGGCGAAATATCCGGCCGATCAAGCTCGCTCCGCCGTGATGGGCGCCCTGCGCATCGCACTGACCGAGCGCCGTGAAAAAGGTGCAACGCCGGAAGAGCGTTGCCTCAATTCGGAAGTGATCGAATTCGTGGCCAACTATATCGGCATCGCGCCGGTTGCTGCGTACGAAGTCGCCACTTTCTACAACATGTACGACATGAAGCCGGTGGGTAAGTACAAGATCACCGTCTGCACCAACCTGCCCTGTGCACTGCGTGGTGGCGTGAATGCTGCCCAGTACATTGGTCAGAAACTCGGCATTCACTTGGGTGAAACCACTGCTGATGGCAAGTTCACCCTGCTGGAAGGGGAGTGCATGGGTGCTTGCGGCGATGCGCCGGTCCTGCTGGTAAACAACCACTCGATGTGCAGCTTCATGACTGCTGAAGCCATCGATAAGAAACTGGCGGAGTTGGAATAATGGCTATCTTCGTCAAAGGCGTGATTTTCGAAGGTGTGGACACCGCTGCACCGGACTGCTGGCACATCGATGCCTATATGGCGCGTGGTGGTTACCAGGCCCTGAAAAAGATCCTGGATAACAAGATCCCCCAGGAAGACGTGATTGCGGAAGTGAAGGGCTCCGGCCTGCGCGGTCGTGGTGGCGCGGGCTTCCCGACTGGCCTGAAGTGGAGCTTCATGCCGCGTTCCTTCCCGGGCGACAAATACGTGGTGTGCAACACCGACGAGGGCGAACCGGGTACCTTCAAGGACCGCGATATCCTGCTGTATAACCCGCATGCGTTGATCGAAGGCATGATCATTGCGGGTTACGCCATGGGGTGCAAGGCTGGTTACAACTACATCCATGGTGAAATTTTCGAAGCCTACGAGCTGTTCGAAGCTGCTCTGGAAGAGGCCCGTCAGGCGGGTTTCCTGGGGCAGAACATCCTGGGTACCGACTTCAGCTTTGACCTGTTTGCCCACCATGGTTACGGTGCCTACATCTGTGGCGAGGAAACTGCGCTGCTAGAGTCGCTGGAAGGCAAAAAAGGCCAGCCGCGCTTCAAGCCGCCGTTCCCGGCCAGCTTTGGCCTGTATGGCAAGCCGACCACCATCAACAACACCGAATCGTTTGCCTCGGTACCGTTCATCATCCGTGACGGCGGCCAGAAGTTCCTGGATGCCGGCAAGCCGAACAACGGTGGTACCAAGCTCTTCTCCGTTTCCGGGCACGTGAATCGTCCGGGAAACTACGAGATCCCGCTGGGCACTCCGTTCAAGGATCTGCTGGAGATGGCCGGGGGCATGAAGGATGGCAAGAAGCTGAAGGCTGTGATTCCTGGTGGTTCCTCTGCGCCGGTATTGCCGGGCGACGTGATGATGGAACTGACCATGGATTACGACAGCATCGCTAAAGCCGGCTCCATGCTGGGCTCCGGTGCGGTAATCGTGATGAACGAAGACGTGTGCATGGTGACGGCGCTGGAGCGTCTGGCCTACTTCTATCACGAGGAATCCTGCGGTCAGTGCACCCCGTGCCGTGAAGGCACCGGCTGGCTGTATCGTGTGATTCACCGCATTGCTCACGGCGAAGGCCGTCAGGGCGATCTGGAATTGCTGGAGTCCGTCGGCAACAACATGGCTGGCCGCACCATTTGTGCGCTGGCCGATGCTGCCGTGTTCCCGGTTCGAAGCTTTACCAAACACTTCCGTCACGAGTTCGAGCATCTGATCGAGCACAAGAAGTCTTTGGTAGATCACAAATGGTGTTGAGCGATGCTTGAAATCGAAATCGACGGTAAAAAACTGACAGTAAACCAGGGCAGCACCGTAATGGACGCCGCCCACGCTGCCGGTACTTACATTCCGCACTTCTGCTACCACAAGAAACTGTCGATTGCGGCCAACTGCCGCATGTGTCTGGTAGAAGTCGAGAAGGCGCCGAAGCCGCTGCCGGCGTGCGCCACCCCGGTTACCGACGGCATGAAAGTGCATACCGCTTCTCCGCTGGCCAAGAAAGCCCAGGCTGGCGTGATGGAGTTCCTGCTGATCAACCACCCACTGGACTGCCCGATCTGCGATCAGGGCGGCGAATGCCAATTGCAGGATCTGGCAGTGGGTTATGGCAACTCCGCTTCGCGCTACCAGGAAGAAAAGCGTGTCGTGGTGGGCAAGGACATGGGGCCGCTGGTTTCCGCCGAGGAAATGAGCCGTTGCATCCATTGCACCCGCTGCGTACGTTTCACCGAGGAAATTGGCGGCTTCCAGGAAATCGGCATGGCGAACCGCAGCGAATTCTCCGAGATCATGCCGTTCCTGGGCAAGACTGTTGATTCGGAAATCTCCGGCAACGTGATTGATCTGTGCCCGGTGGGCGCGCTGACTTCCAAGCCGTTCCGCTACAGCACCCGAGCCTGGGAGCTGTCACGTCGCAAGTCGGTAAGCTCGCATGATGGTCTGGGTGCCAACCTGATCGTACAGGTGAAGCACAACGAAGTAATGCGCGTACTGCCGCTGGAAAACGAAGCCATCAACGAATGCTGGCTGTCCGACCGTGATCGCTTCTCTTACGAAGGCCTGAACAGTGCTGAGCGTCTGCAGAAGCCGATGATCAAGTTCGACGGCAAGTGGCACGAGACCGACTGGCAGACCGCGTTGGAATATGTGGTGAAAGGCCTGAACGGTGTGTCTGCCGATCACGGCAAGGATGCCATCGGCTTCCTGCTGTCGCCGCACAGCAGCACCGAAGAGCTCTATCTGGCGCAGAAACTGGCGCGTGCCTTCGGCGTGAACAACGTCGATGCCGGCCTGCGTCGCAGTGATGCCCGCGTTGCCAAACAGCAGCAGGGTGCGCTGTGGCTGGGTTCTTCCATCGTGGAACTGGCGAACAGCAAGTCCATTCTGGTCGTTGGCTCGACCCAGCGCAGCGAACAGCCGCTGCTGGCATCGCGTCTGCGTCAGGCCGTGAAGAAGGGCAGCCAGCTGAACGTGATCCACGTTGCTGACGACGAACTGTTCACCAGCCTGAACGCCAAGCTGATCGTGGCTCCGCAACAGCTGGTGAACGGTCTGGCTCAGGTACTGAAGGCCGTCGTTGCCGCCAAGGGGGGCGAGAGCGCCATTGACCTGACTGCGGCCAACGTTTCTGCTGAGGCCCAAGCGATTGCCGATAGCCTGTGCGGTGCCGACAGCGCGTCCATCGTGCTGGGTAACGTGGCGCAGAACCATCCAGCGTTCTCCGAACTGCTGGCGCTGGCGCAGGAAATCGCCCGTCTGACCGGTGCCCGTTTCGGTATCGCTGCCGCTGCGGCCAACACCGTGGGTGCCGACGTTGCAGGTGCCAACCCGGCACGTGGCGCCTTCGGCCAGAACGTAACTGCCGGTCTGTCCGCCGCTGAGATGCTGGCTGCGCCGCGTAAGGCCTACTTCCTGCTGAACAACGAAGTGGAAGCCGACAGCTACAACGGCCAGCAAGCCGTTGCCGCCATGAAGCAGGCTGCCACCGTGATTGCGCTGACTTCGTTCAAGGGCGCCGGTCTGCTGGATTACGCCGACGTGCTGCTGCCGATCGCGCCGTTCTCCGAAACGGCCGGCTCTTTCATCAACATGGAAGGCAAGCTGCAGTCCTTCAACGGTGTGGTGCGTCCGCTGGGCGAGACCCGTCCGGGCTGGAAGGTGCTGCGCGTGCTGGGCAACATGCTGAACCTGAACGGCTTCGAGCAGAACTCCTGCGAAGACGTGCGTGCAGAACTGCTGGCACTGGGTGACCTGGCCGCTGTACTGAACAACAGCCAGAGCGTGCTTGCGGCCAACGTGGCTGCCGGTAACGGCGAGCTGGTGCGTGTTGGCGATGTGCCGCTGTACCACGCCGACCCGATCTGCCGTCGTGCCGATTCACTGCAACAGACCGCCGCCGCAGCCGTACCGCAGCTGCAGCTGCACCCGGCCGATGCCGAGCGTCTGGGTTTGCAGGATGGCCAGCAGGTTGTGGTGGCACAGGGTGCCGCCGAGGTCCGCCTGACACTGCGTGCCGACAAGGCCCTGGCGCAGGGTGCCGCCCGTGTGGCTGCTGCGCATCAGGCAACGCTGTCGCTGGGTGGCCTGTTCGAACCGATTCAGATCAAGCGAGGTTAATCCATGGAACTGCTGCAAAGCTTGTTGGGTAACGATGCCGGTCTGGCAGTGTGGACACTGCTCAAGATCCTGGTCATCGTTGGCCCGATGATGGGGGCTGTAGCCTACCTGACGCTCGCCGAGCGCAAGGTGATCGGCTACATGCAGATCCGTATCGGCCCGAACCGTGTGGGACCGAAAGGTCTGCTGCAGCCGCTGGCTGACGGCGTCAAGCTGCTGATGAAGGAAATCATCCTGCCGACCAAGTCGAGCAAGGGGCTGTTCCTGTTGGCACCGGTGCTGTCGATTATGCCGGCGCTGGCGGCCTGGGCGGTGATTCCGTTCGATGAAGGTCTGCAGGTCACCAATATCGATGCCTCGCTGCTGTACATCATGGCCATCACCTCGATGGGCGTGTATGGCGTGATCGTGGCCGGTTGGGCTGGTAACTCCAAGTACTCGTTCTTGGGCGCGCTACGTTCTTCCGCCCAGATCGTGTCTTACGAGATCGCCATGGGTTTCGCGCTGGTGGGCGTACTGATGGTATCTAGCAGCCTGAATCTGGTGGACATTGTGAGACAGCAGGGTGTCGGCATTGCCGGCGGCTCCATCCTGTCCTGGAACTGGCTGCCGCTGTTCCCTCTGTTCATGGTGTACCTGATCTCCGGCGTGGCCGAGACCAACCGCGCTCCGTTCGACGTGGCGGAGGGTGAGTCCGAAATCGTGGCCGGTTTCCATGTGGAATACTCCGGCATGGCTTTCGCCATCTTCTTCCTGGCCGAATACGCCAACATGATCTTGATCGCGGCACTGACCTCCATCATGTTCCTGGGGGGCTGGCTGTCGCCGTTCCCGGCATCGTGGGGCATCCTGGGCGCCGGCAGCATCCTGTGGCTGTTTGCCAAGATGTCCGTGGTGCTGTTCATGTTCCTGTGGTTCCGCGCCACCTTCCCGCGTTACCGCTACGACCAGATCATGCGTCTGGGTTGGAAAGTGTTCATTCCGGTTACGCTGGTATGGGTGCTGGTACTCGGCGTGTGGATGTTGTCTCCGCTGTCGCTGTGGAAGTGATGGAGCTTGGGTGAAATAGCATGGAAATGATCCGCAACTTTTTCAAAACCTTCCTGCTGGTAGAACTGGTGCAGGGCCTGATGGTGACTGGTCGTCACTTCTTCGCCCGCAAGATCACCGTACAGTTCCCGGAAGAGAAGACCCCGATCTCGCCGCGCTTCCGTGGCCTGCATGCTCAACGCCGTTATGCCAACGGTGAAGAGCGCTGCATCGCCTGTAAGCTGTGCGAGGCCGTGTGTCCGGCAATGGCCATCACCATCGAGTCGGAGCAGCGTGACGACGGCACCCGCCGTACTTCGCGTTACGACATCGATCTGACCAAGTGCATTTTCTGTGGTTTCTGTGAAGAAGCCTGCCCGGTAGATGCCATCGTCGAGACCCACATTTTTGAATACCACGGCGAAAAACGTGGCGACCTCTACTACACCAAGCCGATGCTGCTGGCAGTGGGTGACAAGTACGAGGCTGAAATCGCAGCCAACAAGGCTGCGGACGCCAAGTATCGCTAAGGGGGATCCATGAACTTTCAGGCTGTCGTTTTTTATATCCTGTCGGCGATCCTGATTTTCGCGGGTTTCCGCGTAGTCACGGCGAAAAACCCGGTACATGCTGCGCTGTATCTGGTGCTGGCTTTCTTTACCGCATCCGGCCACTGGCTGCTGCTGCAGGCCGAGTTCCTGGCTATTGCACTGGTACTGGTGTACGTGGGCGCGGTAACCGTTCTGTTCCTGTTTGTGGTGATGATGCTGGACATCAATGTGGAGAAGCTGCGCGCCGGTTTCTGGAGCCACTTCCCGCAGGCTGCCATCGTGGCTCTGATCATGATGGCCGAGATCATTCTGGTGTTGTCCAGCCCCGAGGCCGGTCTGTCCAAGCTGCAGCCTGAGGCTGATGCCATGGCCAAGATCAGCAACGTGAAGGTGCTGGGTAGCCAGCTGTACACCACCTACCTGCTGCCGTTTGAAGCGGCTGCTGTGATCCTGCTAGTGGCCATGGTGGCTGCCATCGGTATCACCCAGCGTCAGCGCAAAGATAGCAAGGCAGTTGATCCGGGGGTGCAGGTACGTGTCCGTCGCGACGATCGCGTGCGCATCGTCAAGATGGATGCCGTAAAGCCAGAAGTGGCTGCTGCATCCGAGTCCAATACCGAGCAACAGGCCTGACGGCCGTAACGGGAGTAAACGTGCTTACACTGACTCACTTCCTGGTGCTGGCCGGCATCCTGTTCGCCATCAGCGTCCTGGGCATTTTCCTTAATCGGAAAAACCTGATTGTGCTGTTGATGGCCATCGAATTGATGCTGCTTGCGGTGAACTACAACTTCATCGCTTTCTCGCACTACCTGTCGGATTCGGCAGGGCAGATTTTCGTCTTCTTCATCCTGACCGTGGCGGCCGCCGAATCGGCAATCGGCCTCGCGATCCTGGTGGTGCTGTTCCGTAACCTGAACAGTATCAACGTGGAAGACTTGGGCAGCCTCAAAGGCTAACAAAACCGGATTTCAATTCTAAAAAGCACGACAAACATGGATATGAAGAGCTTATACCTGCTGATTGCGCTCTCACCGCTGGTGGGGTCGATCATTGCAGGCCTGTTTGGCTGGGCGATTGGTCGCCGTGCTGCCCACGTTGTGACGATTCTCGGCGTGGCAGTATCGGCGGTACTGTCGATTGGAGTACTGAAAGGCTTCCTTGATGGCAGCGCGAACGTATTCAACGGCCCTGTCTACACCTGGCTGACGGTTGGCGGTTACGAATTCTCCGTCGGTTTCCTGGTGGATTCGCTGACTGCGATGATGCTGGTGGTGGTAACCAGCGTGTCGCTGATGGTGCATATCTACACCATCGGCTACATGCAGGAAGACCCGGGCTACCAGCGCTTCTTCAGCTACATCTCGCTGTTCACCTTCTCGATGCTGATGCTGGTGATGAGCAACAACTTCATCCAGTTGTTCTTCGGCTGGGAAGCGGTGGGCCTGGTGTCCTACCTGCTGATCGGCTTCTGGTTCAAGCGACCGACGGCGACCTTCGCCAACCTGAAGGCCTTCCTGGTCAACCGCGTGGGTGACTTCGGCTTCCTGCTGGGTATCGGCCTGGTGCTGGCTCACTTTGGCGGCTCGCTGAATTACAGCGACGTGTTCGCCGCCGCGCCGGCGCTGGCCAACAAGACCATCCAGATCTTCCCGGGCGTCGAATGGTCGCTGATGACCGTGACCTGCATCCTGCTGTTCGTCGGCGCGATGGGTAAATCGGCCCAGTTCCCGCTGCACGTGTGGCTGCCCGATTCGATGGAAGGCCCGACCCCGATCTCGGCGCTGATTCACGCCGCCACCATGGTGACCGCTGGTCTGTTCATGGTGTCGCGCATGAGCCCGCTGTTCGAGATGTCGGATACCGCGCTGAACTTCGTGATGATCTCCGGCACCATTACCGCGCTGTTCATGGGCTTCCTGGGCATCGTGCAGAACGACATCAAGAAAGTGGTGGCGTACTCCACGCTGTCGCAGCTGGGCTACATGACCGTGGCGCTGGGGGCCTCCGCCTACTCGGCCGCGATGTTCCACGTCATGACCCACGCCTTCTTCAAGGCCCTGCTGTTCCTCGGCGCCGGTTCGGTGATCATGGGCATGCACCATGATCAGGACATGCGCAATATGGGCGGCCTGCGCAAGTATATGCCGATCACTTGGATTACTTCGCTGCTGGGTTCGCTGGCGTTGATCGGTACCCCGTTCTTCTCCGGTTTCTACTCGAAGGACTCCATCATCGAGGCGGTGCATGCATCGCATCTGCCGGCAGCCGGCTTTGCCTACTTTGCAGTGATCGCCGGCGTGTTCGTGACTGCCTTCTACTCCTTCCGCATGTACTTCCTGGTGTTCCACGGCAAGGAACGCTGGATGGAGAGCCATGGCAGCGAACATGCGCACCATGGCGACCACGACGACGAAGAGCCGTCCGATGACCATCATCATGGTTTGGGCCCGAACGACAAACCGCATGAATCGCCATGGGTGGTAACTCTGCCGTTGGTGCTGCTGGCTATTCCGTCGGTAATCGTGGGTTTCTTTGCGATTGAGCCGTTGCTGTATGGCGAGTTCTTCAAGGGTGTTATCCACATCAACCATGAACTGCACCCAGCGCTGGAAGAAATGGGTCACGAGTTCCATGGTCCGGTAGCGATGGCAATCCATGCACTGTCTACTGCGCCGTTCTGGTTGGCCGCAGCCGGTGTGGCGGTAGCCTGGTTCTTCTACATGAAGGCGCCGCATATCCCGGCGGCCATCAAGCAGAAGTTCTCTGCCGTGAACACCCTGCTGGAGAACAAGTACTACCTGGATGAAATCTACTTCGCAGTATTCGCCAAGGGCTCGCGCCTGTTGGGGACTTTCTTCTGGAAAGTGGGCGACATGCTGCTGATCGACGGCCTGCTGGTAAACGGCACCGCTCGACTGGTGGGTTACTTCTCTGGCGTGGTACGCAAGCTGCAGACCGGTTTTATCTACAGCTACGCCGCCATCATGATCGTTGGCGTGCTGGTGCTGATGACCTACTGGTTGAAGCCGCTGATCCTGCGTTGAGGGTCGGTTACCGGAATCGTAAAAAGAATAGGTTATCGATATGTTTGCTAATACCTTGAGTCTGGTGATCTGGACTCCGATCGTGGCCGGCTTGCTGGTGCTGGCCACCGGGGACGACCAGCGGGCGACGCTGGCCCGCTGGCTGGCTGTAGCCGGCGCCCTGGCAGGGTTTGTGGTCTCTCTGCCGCTGTTTACCCAGTTCAACAACCTGCATGGCGGCATGCAGTTTGTTGAAAAAATGCCGTGGATTGAATCGCTGGGCATCAACTACCACCTGGGGGTGGACGGCATTTCCATGCTGTTCATCGTGCTCAACAGCTTTACCACCCTACTGGTTGTGCTGGCAGGCTGGGAGGTGATCCAGAAGCGCACCGGTCAGTACATGGCTGCGTTCCTGATCATGTCTGGTCTGATTAACGGTGCGTTCGCGGCACTGGATGCCATTCTGTTCTACGTGTTCTTCGAGGGCATGCTGATCCCGATGTACCTGATCATCGGTGTGTGGGGTGGTCCGCGCCGCGTGTACGCGTCGGTAAAGTTCTTCCTGTATACCCTGCTGGGTTCCCTGCTGATGCTGGTAGCGTTCATCTACCTGTATTTCCAGGCTGGCAAGAGCTTCGAGATCGAGGCCTTTCAGGCGCTGGCCAAGATCCCGCGTGACGTACAAATCCTGCTGTTTGTAGCCTTCTTCCTGTCGTTCGCGGTGAAGGTGCCGATGTGGCCGGTACACACCTGGTTGCCGGATGC
>CAMLGD010000062.1 GCA_946479405.1 uncultured Vogesella sp.
GATCATCGACTCCTGGTTCGACAACTATGTCGGCGTGGTGATGCTGGTGCGCGTGATCGACGGCAAGCTCAAGCCCAAGGACAAGATCAAGTTCATGGCCACCCAGGCCGAGCACCTGTGCGAACAGGTGGGCGTGTTCACACCGAAATCGGAACAGCGCGAGACGCTGAGTGCCGGTGAAGTGGGCTTCGTGATCGCCGGCATCAAGGAACTGAAATCGGCCAAGGTCGGCGACACCATCACCCTGGTGAACAACCAGGCTGCCGAGGCGCTGCCCGGCTTCAAAGAGGTGCAGTCGCAGGTGTTTGCCGGCCTGTACCCGGTGGAAAGCCACGATTACGAATCGCTGCGTGATGCACTGGAAAAGCTGCAGCTGAACGATGCGTCGCTGAAGTACGAGCCGGAAGTGTCGCAGGCGCTGGGCTTTGGTTTCCGTTGCGGCTTCCTCGGCCTGTTGCACCTGGAAATCGTGCAGGAACGTCTCGAACGCGAGTTCGACATGGACCTGATCACCACTGCCCCGACCGTGATCTACGAAGTGGTGATGAAGGACGGTACCGTCAGCGAAGTGTCCAACCCGTCCAAGATGCCGGAAGCGGGCAAGTACGACGAGCTGCGCGAACCGATCATCACCGCCACCATTCTGGTGCCGCAGGATTATGTCGGCTCGGTGATGACCCTGTGCAACCAGAAGCGCGGCGTGCAGCGCAATATGCAGTACATGGGCCGCCAGGTGATGCTGAAGTACGACCTGCCGATGAACGAAGTGGTGATGGACTTCTTCGACAAGCTCAAGTCCACCAGCCGTGGCTATGCCTCGCTGGACTACGAATTCAAGGAGTTCCAGGCTGCCGATCTGGTGAAGCTCGACGTGCTGGTCAACGGTGAAAAGGTGGATGCCTTGAGCCTGATCGTACACCGCGCCACCAGTGTGTATCGTGGCCGCGAGCTGGTAGCCAAGATGCGCGAGCTGATTCCGCGTCAGATGTTCGACATCGCGGTACAGGCTGCCATCGGCAGTCACATTATTTCGCGCGAGACGGTCAAGGCACTGCGCAAGAACGTATTGGCCAAGTGCTACGGCGGTGACATCACCCGCAAGAAGAAGCTGCTGGAAAAGCAGAAGGCCGGTAAGAAACGCATGAAGCAGGTGGGTAACGTGGAAATCCCGCAGGAAGCCTTCCTGGCCATCCTGCAAGTTGGGGACAAGTAATGGGGACGAACCTGGTGTGGGTATGGGTGGTGCTGGCCGTGGTCGGCCTGCTGCTGATCCTGTTTTCGGCCAAGAACGAAGACGGTTCGCCGTCTTCTTCCGTGGAGTGGGGCTATCTGGCTCTGCTGGGCGGGACATTCGGCTTGCTGTCCGGCTACATGAGCTTCGGTACGGTCATGCTGATCATTGTGCTGATCACCGGTGTCATCTGGGCCGCCGACAAGTGGTTGCTGGCCAAGAAGCGTGCCGAGGGTGAGCGTGCACCACACTACATCGACTTCCCGCGCGGGTTCTTTCCGATTATCGCCGTGGTCTTCCTGTTGCGCTCGTTTGTGGCCGAGCCGTTCCAGATTCCGTCCAGCTCCATGCGGCCGGGTTTGGTGGTGGGGGATTTCATTCTGGTCAACAAATTCAACTACGGCCTGCGTCTGCCGGTGACCAACCAGGTGATGCTGCCGGTTGGCCAGGTGGCACGCGGCGACGTAGTGGTGTTCAACTACCCGGAAGATGAAAAGATCAATTTCATCAAGCGCGTCATTGGTGCACCGGGTGATGTGGTTGACTATCGCAACAAGCAGTTGACCATTAACGGCAAGCCGGTCGCCCATGTTTCTGCCGGTGAGCTGGAGTACCTGGAAAAAGGGCTGATGCTGGTGCGTACCCAGCAGTTCAATGAAACCATCGACGGCAAGTCTTTCCATACCCTGGTGATGCCGGAAACGCCGGTTTACATTCCCAACGGCGTGCGTCAGTTCGCCGGTCGGGAAAACTGCGAATACCGCGATGACGGTTTTACTTGCAAAGTACCGCAGGGACAGTATTTCATGATGGGTGACAATCGCGATAACAGCGAAGACAGCCGCTACTGGGGCTTTGTCGAAGATCGTCTGCTGGTGGGCAAGGCCTTCCTGATCTGGATGAACTTTGGCGATTTCTCGCGTATCGGTACCCGCATTCACTGAGCTATCGGAAAGGGCTGGAGATGAAGCGTTCGCAGGGTGGTTTCTCGTTCCTGATTTTGCTGGCGTTCGCCATGTTGGCCGCCGTGGTGGTGTTTGTGGTGCTGAAAGTGGTGCCGGTATACACCGAATACAACGCCATCAAGCGCACCATCGACGAGATCGTGGTGGATCAGGATCAGACTGATCATGAAGTACGCCGCAGTTTCGAGAACAACGACATCGTGCAGGATTTCAACTCGGTGAAGAAGGAAGACCTATTGGTGGTTTCTTCCGGTGGCAAGCTGGGTGTCGGCATCCGTTACGACACCAACGTGCCGATCATGAAGGACATCAAACTGGTGTTCCATTTCGAATATCAGGCCGGCAGTGTTCCGGTACTGCAGGACCAACAACAGTAAACCGTGAACCAACAAGACAACAGATTCCGGCGCCTTAGCACGGCGCTGGATTATTTTTTTGAGAAGCCGGACTTGCTGAAGCAGGCGCTGACCCATCGCAGCTTTGGCACGCCCAACAACGAGCGCTTCGAATTCATCGGCGATAGCATCCTCAACTACACCGTGGCGCGCATGCTGTTCGACCAGTTTCCGAAACTGAGCGAAGGCGAGCTGTCGCGGCTGCGGGCCAATCTGGTCAATCAGAACACGCTGGCCGAGATCGCGCAGGAACTCAAGCTGGGCGACTACCTGTACCTGGGCGAGGGCGAGCTGAAAAGTGGCGGCTTCAACCGACCATCCATTCTGGCCGATGCCGTCGAGGCAACCTTTGCCGCCATCAGTTTCGATCGCGATTTCCAGGCTGCCGAGCAGGTAGTGCGACGGCTGTACCTCAGCCGCATCACCGCCATCGACCCGACCCGCCACGCCAAAGATGCCAAGACCCGGCTGCAGGAAGCGCTGCAGGCGCGTCGTCTGGCGTTGCCGCGTTACACCATCCTGGCGCAGAACGGCGAGGCACACGAACAATCGTTCCGCGTGCAGTGTGATCTGGGCGAGCTGGCCATCATCACTACCGGCGAGGGCAGTAGCCGTCGCGGTGCCGAGCAACAAGCAGCCGAGGCTGCGCTGTTGTTGCTGGAACAACATTTTGCCGCAGGCAAGAAAAACACATCATGAGTGACACCCCGTACCGCTGCGGCTTTGTCGCCATCGTTGGCCGTCCCAACGTCGGCAAATCCACGCTGATGAACCACCTCATCGGCCAGAAGATCAGCATCACCTCCAAGAAGGCGCAAACCACGCGCCACCGCGTCAACGGCATCTACACCGAGCCGAATGCGCAGTTCATTTTCGTTGATACCCCGGGCTTCCAGACCTATCACAAGGGCGCGCTGAACGAGACGCTGAACAACAGCGTGAAAGACTCGCTGGCCAACGTCGATTGCGTGCTGTTCGTGCTGGAGGCGATGCGCCTGTCCGCCGCCGACCGCGAGGTGATTGCGCTACTGCCGAAGAAAACGCCGGTAGTGCTGGTGTTGAACAAGCTGGACAAGGCCAAGGATCGTCTCGCGCTGTCGGCCTTCATCGAAGAAGCTCAGGCCGAGTTCCCGTTTGTCGATGTCGAGGTGGTGAGTGCCAAGCACGGCCAACGTCTGACCGAACTGCTGGGCAAGGTGCGCCCGCATCTGCCGGAGTCAGTGCCGCTGTACCCGGAAGACATGGTTACCGACAAGACTCAGCGCTTCCTGGCCGCTGAAATCGTGCGTGAAAAGCTGTTCCGCTACCTGGGCGAGGAGCTGCCATACGAGATGAATGTGGAGGTGGAGTCGTTCGAAGTGGATGGCAGTATGTTCCGCATCTACGTGGCGGTACTGGTGGATAAGGAAGGGCAGAAGCCCATCGTCATCGGCCGCGGAGGCGAAAAGCTGAAGAAGATTTCCACCGAAGCACGCCTGGACATGGAGCAGCTGTTTGACTGCAAGGTGTTCCTGGAGGTGTGGGTGAAAGTGAAATCCGGCTGGGCCGACGATGTGCGCTTCCTGCGCGATTTTGGCATCAACTAAACCCGCCCCCGCACAAGGTTGGCCGCATGTTTGCTAACACACCCGAACCGCCATACTGGGCGGTGATCTTCAGTAGTCAGCGCACCGCCGGTGACGACGGTTACGGCGATATGTCGGCACGCATGGTGCAGCTAGCCAGCGAACAGGCAGGCTTTCTCGGCGCCGAAAGCGCCCGCGATGGCGATGGCTTTGGCATCACTGTCTCCTATTGGGCCAGTGAGCAAGCCATAGCGGCCTGGAAGGCGGATACCGAACATCGTCTGGCGCAGCAGCAGGGTTTTGCCCGCTGGTATGCCGGCTTGGCGTTGCGGGTAGCCAAGGTAGAGCGTGCCAAGGTCTGGCAGCGACCGGGGCAGGGTGATGCAGCCGGGCAAGGTTGACCGCCAACCCGCCTACGTTCTGCATAGCCAGCCGTATAAGGAAACCAGCCTGCTGGTGGAGGTGCTGACGCGGGATTACGGCCGTTTCACCCTGGTGGCGCGCGGTGCACGCCGTCCACGTTCCGACTTGCGTGGCCTGCTACTGCCGTTCCAGCCGCTGCAACTCTCGTGGTTCGGCAAGAGCGAGTTGCGCACTCTGCATGTGGCCGACTGGCGCGGCGGTGTGCCGCAATTTGCCGGCGAGCGCCTGGTGTGCGGTTTCTATCTCAACGAACTGCTACTGCGCCTGGCGCCGCGCGACGACCCGGCGCCGGAGCTGTTCAAGTTGTACGACCGCGGCGTGCGCACGCTGGCTGGCGATGTACAGTTTGGCAACGTACTGCGCCGTTTCGAGCTGGACCTGCTCGCGCTGCTGGGTTACGCCCCAATGTTGGCCGCAGATGCCGACGGGCAGGCCGTCGCGCCGGATGCACAATACCTGTGCCGCTTTGGCGAGCCGCCGCAGCGGGTGGCGCCCATTGAGCGAGCGCCGGCGCGCAGTTGTCTGCTGCCGGGTAGCAGCCTGCTGGCTATGGCCGCGGGCGATCTGGGCCAGGCGCAGACCCGGCGCGATGCCAGATTGCTCACCCGTTTATTACTGGATGAACTGCTGGGGCCGGAACCACTGGCCACCCGCGAATTACTGACGACTTTGTATGCGCTGGCCGATTAGGCCGCGCCAGCCGGAGACAAGCATGATTCTGCTCGGTGTGAATATCGACCACGTAGCCACCCTGCGCCAGGCGCGCGGCACCCGTTTCCCCAGCCCGATCGAAGCGGCGTTGGTGGCCGAATCCAGCGGCGCCGACCTGATTACCCTGCATCTGCGCGAAGATCGCCGTCACATCCAGGACCATGATGTGGACGCGATGCGTGCCACCATCAAGACGCGCATGAACCTGGAAATGGCGCTCACCGACGAGATGCTCGTCAACGCGCTGCGGGTCAAGCCGGAAGACGTGTGCCTGGTGCCGGAAAAACGCGAGGAAGTCACTACCGAAGGTGGCTTGGACGTGATCCGCTACTTCGATCAGGTGCGCGAGTTCACCCGCCAGCTGAGCGAGGCCGGCATTCGCGTCTCCATCTTTATTGATCCGGATGTGGAGCAGATCCAGGCGGCCTGGGATGCCGGTGCACGGGTGATCGAGCTGCACACCGGCGCCTATGCCCATGCCGACTTCAAGCATGAGGAACAGGCTACCGAGCTGGCGCGTATCCGCGACGCGGCGGTGTTCGGCGCCCATCTTGGCATGGTGGTGAACGCCGGTCACGGCCTGAACTACCACAACGTGAAGCCGATCGCCGCCATCCAGGAAATTGCCGAGCTCAATATCGGCCATGCACTGGTGAGCCATGCCTTGATGGTGGGCTTTGCCAATGCGGTGCGTGAAATGAAGGCGCTGATGATCGAAGGCCGCCAAGGCCAGTAAGCAATGATCTACGGCATCGGTACCGACATTGCGCGCATCGAGCGCTTCGAGGGACTGCTGGCGCGCTGGGGGCTGGACATCGGCCGCCGCCTGCTGGCCGCGCCGGAGCGCGAAGAACTGGCGCAGGCGGCCAAGCCGGCGCGCTTCCTCGCCAAGCGCTTTGCCGCCAAGGAGGCGCTGGGCAAGGCGCTGGGCACCGGTATTCGCGAGCCAGTGCTGCTCACCGCTATCGCCGTTACCCACGACACGCTGGGCAAGCCGATGTTCGCCTTCGACGAGCAACTGAAGGCATTCATCGAGGCGCGCGGCATTGTCAGCGTGCACCTGTCGATTTCCGACGAACAACAACATGCGCTGGCGTTCGTGGTATGCGAAACCGCCGGCGCGGCCAACCTGTGAGCCAGACATGACAACTCTGCAACTGCCCCGCGGCCCGGTAATGGCCGATGTGGCCGCCTTCCGCCTGACTGACGAAGAGCGCCAGCGCCTGTGCCACCCGCTGGTGGGTGGCGTAATCCTGTTCCGCCGCAACTTCCAGGACATCGAGCAGCTCAAGACGCTCACCGCCGAGATCCGTGCCCTGCGCAGCCCGGCATTGCTGATTGCCGTCGATCACGAAGGCGGCCGCGTGCAGCGCTTCATCGACGGTTTTACCCGCCTGCCGCCGATGCAGCTGCTGGGCCAGCTGTGGGAGCGCGAGGGGGCAGGTGTCGCCCGTGCGGCGACCGAGAGCGTGGGCTACGTGTTGGCTGCCGAACTGCGTGCCTGCGGTATCGACCTGTCGTTTACCCCGGTGCTGGACCTGGACTGGGGTCAGTGCGCGGTGATCGGCAACCGCAGTTTCCATCGCGATCCGGCGGTAGTGTCGGATTTGGCTGTGGCACTACAACATGGCCTGCAGCGCGGCGGCATGGGTAGCTGCGGCAAGCACTTTCCGGGGCACGGCTTTGTCGAGGGCGACAGCCATCACGTGATTCCGGTCGATCAGCGCAGTCTGGCGCAATTGCGTGCCGACGACCTGCAGCCATTCGCCGCACTGGCGGCGGCCGGCATGGCCTCGGTGATGCCGGCGCACGTGGTGTATCCGGCGGTGGACAGTCAGCCGGCCGGTTTCTCGCGCGTGTGGTTGCAGGACATTCTGCGTGGCGAGCTGGGCTTTGACGGCGCCATCTTCTCCGACGACCTGACCATGGAAGGTGCGGCCGGTGTCGGCGATATCGTCGCCCGCGCCGATTTTGCCTTTGCCGCCGGCTGCGACATGGCGCTGGTATGCAATCGCCCGGATCTGGCCGATGAGCTGCTGGCACGGCTGACGCCGCCGCTACTGCCCAAGTTGGCCGAACGGCTGGAGCGCATGGCGGGGAAGGGCGAGGTGGCCGACTGGCAGGCACTGCTGGCTACGCCGGCGTTCCAGGCCGCTCAGCAGGCGGTGCTGCAACTGGGGCTGCCGCATGAAACACTGCAGGGGCCGATCGTCGGCGAAGCCTACTGAGCTACTGAGCATGATGTAAAAAAAAGCCCAACCTGGCGTTGGGCTTTTTGCATGTTGGCCGCAGGCGGCTAGTTGGCTTGCTCCTGCCAGCGCTGCTGGTTTTTTTCGATCAGCTGCTCCATCACCTTGCTGTCCACCAGCTTCTTCATGGCCTTGTTCAGACGCTGGTACAGCACATCGCTGAAGCAGGCCGACTGGTGGCCCAGCGTCAGGTACAACGGTTCACGGGTAATGGTGCCGCCGGCAGTTTTCAGATTCTGCAACCCCAGGCGGGTGGCATAAGCCTGTGCCGGTGCGTCTTCGTAAATCAGGTAGTCGGCGCGGCCCAGGTTGAGCATGCGCAGCGCGTTTTCCACACTGCCGACGGTTTCGATGTTCAGGCTGTGCTCAGCGAAGCGATCGAATTCCTCGCCGAAACTGTTGTTTACCACGGTGACGCCACGGTGGCCCACCAGGTCCAGCCAGCGGCTGTAGTTGACCGGCTTGCTGTCGCGCATCCAGATCGCGGTGCGGGTAATTGTCAGTGGGGTCTGGATGTAGCTCATGTACTGGCGGCGCGGCTGGGTGTAAAACGCGCCGGCAATCAGGTCGACACGGCCATCGCGTACCGATTTCTGTACCCGTGCCCACGGGCCGGTGTAGTTCACCGTGATCGGGATTCCCACTTCGCGCGACAGCAACTGCATCATGTCGGCTGCGGCGCCCACCAGATGCTTGCCATCGCTGGGGTCCACCCACAGGTACGGGGGGTACTCCGGGTTGCCGGACGCTACCAGTTGCGCGCAGGGCGCAGCGACCGCAAAAGCGGCGGCCCCGGGCAGGCTGGTGGCCAGCAACAGGGCGGTGGTAGTAAGCAAACGGGCTAACGGCATGGCAACAATCTTGAAAACGGGCTGAAACAATGTGCCAGTCTAGGCAGCCGCTTGGTGGGCGACAAGCAGAGTATTCCGGATATTTGATTTGATTACGGTTTTCGCACGTGTACTAACGAAAATTATCATTTTATGCAAATGAAATTTTACGCAAGTGGCTGTTTCCATTGTTTGATATACAAAGCGCATTAAAGAATTGTGTTTTGATAAATTTTTGTTGTTTTTACAACGCTATGAATTTTGTCAGACAAAACGCAGCTGCATTATTGGTCACCGCTAAACCGATCGCGCTGCAGGCTGCTCAAGCGCTGGTACAGCCCGTCGCAGGTATCGGCCAGTCGTTCGATGCTGGCTTCACGCAAGGCTGCCAGATCCACGCTGTCGGCATTATCCAACCCGGCCCAGTGCAACAAGGCAGTACCGGCGGCCGGATGATCGAATAAACCATGCAGATAACTGCCCATCACCTGGCCGTCGCTGCTGATGGCACCATCGGCAGCGCCATCGAGCATAAATACCGGGCGTGTGCAGTCGGGGCCGTGGCTGTGGCCCATGTGGATTTCGTAGCCACTGACGGCGGCCGGGGCAAATGTGCACTGCCCCTGGCGCTGGCGCAGGGTCTTGTCGGCGGCCAGCGTGGTGTCGATGGCCAGCAGGCCCAGTCCGGCGCTGCTGCCGGCACTGCCTTCCACCCCCAGCGGGTCGTGTATTTGCCGCCCAAGCATCTGATAGCCACCACAGATGCCCAGCAATTTGCCGCCATAGCGCAGGTGGCGCTGCAAATATTGCGGCCAACCTTGTTGTTGCAGGAAGGCCAGATCGGCACGGGTATGCTTGCTGCCCGGCAGGATCACCAGGTCCGCCGGCGGCTTGGGCGCATCCGGGCCGACAAAGTGCAGATTCACCTGCGGGTGGGCACGCAGGGCGTCGAAATCGGTGTGATTGCTGATGCGCGGCAGCACCGGCACCACGATGTCGAAACTGCCACGTTGCTGCTGTTGCTGGATGCTGTCTTCCGCATCCAGCTGCAGGCCGTGCAGATAGGGTAGTACCGCCAGTACCGGCTTGCCGGTTTGCGCCTCCAGCCAGTCGAGGCCACCTTGCAGCAGGGAAATGTCACCGCGAAAACGGTTGATCACGAAACCGACGATGCGTTGCCGCTCACTGGGCGACAGGCAAGCCAGCGTGCCGAGCAGGTGGGCGAATACACCACCGCGGTCGATGTCGGCCACCAGAATCACCGGGCAGTCCACCGCCTCGGCAAAGCCCATATTGGCGATGTCGCGCTCGCGCAGGTTGATTTCCGCCGGACTGCCGGCGCCTTCCACCACCACCGCGTCGTAGCCCTGCTGCAGCCGCCGGTAGGAGTCCAGCACCGCGTGCATGGCAGTGGTTTTGTACTGGTGGTAGTCACGGGCATCCATGTCGGCACGTACCCGGCCCTGGATGATGATCTGCGCGGCGGTGTCCGAGCTGGGCTTGAGCAGCACCGGGTTCATGTCGCTGTGCGGCTCGACTCCGGCGGCCAGCGCCTGCAGGGCCTGTGCCCGGCCGATTTCGCCGCCATCGGCCGTCACCGCGCTGTTGAGCGCCATATTCTGCGGCTTGAACGGTGCCACGCGCAGGTCGCGGCGCGCCAGCAGCCGGCACAGTGCGGCCACCACGGTACTTTTGCCAGCGTCAGAGGTGCAACCTTGCACCATCAGCGTGGGCCAGGGCCAGCCGGCGGTAGTGGTGGGAGACATGGGGTTTCCTGTCGAAAGCGGAGCGCGATTCTAGCAGCATGACCGCACGCCGGGGGCGCCGAGTCGGGTGACTGCATTTACAATGCGGCCAACCTGGGAGAAGCCGCCGTGCATCTGTTTTCTTTTGTCGACCGTGTGATCACCGACATCATTACCCCGGCGCTGGACCGCCGCTTTGCCGTGACGCGCGTTACCTTGTTGTGTCAGGAGGCCGAGCTGGGACTGGCCTACGATATCGCCGGCGTATGTCGTAACCAGCAGTTGCCGGTGGAAGTGGTAACCGTACCGCCGGATAGTCAGCCGCTGGCGTTGAAGCAGCGGCTGTCCGAGCTGCTGCATGGCCCGCTGTGCCTGAATCTGAGTGCGGCATCGCCGGTGCAGGCGGCGTTGGCGTTCGAGTTGGCACGGCAACGGCAGTTGCCGGTGATGGCGCTGGATCATCGGCGCGACAGCCTGATCTGGCTGTCCGGTGGCGAGCAGCAGCCGGTGCACAGTGGTGTCGATATTGCCGACGGTCTGACCCTGGAAGACTACTTTGCGCTGTACGGCTGCCGTGTGCGCGAGTCGCGCTACCGGCTGTGGCAGCGCAATCTGCAGCTGGAACAGTTGGCCGCCAGTCTGGCGCCTCGCGCTGCCAGCCATCCGCATGAGTTGTCGTTGCTCAACCGGCTGTGCAACGAGCTGGACGCGCGCCAGTTCAGCCGGCGGCTATTGCCGCGTAGCGAGCATTTCCTGCGGCATTGGCTGCTGCAAAGCGGCATGGTGACGTTTGACAATATCGGTCACCTGCGTTGTAACGACGCGCCGACACGGTTGTTCCTGTCCGGCGGCTGGCTGGAAATCTGGCTACTGTCGCTGATAGCGCGCATGGCGCCACACTTGCCGATCAGCGATGCTGGTGTGGGGGTGAAGGTGAGCCACCAGGGGGTGGAGAACGAATACGACGTGGCCATCCTGTGCAATAACCAGCTGTTCTTGGTGGAGTGCAAGACCACGGCACCGGCCAGCCCGAAACAGCGCGGTGTTGGGCTGGACAACCTGTTCAAGCTGGATAGTGCCGCCCGGCTGGGCGGACTGGATGCCCAGGCAATGCTGGTCAGCCTGTACCCACCCACCGGCAGCGAACACGACCGGGCGCGGGGGCAGGGCATTGCCACCCTGGCGGGCGAGGCACTGCTGCAGGCTGACGATACGCTGCGGCGCTGGCTGCTGGGCCGGCTGGGCTAGCCGTGGCAGTGCCGTGACGGCAGGTTGGCCGCGCCCGGCGGGGCATGGTGCCGGCCTGCTGATTTCTGCCTGGCATGGCCGGTGCATGGCATCATGGCGCTTACATTTAGCTTGGCTAATAAATATGTCGGATACTGCCAAGTAGCCCTTGTCGACAGCGATAAAAAAACGAATGCCCCCCCACACTCCTTGCCTGTATGCACGGCGCGACTGCCTGCGCGCCGTGGCGGCGACCCTGCTGGCCGCCGGTCTTGCCGGTTGCCGTCTGCCCTCTCCGCTGCTGCGGGTGGGCAGCAACGGCTGGCCCGGCTATCTGATGCTGGAACTGGCCGCCCAGAGCGGCTTCTATCCGGCCGAGCAGATTCGAATGGTGCGCTTTCCATCTGCCACCCTGGTGATGCAGGGGCTGGCCTCCGGCGTGCTGGAAGCTGCCTGCCTGACCCTGGATGAAGTGATTGCCATGCGGGCGGAGGGTGTGTCGCTGCAGGTGGTGGCGGTGCTGGATGTTTCCGCCGGTGCCGATGTGTTGCTGGTGCAGGACACGATCAGCGAACTGTCGCAGCTGGCCGGCAAGCGCATCGGTGTGGAGCAGAGCGCGGTTGGCGCGGTGATGCTGGCGGCGATACTGGGCAAGGCGCAGCTACTGTCCTCGGATGTCACAGTGGTGCCGCTACTGCTGGATCAGCACGAGAAGGCGTTTCTGACCGGCAAGGTCGATGCCATCGTCACCATGGAGCCATTTGCTCACCGGCTGATGGCGGCGGGGGCGCGGCTGCTGTTTTCCAGCGTGGCGATTCCGGGGCGCATTCTGGATGTGCTGGCGGTGCGCAGCGAAGTCGCTGCCGCGCAGCTGGACAATCTGCGGCGCTTGCTGGCGGGGCATTTCCGGGTGCTGACGGCCTTTGATCAGCAAGACCGGCAGACGCTGGCTGGTCTGGCCGCCTTGCTGGGCGAGCAGGGCAAGGACGTCAAATCCTATTTCTGGGGGGTGAATTTTCCCGATCGTCAGGAAAACCTGGGCTGGTTCGACGGCAAGCCACCACGGTTGCAGCAGGCTGCACGTGAGTTGCTGACGGTGATGCAGGGCGCTGGGCTGGTGCGGGCAGGGCTGACGCTGGACGACCTGCTATTGCCCGATGCCCTACGGGAGGGCGGCTGATGCGTCTGGGATCGCTCAAGAGCCAGCTGGTGCTCATCGTTGCCGTCATGGTGGTACTTACCCTGGGTGGTGCCTACCTGATAGGCGTCAGCAGCCGGCTGGATGCCGAGTTTGCCGATGCCCGCCGCGATGGGCTGCAGAACGTCTTTCGCCTGAGCCAGTACCTGCTGGCCGAAAGCGAGCTGCACCAAGAGGACATTGCCCAGGAGCTGGCGATGCTGGCGACCGATCCGCGCATCAGCCAGGTGCTGATTGCCGATCCACAAGGCATCGTGCGCCATGCGCTGGATCGTCAGCAGCTGGGACAGGAGCTGGCGCTGCAATCGTGGTTCGATGCCTCGCTGCTGCAGTCGCTGCGTAGCAGCCGGCTGGGTGTGGTACAGATGGATCGTCGGCAGGGCAGCGTACTGGTGGGTATTTCCTACGCGCCGCTGGAGCGTGATGTGGTGCGCAGCAAGCAGCGCGGCATCGTGCTGCTTCGTTACGACCTGAACGCCACCGCACAGCAGCTGCGCTGGCAGGTACTGCAGATGTTTGTCGTGCCGGGCGTGATGCTACTGCTGCTGGTGCTGCTATTGAGCTGGCTGGCGCAGCGCTACGTTGCCGGCCCGTTGGGGCTGTTGCGCGCCGCCACGCTGCAATATGCCAAGGATGGCACTCTGCAGCCGTTGCCGGAGGTCGGGGTGCAGGAAGTGCGCGCATTGTTCCGGGCCTTCAATACGCTGCAGCAGCACCTGCAGGATTCGCTGGGCATGCTGGAGGCACAAAAACAGGCGGCCAGCCAATTGGTGCTGGAGCGTGAGGCGCTGCTGCTGGCGGTGCCGGATTTGCTGTTCGAAATGTCGCCCGAGGGGCGCTACCTGCAAGTGTGGTCCAATACCGCCCGCGATAGCCTGATCGCCACGCGTGGGCAGCTGCTGGGCAAGCTGGTGCATCAGGTGATGCCGCTGGATGCCGCCGATACGGTGTGCCTGGCCATTCGTCAGGCACTGCAGCATGGCGTGTCGCGCGGCCAGCGTATCTGCCTGTATCTGGAGTGCGAGGCGCGCTGGTTCGAGCTGTCCGCCGCGCGCAAGGATGGCCCGGATGGCAGTAGCAGCTGCATTGTGCTGTCCCATGACATTACCACCCGCAAGCATGCCGAGGATGAGCTGCAGCTGTGGGCGCAGGTGTTTGCCGCGGCACACAACGGCATTCTGGTTACCGACAGCTTCCGCAATATCGTGCAGATCAATCGCGCCTTTACCCGCATCACCGGTTATGAGCCGGAGGATATCGTTGGCCGCACGCCGGGCATCCTGTCTTCCGGCCGCCATGACGAAGGTTTCTATCGCCGCATGTGGCAGGAAATCTCCAGTCGAGGCTACTGGCAGGGGGAAATCTGGAACCGGCGCAAGAACGGCGAGATCTTCCCGGAGTGGCAGTCGATTTCGGTGGTGCGCGGTGAGGACGGCGATGTCAGCCATTACATCAGCGTGTTCAGCGACATCAGCAGCCAGAAGGAAGCCGAGCAGTACATCCGCCGGCTGGCGTATTTCGACAGCCTGACCGGGCTACCCAACCGTGCGCTGCTGCAGGACCATGCGGCACAGGCGCTGTCGCTGTCACGGCACGACAATACCCCGCTGGCGCTGATGTTCATCGACCTGGACCGCTTCAAGAATATCAACGACACGCTGGGGCACAGTGTTGGCGATCAGTTGCTGGTAGAGGTTGGCCGCAGACTGCTGTCGCTGCTACAGGAAAAGGACACCCTGACCCGGCTGGGGGGTGACGAGTTCATCATCCTGCTGCCGGAAACCAACGAATCGGGCGCCGGCCATCTGGCCGAAAACGTGGTGCAGGTATTGTCGGCACCGTACTACCTCAGCGGCTACGAGCTGATCAGCACGCCGTCCATCGGCATTGCCATGGCGCCGGTGGATGGCAGCACGCTGGAAGAACTGCTGCGCGCCGCCGATGCCGCCATGTACCGTGCCAAGGCCGAAGGGCGCAGCACGTTCCGCTTCTTTACCGCGCAGATGCAGCAGCGTTCGGCGGCGCGGTTGAAGCTGGAGGCCGAGCTGCGCCGCGCGCTGGACAAGCGCGAACTGCAGCTCTACTACCAGCCGCAGTGCAATATGCAGGGCCAGCTGGTAGGAGTGGAGGCGCTGTTGCGCTGGATGCACCCCGAGCTGGGCATGATCTCGCCGGCGGAGTTCATTCCGCTGGCGGAAGAAAGCGGCCTGATCGTGCCGATCGGCATGTGGGTGCTGCAAGAGGCGATCGGCCAGATGCGCGACTGGCGCGAGCGCGGCATTCGGGTGCCGGCGGTGGCGGTCAATCTGTCCGCGCTGCAGTTCCGCCAGCCGCAATTGGTGGAGCAGGTGGCGCAGCTGCTGCACGAGGCAGCGCTGCCGGCCGGCTGTCTGGAGCTGGAGCTGACCGAAAGCGTGGTGCTGGAAGACCCGGACGATGCGCTGGGGCTGATGGAGCGGCTGCACAATCTCGGCGTGTGCCTGGCAATCGATGACTTCGGTACCGGCTATTCCTCGCTCAATTATCTGCGCCGCTTCCCGGTGGACCGGCTGAAGATCGACCGCAGTTTCGTGCAGGATCTGGAGCAGGGGCGCGGTATTGCCATCGTGCGTGCCATTGTCAGCCTGGCCCGTTCGCTGGGCTTCGTCACCATTGCCGAGGGGGTGGAGACGACTGCGCAGCTGGATCAGTTGCGACGGCTGCACTGTGATCAGGTGCAGGGCTTCCTGTTTGCCCGGCCAATGGCGGTGGTGCCGCTTGAAGCCTGGCTGCAGCGGCACCACGTGGTCGGGCCGGATGGCGAGGGCTGGAATTTTGAAATCTGAGCCGGCGGTACTGCGGCTGCTGGCAGGGCGCTGAATTTGGCTGCGAGGTGTATCCGGCGTGCGGCCTGACATGCGCCGCCGCACTGGTCTGGTGTCTTCGCCGGCCTTGTTATCGAGTGGCCCCGTCGGCAGGTGCAGGATACAGAGCCGCAAACAAAAGGCCCGCCAATTGGCGGGCCTTGTCTCTGAGAGGTGCGCTACCGTT
>CAMLGD010000063.1 GCA_946479405.1 uncultured Vogesella sp.
TCCCTTCGATCATTTCGTAGGGTTGCCCGAGTTTATCGAGGCCGCGCCGGTAGGCTTCGAGCACGGCAACGCCGCGATCTTCGATTGCCGCTTGGTATTTCCCAGAGGGCCGAAACTGGCAATCTATCTGGTGTTTTTCGACTAGGGATTTAAGAATGGTCTGACCAGCCAGATTCAGTTTCAGACTGGTTTTCGCTGTTTCAATATCGCCGATATAGTCATCTGCACCAATATCGTGAGGGAGGTCAATTGCAAAACCGGCATTCCTGCCCGAGGATCCAAAACCAACCTCTTGCGCTTCAATGAGAACAATTTCATCATCCGGGAAATTGAGGGCTAATTGCCGAGCAGCCGCAAGACCGGTAAAACCAGCACCAACCACCACCCAACGAGCCTCAGTCTTTCCAAAATGGCTCGACTTTGCCCGACGAGGCTTACTTAGATGAAACCAGCCACATGTCTGGTCATCGGCAGGAGTGGAAGTTACTCTTGTCATTCCGTAGTCTCTTTTATGGTTTGTTTCCAATTCTCGGAGCCTAGATAGGCTACCAGGCGGATACAATCGACCTTTTTTCCATAGAATGGATAACATGTGGTTATGAGCAAGCACGCCACCCTTGCCTTAGCAAACGCTACTCAAGATGCCTTCGCCGAGGGTCATCAAGTGTTTCACCGCCGCTGCACTCTACTAACCGCAGGGGAAGCGCTTTCAAAAACACTCGTCATCGGTGTGTAATGCTTCACTTAAGCGTATCAAGTCTGCACTCAGCTTCCAGTTACATTTCCTGCACCCTTTCGCCTACTTTTGGTAATACGTCACGGGTGCAAGGCGTTTGCCTAAATGAAGCGAGAGGAGATGGAGCCGCCGTAAAGTGTGTATCGACGAGCACGACCCCACACACAAAAAAAGACCCGCCCATTGGCAGACCCTGCGAAGTGGTGCAGGTTGAGGGTTCGCCTAGTGCGAATACCCTGCGGCCGTCTCGTTGAGGCTCTTTCCCTTCGTCTCGGAGCTCTGTGACAACCCAGCCCCGACAGTGGCGATGCCGGCGGCGATCAACATCGACGTTGAGGTGCCAAAGTTCGTCATGAACCACGGCAGCAAGGACGTGCCAAGGCCGGCCCCAATCCGACTGAAGGCGGCAGCAAGCCCCGTTCCGATCCCGCATACCTCAGTTGGGAAGACCCCACCAGGGTAGATGCTGGTCAGCGTGTTGAACCCTGCGTTGAAGAACGAGAAGGCCAGGAACAGTACCAGTGCGACCACCGGCGGTGCGTCAACCCACAAGCCGATGATCGCGAGGAACACCATGCACCACCACTGCGGCGGTACCGTCAGCACACGGCGACCGGTCTTGTCGATCAACAGGACGGTGAGCGTGACCCCAGCGACCACGGTGAAATACGCGTTACTAACTTTGAGGGGAAGAAAATTTGGCTGTTTAAAAGACAAAAAAGGCCCTGCGACACCCAAAATGGTGTCACGCCTAACCACATCAGCAAAAATCAGATGGCGCTTACAGATCGTTTTCTGCTGGCTGTGAAATTAAATGTGCACCTCTGAATAGGGATAGATCGGAAATTGGCTGCACAAATCCCTAACCCGACTGCGCACCAGGCGTTCAACCTGATCATCACCTGATGGCTCCCGCTCAAGAGCGGCAAGCACCTCTACAATCATTGCGCCAATTTCTTCAAACTGCGCGACACCAAAGCCACGACTGGTACCGGCAAGCGTGCCCAGCCCTATACCCGGGGCCACCGTCTGATCAGCCATATCGAAGGGGAAAACATTTTTATTGCAAATGATGCCAGCACGCTCCAATGCCATTTCCGCCTGATCGCCATTAATATGTTTGTTACGCAGATCAATCAGGATCAAATGATTGTCTGTCCCGCCAGTGGCCAGACTCAGACCACCAGCAGAAAGCACATGGCTGAGCGCCTGCGCATTACGCAATACCTGCTCGATATAATTCAGGAATTCCGGGCGTAATGCTTCGCCAAAAGCGACGGCTTTACCGGCAATAACATGCATGAGTGGCCCGCCCTGCAGGCCCGGGAATACTGCAGCGTCAATTTTTTTTGCAATATCGGCATTATTGGTGAGAATAAAACCACCCCGTGGACCACGAAGTGTTTTATGTGTCGTCGAGGTGACGACATCGGCAAAGCGCAGTGGATTCTGGTGCTTACCGGCAGCAACGATACCGGCGATATGCATCATATCCACCATCAATATGGCACCTACGCTGTCTGCTATTTCACGGAAGGCCGCGAAATCGAGTGTCCGCGGATAAGCAGAGCAACCAGCGATGATAAGCTTGGGCCGTTCTTCTGTGGCCAGGCGACGTACTTGTTCATAATCGATACGCAAGGTATCGGGGTCCACGCCATATTGCACGACGTTGAACCATTTGCCGGCCGGTGCCGGCCCGCCACCGTGAGCGAGATAGCCGCCGGCATCTGGCGACATTCCCATAATGGTATCGCCAGGCTGCAGCAATGCCAGCAGTACGGCGCCATTGGCTTGTGTGCCCGAGTGTGGTTGAACGTTGGCATACTCGGCATCGAACAAGGCCTTGCAGCGGTCGATCGCCAATGCCTCCACCCGATCCACGTGCTCGCAACCACCGTAATAGCGCTGGGATGGATAGCCCTCGGCATACTTGTTGGTCAGTACGGTACCCTGCGCTTCCATCACCGCTGCAGACACGAGATTCTCTGACGCGATCAATTCGATCTGAGTCTGTTGGCGCCGTAACTCCAGCGCAATCTCGGATGCGATAACCGGGTCGCGACTCATAAGTGTTTCAGAAAAAAAGCGCGAGTTCTCTTTCACAGGGATACTCCGGAAGCCAGCGTGCAAAGTAGTCCACTCAAGCCAAAGTATTACCGGCCACTATCTTGAAAATCTTCAAGCCATTGGAGGCATGGGGAATACATGGCTCTCCACGAAAGCATCGTGGAGAGCCGAACCAACGTTATTGCTGCAGCCAGGCTTTCAATTTATCCGGATGCGCATCAACGAATTTTTTCGCCGCGGTCGCATAGTCGTTAGTATTGTTGCCTTCGAATTCGATGGCTTCCACATCCGCCAGTGTCATCTTGAATTTCTTCATGAAGACATTTGCGCGCGGGAACTTGCCAGCAAACTGTTTGGAAGCAAAGGCATGAATCTTCTCTTCGCCGCCCATGGTGCCCTTAGGATCGTCCAGGTAGCGCATTTTCCATTTCTGGAACAACCAGTGCGGGCTCCAGACCGTGGCGACGATCCATTGTTTGGACTGATAGGCGCGCGATACGCCAGCCAGCATGCCGGCCTCGCTGGAAGTCTGCAGGTTATAACCAGCCAGGTTATACGCCTTCACCGTATTTTGAGAGGCTTGCGTTACACCGCTGCCCGGCTCGATACCCTGAATGATGCCATTCAGTTTGCTCTTTACTTCCGGCTTGTTCAGGTCGGCAATCGACGACACCAGAGACTTCGGAACATAATCCGGCACTACCCAACCATTTTTACCACCGGTATAGATGATGCCCACATCATCCATATCGTTTTTATATTTTTCGTAGTAGGTGCCGTGTGTTACCGGCAGCCAACCACCAACCATGATATCCAGATCACCACGGGCAACACCCTGGTACTGAATACCGATAGCTGCTTGCACAAACTGCACCGGCTGATTCAGTTTGGTCTCAAGTACGTATTTGACAACGTTGGCCACGGACAAAACGTCTGCCCAGTTCGTTACGGCCAACTTAACCGGTTCCGCAGCGGAAGCAGCAGGAGCGAATGCGACGCCAAAAGCCATGGCCATCGACACTGCCAGCTTCTTGCCAAGAAGCGATTTATTCTTCATGTGGTTCTCCTTTGTGACTACAGAATTTTTAAAATTTCACGATCTGTTTAATTGACCGTTCTTACTACAAACTCCGTACTACCTACTGCGGTAGATACAGTCAAAATATAACTGCATCGCCACCAACTACTCCTGCAATACAGCCATGACACACAACAAAACTGCAGTGGAGTAATTATTTTCCAGTGCTAATTATGCTTTTTCACCGGAACCAGCCTTGCTGATACGACTTGCCGGCTTTGATTTTTTTGCTTTGACACCAAAGCTCTCGGTCAGGCGATCCAATACGATAGCCAGCAATACGACACCAAGCCCGCCTTCAAAACCGATACCGATATCCAGTCGCTGAATACCGCTCAATACATATTCACCCAACCCACCGGCACCAATCATGGAAGCCACCACCACCATGGAAAGCGCCATCATGATGGTCTGGTTCACACCGGCCATAATGGAAGGCAGCGCATTGGGCAACTGGATCTTCCACAGCAACTGAGCATCGGTGCTGCCGAAAGAACGGCCTGCCTCAAGCAGCTCTTCCCGTACCTGGCGAATACCCAGTGTGGTGAGTCGTACTACCGGCGGCATGGAAAAAACGATGGTGGCAATTACTGCGGGCACCCGTCCCAGACCGAACAAAATAACGGCCGGAATCAGGTAAACAAACGCAGGCATGGTCTGCATGAAATCCAGCAGCGAACGCAGAATGACTTCGACCCGGTTATTACGCGCACCCCAGATACCCATTGGTACGCCTAGCGCCAGACTGAAGAAGGTGGCGGCAATAACCAGTGCCAGTGTCGATACAGTCTGTGTCCACAATCCCATGTACTGGATTGCTTCCAGCGCCAAGCCAACAAAAATGGCAAAGGCTACACCGCGGCGCCAAAGAGCGATCGCCACCAGGAAAACCAGCATTGCGGCGAATGGCACGGCACCCAGCCCATCCTCCAGCAGCTTGATTACGCTATCGAGTGCTGCAGAAAAAGCATCGAAACCGCCTCTGAAATGGAGAAACAGGTAGTTGACGCTTTGCTCAACAAACTTACCGATAATTGACGAGTTCATACGCCCCTCCGTTCCATTACCTGTTTGAGGATCGTGCGGCAGGAAACAACACCGGCAAGATTTCCTGCTGCATCCACCACAGGTACATCATGTTCCTGGCTTAATGAAATGGCGGCCAACTGGTGCAAATCGGCATCGAGCGTAACCGCGTTGGTTCCCTTGATAAACGCATCACGAATCGGGCTGCTACCCGTCTTATGCAGTGTTTCCGGCGTCACACAACCGTGGAAACGGCCGTTTTCATCGCAAACGTAACCACATTCGGCACCACTATCGATAAGCTGATTGAGGTATTTATCTGCCTGGGCATTCACATCACAGGAAATCAGGCCTTTTTCCACCTTGGTCAGCATGCTGGATGCTTTGAGGAAGCGGGAAATATCCACGTGCCGGAAAAAGTCGCGGACATAATCGTCGGCCGGGGAGTGAATCAGCTCAGCGGGCGTACCCACCTGAATCAGACAGCCGTCTTTCATGATGCCGATACGACCACCAATCTTGATGGCTTCTTCAATATCATGGGAAATAAAGACAATTGTCCGCTGCTCTTCACGCTGCAGGCGCAGCAGCTCGTTTTGCATTTCGGAACGGATGAGTGGATCCAAGGCAGAGAAAGCCTCGTCCATCAGCAGCACAGCCGGATTTACTGCCAACGCACGCGCCAGACCGACACGTTGCTGCATGCCACCAGAAAGCTCGCTCGGGAACAGTTTTTCATATGAACCCAGCCCGACGCGGGTCAGTGCGGCTCTGGCAATTTCGTAACGCTCGGCCTTTTTCATGCCAGACACTTCAAGGCCGTAAGCGATATTGTCCAGCACTGTACGGTTTGGCAGCAGTGCAAAAGACTGGAACACCATGGCCATTTTTTTACGGCGAACATCCCGCAATTCCGCCGTCGACATCGGTGCAATGTCACGTCCTTCCAGAATTACCTTGCCAGAGGTAGGTTCGATCAGACGATTGAGAAGACGCACCAGGGTAGATTTACCCGAACCGGACAGCCCCATAATGACGAAAATCTCACCGGCTTTGACGCTGAGGCTTACGTCATTTACCGCCACCATATTGCCGGTTTTTTCGAAAACTTCATTACGACCAAGACCTTTTTTCAGCAGCTCTGCTGCCCGTTCAGGTTTTGGTCCAAATATCTTCGAAAGATTTTTGACCGTAAGAACATCGGCCCCGGATGCCGTCACAGGCAATACGGCCTCCTCTATTGCAGCTGAACGCGCTACATCGTCCAGTGCACACTTCAGATTTGGGGTCATTCTTTTATCCCAATTTGCAAGTTCAAGAAATTGATACTTTCGCTACGTATCATCCACTTCATGCAGCCTTGGCCCGACGAACCGGTTTTGGCAAAAACCCCAATCTGCCGGCACTGCATAGAGGTGAATCAATCGAAAGCAAACGTTGCAAGCAGCGCAAACCACACAATTACAGGCTCGTTACCCGCTACAAGAAAACTGCCGTCATCTGTGTGTAATGCTTAACTACAGCGTATCAAGTCTCCTCCCGATGGCCAGTTACATTTTCTGCACCCTTTCACATACTTTTGGTAATGCACAATGCTGTACCAATGAAGGAGGACACCTCTGCACTTGGCCAGAAGCCCCCTTATACAAATGGCGTAGCCAAGCGGGGATATGTGGATCGACTACCCTCGCCAACCGGACTTCGCGTTGGCGAGGGCAATCGGCATGGTCTTGAGCGGCAGACATGTTGCATAACCGTACGCAGCCGCACGCCAGGACGGGCGTTGCCCTGTGGCAAAACAGAGGAATAGGCCTGCCATGCAGGCTGCGGCCAACCTTGTACGGAATGGGGCGGTGACGATGCCGGCACTGGGCGATGGCAGGCTGCAGCCCTGCCTGAATGGCAGCGCTGACAGAGAGAAAAGGGAGAGAAACCGCTGCAGGCACGCAGTGTTGGCCTGCCTGGGGCGGATGCGCTAACCGCAACCACGTGGCCGGGCTGGTACGACTACGCCAAAACCGCAGCGGCCGGCACGCCATGTGGCGACGGCGGCAGCGAATGAACCCCCATGCCGGCCATGCGCACGGCTACCAGCCGGGACTACAGATGCCGGCGCAAAAACTGGATAACGTTGGCCGCAGCCTCGGCGCTGGCCGCTTGGCTGAAGGTGTTGCGATCGGTACAGCAGAAGCCATGCCCGCTGTCCGGATAGATATAGCTGGAGGCCTGGCGGCCGAGATACGCCAGTACGGTCTCCACATCGCGCGGGCGAATCATGGCATCGTCCTTGCCGTAATGCAGTTGCAACGGACAACGGTTAAGCCCCCATGCCGGCAGGTCTTCATGAATGCGCCCGCCGTAGAACGCTACCGCGCAGTCCGCTACGCCACGGGTGCTCAAGCGGTAGGCCAGTCGCCCACCCAGACAGAAACCGACCACGCCCACCCTGCCGTGTTGCTGCCGGACGGCGGCGACAAAAGTCTGCAGATCCGCCGTCAGCGCATCGAGATCCAGCCGCGCCAGCAGCTCCTTGCCCAACTCGCCATCGGTTTCGTAGTCCAGCACCAAACCACTGACCAGGCGCTGGAACAGCGCCGGCACATAGACGCTGTAGCCCAGTACCGCGTAGAAAGCCGCCAATCGGCGCATATAAGGCGTGATACCAAAGATTTCATGCAATAGCACGATGGCCTTGCCAGTGGTCGCCCCCAGCTGAAAACACTCCATTCCGAACAGTACCGACGGTTCGGTCAACACGCTGCGACTATCCTGCATGGCGTCCTCTTGCATATGTAAAGCGACGCGGACGAGGTGGTGGCCCCGCCTCGCCCGGCCGCAGGAGGGTTGTCAATCGATGTAACGCAGACTGGCCTTGGCCAGCTGCTCACGCATCGGGCGCATGCCTTCGCCCAGCATGCTGGCGAGCTTGCTTGGCGCGCCTCTCGGTCGCATCGGCCAGCTGCTGCTCAAGCGCCGGCGACACCACCACGCCGTCCACCCCGGCAATCACTTCGGCGCCCGGGCTCTGCTGCGCGCTGGCGCAGATCAGCGGGATATTGATGATCATGCTATGCCCTTGCCGCCCGGGTAGCTTGCTGATCCCAACCTTCGCCGCCGCCCTGCTTGCCGGTGACCGAGTACAGGGCATTTGGCGCGTTGCGGGTAGCCTGGAACGCTTCCAGCGTCTGGCCGCGCATGGCGGCATAGATATGCAGGTTGGACACGCCAACCACCGCGCCCAGCTTTTCCAGCCCGAAGAAAATGCAGCCGTAGCGGATCAGAGCATCCCAGTCGCGCTCGCGCAGCATGCGCTGTTCTTCGGCGCTAAGGTTGGCCGCAGCAAACGATGCCGCTGGGTCAGCCAGGAACAGTTCGCGGTGTGCCGGATGGATCATGTCGTGCAGGTAGCGATTCAAACGGTAGGCGCGGTGACTGGTTTCCAGCGTGAACGGATGCGTGCCGGCCAGCTGTTCCGCACCGGCCAGCTCGCGCTCCATGGCGTGGCGCAGATCGGCGGTACGCGCCTTGGGCAGCACCACGTCGGCGTTTTCATAGATGGCGGTAGCGATGCCGGTCATCGACGGCAGGTAGTAGGACTGATGCACCTTGCGCACCTGAGCGGACAGCGCACCGCGCATGATCAGCCACATAATCACCTCCGCGCCTTCCATGCCACCCAGCTCGGCGTAGTCGGCCAGGGTCAGGCGGGTCAGCGCCTGCGGGTCTTTCTCGAACAGCGCCAGGAACTGCAGATCCCATTCGGTGTTATTGAAACCGCAGCGCGCACCATGCACCTGGTGCGACAGGCCACCGGTGGCAACGATGGCCACCTTCAGGTCCTGCGGATAGCTCTCGATGGCATCGCGCAACGCCTTGCCCAGCTTGTAGCAGCGAGCGGCCGATGGCACCGGGAACTGCAGCACCCCCACTGCCAGCGGCACGATCGGGGTATCCCAGGCTGTACGGCTGTTGTTGAGCATGGACAGCGGCGACAGGCAGCCGTGATCTAGTGCCTTGTCCTGGAAGAAGGACATGTCGAACTCCGCCGCCATCAGGCTGGCGCCAACGTGGCGCGCCAGCTCGGCGTGGCCGGCCACCGGCGGCAGCTCGCGCGGGCCGCCGCCCTCGTCTGCCACCTGGTAGCTGCTGTCCACCCCCAGGGTGAACGCCGAGTAGTGGTCAAAGAAGAACGAGGTGACGTGGTCGTTGTAGATCATGAACAGCACGTCCGGCTGCTTCTCGGCCAGCCAGTGCTTGATGGGCTGGAAGGCCTCGAAGATCGGCGCCCACACCGGGTCGTCCTGTTTGTTGCGATCTACGGCGAAGCCGATGGTAGGAGTATGTGAGCAGGCGATGCCGCCAATAATGGTTGCCATGATGCGTTTCTTTCTACGAAGGCGGCCAACGGCCGCCGGGTCTTGCCGGTGGCGGGTGGTTCAGACGGTGGTATCGCGGTTGCGGCTGCCCAGAATCGCCAGCGCGGCGATGGTGGCGGGTACGGCCAGAGTGAGGAAGATCGACTCGAAACCCCAGCCCAGGCTCAGTAGCAGGCCGCCGATGGAAGAACCCAAAATGCTGCCGAAGCGGCCCATGCCCAGCATCCAACTCACGCCGGTGGCGCGGGCGATGGTCGGGTAGCAGCCGGGTGCGTAGGCATTCAGGCCGGTTTGTGCACCGCTGAGGCAGAAACCGGTAAACAGGATCACCGGTACGATCCAGGCGGAGGTCAAGCCGGTCATGGCAAACAGGACCAAGGCCGCGCCGCCCAGCAGGTAGGACAGGCTGATCACGCGGCTGGCGCCGGCACGATCCATGGCCACACCCACCAGCAGGCCACCCAGGGTGCCACCCAGCTGGAACATGGCGGTCAGCGTGGAGGCGCGGTCAATCGACAGGCCGGCGTCCTTCATCATGGTGGGCAGCCAGCTGGTACTGAGATAAATCACCAGCAGCCCCATGAAGTAAGTCAGCCACAGGCACAGGGTGCGCACGGTGTAGCCACGGGAAAACAGCACGGCCAGCGGCTGTTTGGCCGCGACTTGCGCTTCCTTGAGCTCGAAACGCTGCCACTGCGCCAGACCGGTGCGGGAGACCCGCGCCAGCTCACGGCGGATACGCTCTGTCGGTGCATTGCGTACCACCAGATAGCGTGCCGACTCCGGCAGGAACAGATACAGGAACGGCAACAGCAGCAATGGCAACACACCACCGAAGGTCAGCACACTCTGCCAGCCGAAGTGCGGCGTCAGGTAGGCGGCGACGAAGCCGATGGCGGCCGAGCCAAGGTTAAAGCCGGTGAACATGGCGGCGATCACGGTGGAGCGGATACGTTCCGGCACGTATTCGGCCATCAGCGTACTTGCGTTCGGCATCGCCGCGCCCAGTGCCAGGCCCGTGACAAAGCGCAGTACGGCCATGCTCTGCAGGCTGTTAGCATGCGCGGTGGCCAGTGTTGCCAGGCCGAATGCCAGCACCGAGCTCAACAATACCTTGCGGCGGCCGAACCAGTCCGACGACGAGCCCGCCAGCAAGGCGCCGATAGCAAGGCCGATCGGCGCGGCACCCATCACGAGACCGAACGCCGGCTTGGCAATGCCCCATTCGGCCAGAATGCTGGGGGCGACAAAACCCATGATGGCCACGTCCATGCCATCGACGGCCACAATCAGGAAACACAGCACCACCAGTAACCACTGGTAGGCAGACATCTTCCGGTCGTTGATGAACTCCCGGACATCCAGAACAGCTGTTTGGCTCATAGCTAAGCGCTCCATTTTCTCTTGTATGTGTTGTGATCGGTTACGCCCGATTCAAATAGCCCCGGTCGTTGCCGGAGAACTTCAAAAAATCTCAGGGAATCAGCACTTCGTCGCGGAACAGCGGCCGTGCGGTACGCAACAGGGCAGCGGGGATGCCCTTGCGACCGGGACGCAGGCGGATGGTGAACTCAGCGCCGGGATGCTCGACCGAAATCTCCGACCGCTCGGCCAGCTGCACCCGTCCATCGCACAGCGGGCCGGCTTCGGCGCAGGCGGTGACCTCCGCGGCTGCCCCCAGCACGCCGATAGCGTCGTGACATTTTCTGGAAATAAAGGTACCGGTATGGATAGCGCCGCCAGCCAGCGGAAGGGACAGCAGGGTCATCTTGGGGACGACTTTGTTGCTGACACCGCCCTGCCCTATGCTCGGGCCAAGTGCCAGCCGTATCACCGCCAGTTGTTGCTTGAATGGCTCGTTGGCATCCAGCTCGGTGGGGGCCGCCGGCAGATCACGGGCATAAAAAACCGCCGCCTTGGATGTGCCACCGTGCATCCAGACGCAGGGCAAGCGGCGCAGATCGCCGCAGGCGGAGCGGTCGTCGGCCATGCTGTTCTCCTCGTTATCGTTGTGTCGATAACTATAGGGTCAACAATTCTGGCCGCCGTTGCCGCTTTGTGATGGTGCATTCTGATTTTGTGATCCGCTGCGGCCAACCTTGCCGGGCGCGGCGTCGGGCATCAATGCCTTACAGCACTTCATGTTGCGCAATATGATGCGCGGCCCGGTGCAGATGGCTGATCAGTTGCCGCATCAGCGGCTGCAGCACAGATTCGGGGCGCAGGATGGCCCCGACATGCAGTGGCAGCCCCTGCTCCTGAATGTCGATGATGGAAATGAACTGGGAGAACAGCGGCTGGCACGCGATCTGGCGCGGCATCAGCGCGACATAATCGCTGGCCGACACCAGCGACAGCATGGCCAGCGTGGAGTTGACCGTGGCGCCGCGCGTTGGAAACGGCAAACCGTGCTTTTCGAACAACGTTCTGGCATAGCCCATGCCGAAGTCGGCCCCGGTATAGACCCACGGTGCCTGCTGCAGATCGGACAGTGCTGTTGCGGCCAACCAGGCACTACCCTTGCGCGCGGTGGGCACCATGCAGGTCTGCAGCAGCGGTTCGGCAAAAAACTCGCCCAGCGCCAGGTCGTCCGGAATACCGCCGACAATCACGTCCATGTCGCCGGTGCGCAGCTTTTCCAGCTGGGCGACGTACAGCTCCTCGCTGATGCGCAGGCGGATATCGGGGAAAGCCGGCACAAAGGTGCGCAGTAGCTCCGGAATCAGCAGCATCACCGCCAGCGGCACCGCGCCGATATGCAGGCTGCCCACCATATGTCCGCCCAGCTGCTGGATTTCATCCACCGCGGCATTCAGTTCACGGCAGGCGCGTACAGCCCGCTCGTACAACACCTTGCCCTCGGCCGTGGGCTCGACCCCGCGCGAGGAGCGCTGCAACAGCGGTGCCGCCAGCTCCAGCTCCAGTTCGCGCACCATCTTGCTGAGTGCTGGCTGCGAAATCTGCAACCGCCGGGCGGCCGCGCGCAGACTGCCCTCCTCTACCGCCATCACCAGCGCCTTTAGCGTATTCAGCTTCACGGCCACATCCCTCGACACCTATTGATAACTTGAAGTTATCACCAAAATAGTTTTGACATCTGCACTGAATCATCACGGGCAAGCAAAATCCATCCCGGTCGCCGCATGTGTCCACTGCCAGCTGGCCACACCAGCACTCCCCACCTTGCCCCGGATGGAAGTAGCCACTCTATGTATTCATACAATCCGAACGAAGACATCCTGCGCTATCTGCGTGCTTTCATGGCCATTGCCCAGACAATGAGCATTTCCCGGGCTGCGGAACGCGTGTTCAAGGCACCCTCGGCAGTAACCCGCGCACTGGGGCAGCTTGAGACGCAGCTAGGGGTCGAGCTGTTCGAACGCCGCCCACGCGGCATGCTGCTCAACAACAGTGGCGAAGTGGTGTATCAGCGCGCGCTGCGCATTCATCAGGAAGTACACGCCGCGGCGGAAGAACTGGTGCGGCACAAAGTGGGCGGCATTGACCCATCATCACTGGCACAGCTGCTGATGAGCGGCAATAAGCTGCGCATCTTTATCAGCCTGGCCGAACACGGCCAGATTACCGCGGTGTGCCAGCTGCTGGGCCTGAGCAAATCCGGCGTGCAAATGGCGCTGGGCCGACTGGAAGAAGCCATTGGGCAGCAGTTGTTCCAGCGCATGGCACAGGGACTGGTCACCACCGACGCTGCGGCCAAGCTGTTGCTGCATGCCAAGCGTGCGTTTGCTGAAATCCGCCACATCCAGGCCGACCTGTCGGCACTGCAAGGGTCGCTGAGCGGCACCGTTACCATCGGCGCCTTGCCGCTATGCCGGACGCGGCTGTTGCCCGCCGCCATTGCCAGAACACTGGACAAGTATCCGGGGCTCAGGATTCGTACTTATGAAAGCCCGTTTGCCGAGCTGGCCAAAGGGCTGCGCTGTGGCGACATCGACTTTATCTTCGGTGCACTGCGCCATGGCGAAGGCAGCGAACACTATGATTGCCACACCTTGTTCATGGACGAAGTGGGCGTTTTCTGCCGCGCCGGTCATCCATTAACCAAGCAACGCGCTACCAGCCTGGAACAGCTTGGCGAGGCGGGCTGGATCCTGCCGCGGCAGGACTCCCCGGCCCGCCAGGTCTGGGAGCAAGCGTTTTCCAGGTTGCGCAATGACAGCCCGGCACCATCGGTCGAAACGGGGGATCTGGCGCTGGTACGCAGCCTGTTGCTCAACAGCGAGCTGATTACCGCCTGCTCGCCCCAGCAACTGCATTACGAAATCCGCAACGGCCTGATCGTATCGCTGCCGATTGATCTGGGGGACACCCGGCGGGCCATCGGCCTCACCCAGCGCCAGGGTTGCCCGTCTTCGCCCGCCATCAATGCCCTGATCCAGGAGATCCACAGTAGCTGCGCAGCGCTGAGCGGCAAGATGCAGATTGCCGCCTGAGCCACGGCTGCACGTGTTGATGCCACCACGGGAGCAGGATCGCCCCAAATATGGCGCAATGCCCCAGCCAAAACAAATGGCCGGAGATTTCTCTCCGGCCATTTGTTGCCTTCCTCACGTGCCAAGCATTCGCGCCTAGCGGTCGCAAGCATGCTTGCGCACCACTGCGGCCAACGTTGGCTGGCCTGCGCTTAATCGCGGAAGTTGTTGAACTGCAGCGGGAAACCGCCTTCCATATCGGACACGATTTCCTTGCGCAGCAGGGCAATTACTTCCTGCAGGTTATCGCGCTTGGCGCCGGTGACTCGCACCGCCTCACCCTGGATGGCGGCCTGCACCTTGATTTTGGCATCCTTGATCATCTTGACGATTTTCTTCGCCAGATCACCCTCCAGGCCCTCTTTTACGGTAACGGTCTTCTTGACCTTGTTGCCGCTCACCTTCTCCAGCTTGCCGTAGTCCATGCAGCGTACGTCAATGCCACGCTTGGCCAGCTTGGTCACCAGGATGTCATTGACCTGATCCAGCTGGAACTCACTGTCGGCAAACAGGGTAAGCGTCTTGTCACCGGTTTCGATACGGGCATCGGAACCCTTGAAATCGTAGCGGTTGGTCACTTCCTTGTTGGACTGGTCGATGGCATTGCGCAACTCAACCTTGTCGATCTCGGACACGATGTCAAACGACGGCATGTAAAGCTTCCTTTCCTGGCAGCCGGCGGCTGCCTGACAGCGCGGTGGCGACCCCTTACGGGATCAGGAACTCCACCAGAATGTTCTTGAATACGAATCCACCCACCCCCAGCCCCAGCACCAGGAACAGCACGAACATGCCGAACTTGCCGGCCTGCGATTTCTTGCCCAGGTCCCAGACGATGAAACCCATGAAAATGATCAGGCCGGTCAGCAGGATGCCCATCGACCAGTTGGTAAATTGCTCTTCACTCATGACACCAGCTCAGCAGGGTTGCGGTTGAACTCGCAATTATACGGGGCACAAACAAAAACCGCACCCGATCGGGTGCGGTTTCGCTTGACGCAAGATAGCTTACTTGTTCAGGCGGCCGGCAATGCGCATGCGCAGTGCGTTCAGCTTGATAAAGCCACCGGCGTCGGCCTGGTTGTAAGCACCGCCATCATCGTCGAAGGTGGCGATGTTCATGTCGAACAGCGAATTGGTCTTGGAGTCGCGGCTGACCACAATCACATTGCCCTTGTACAGCTTCAGGCGCACCCAGCCGTTAACGCTCTGCTGGGTGTAGTCAATCAGGGTCTGCAGTGCCTTGCGCTCCGGCGCCCACCAGTAGCCGTTGTAGATCAGGCTGGCGTAGCGGGCCATCAGGTCATCCTTCAGGTGCGCGACTTCGCGGTCCAGGGTGATGGACTCAATAGCACGGTGTGCCTTCAGGATGATGGTGCCGCCCGGGGTTTCGTAGCAGCCACGGGACTTCATGCCCACATAGCGGTTTTCTACCAGATCCAGACGACCGATACCGTGCTTGCCGCCCAGCTCGTTCAGCTTGACCAGCACTTCATGCGCCTTCAGGCGCACGCCGTTCAGCGCCACGATGTCGCCGTTCTCAAACTCGACATCCAGGTATTCTGCCACATCCGGTGCTGCTTCCGGCGACACGGTCCAGCGCCACATGGCTTCCTCTGCCTCGGCAGACGGGTTCTCCAGGTGACGGCCTTCGTAGGAGATGTGCAGCAGGTTGGCGTCCATGGAGTACGGTGCGCCACCGCCCTTGTGCTTGGCCTCTACCGGAATACCGTGCTTCTCGGCATAGGCCAGCAGCTTCTCGCGGGACAGCAGGTCCCACTCGCGCCA